>JAGRMT010000127.1 GCA_020441125.1 Roseivivax sp.
GGCGAGCCGGTGTTCGACGCATTGTCGCTGGCGGTTCAACCCGGCGACCGGGTTGCGCTGGTGGGACGCAACGGATCGGGCAAGTCGACCCTGATGAAGGTGATGGCGGGGCTGGTCGAGCCGGACCGCGGCGAGCGCGTGGTGCCGCCCGGCATCGCCGTGGGCTACATGGAGCAGGACCCCGACCTTTCGGGCTATGCCACGCTGGGCGATTATGCGGCGGCGGGCCTGGGCCCGGGCGAGATGTACCGGGTCGAGCGCGCGGGCGAGGGGCTGGGCTTCGATCCGGCGCGGCCGGTGGCCACCGCCTCGGGCGGCGAGCGGCGGCGCGCGGCGCTGGCGCGGCTGATGGCGGGCGAGCCCGACCTGATGCTGCTGGACGAGCCGACCAACCACCTGGACATCGCCGCCATCGGCTGGCTGGAGGAAGAGCTGAAGGCGACCCGGGCGGCCTATGTGCTGATCAGCCACGACCGTCGGTTCCTGTCGGAGCTGACGCGCGCCACGCTGTGGATCGACCGCGGCGCGGTACGGCGGCAGGAGCAGGGCTTTGCCGGTTTCGAGGCCTGGCGCGACAAGGTCTGGGACGAGGAAGACAGCGCCCGCCACAAGCTGGAGCGCAAGATCAAGGCCGAGGCGCGCTGGGCGGTCGAGGGCATTTCCGCCCGGCGCAAGCGCAACATGGGCCGGGTGCGCGCCTTGCAGGACCTGCGGGCCGAGCGCGCGGCGATGATCCGCCGCCAGGGCGCGGCGGCGATGGAGCTGTCGGCCGGTCCCAGCTCGGGGCGCAAGGTGATCGAGGCGAAGGCGCTGGCCAAGGGCTATGGTGGCAAGGACATCGTGCGGAATTTCTCGCTGACCGTCATGCGCGGCGACCGGGTGGCCTTTGTCGGGCCGAACGGGGTGGGCAAGACGACGCTGATCCGCATGCTGATGGGCGAGGTGGCGCCGGACGCGGGCACGGTGACGCTGGGCACCGGGCTGGTTCCGGCGGTCTTCGACCAGACGCGCGCGGCGCTGGATCCGGACCTGTCGCTGTGGGAGAGCCTGACCGGCGATGCGGAAATGCGCGTTTCGGGCAAGGCCGACCAGGTTCTGGTGCGCGGCCAGCCCAAGCATGTCGTCGGCTACCTCAAGGAGTTCCTGTTCGACGAGCGGCAGGCGCGCGCACCGGTGCGATCGCTTTCGGGCGGCGAGAAGGCGCGGCTGCTTCTGGCGCGGATCATGGCGCGCGAGTCGAACCTGCTGGTGCTGGACGAGCCGACCAACGACCTGGATGTCGAGACGCTGGACCTGCTGCAGGACCTGCTGGGCGAGTATGACGGCACGGTGCTGCTGATCAGCCACGACCGCGATTTCCTCGACCGCGTGGCGACGACGACGGTGGCGATGGAAGGCGACGGTCGCGCCATTGTCTATGCCGGTGGCTGGAGCGACTACCAGGCGCAGCGCGCGGCCGCCGCGGCGCCCGAAGCGCCGGCGCAGCCGCAGGCGCGGGCCGAACCGGCGCGGCCTGCAGAGGCGCGCGCGGCGGCGCCGAAAAAGCCGGGGCTGAGCTTTACCGAGAAGCACCGGCTGGAGGCGCTGCCGGGGCTGATGGAGCGGCTGGAGGCAGAGATCGGCAAGCTTGAGGAGCTGATGGCCGATCCCGACCTCTTCAGCCGCGAGCCGGTCAAGTTTCGCAAGGCTTCAGAGGCGCTGGCGCAGCGCCAGACGGCGCTGGCCGAGGCCGAGGAAGAATGGCTGGCACTGGCCGAGAAGGCCGAGGGTTAATCGCCCTCCTGCGGGCGCATCACCTTTGCCATCAGGGTCATCTCCACCACAGTCAGCAGGATGCGGATGACGTGGTGCAGGCTGACCAATGCCGGATTGGCGGCCAGCGACAGGGCGATCAGCGACATCTCTGTCACGCCGCCGGGGGCAAAGCTGATGGCCAGGTGCAGGAACGGGATGCCGGTGATCTTGGACAGCGCCTCGCTCAGCAGGGCGCCAAGGGCCAGCATGAAGCCGACCGAGGCCAGCGAGAGCAGCAGCGCCTGCCGCAGCATAGCCGCCGACACACCGCGGAAGCGCAGCCCGAGCGAGGTGCCGATCACCACCTGCGCCAGCGCGATCAGCCATTGCGGCAGGTGAAGGTCGACCAGGCCGGACAGGGTCAGCCCGCCGGACAGCACCAGCGGCCCGATCAGCTGTGAGGCAGGCAGGTGGATCACCTGGGCCAGCGCCAGGCCGGCGGCGGCGACGGCCGCGATGATCACCAGCGACAGCATGCCCACCGGGCCCGCCGGTCCGCCCATGTTCACCCCGGCGGCACTGCCGACCGGGGCGCCCAGCCACAGCGACAGCGCGGCGGGTACGATCGAGATCACCAGCACGATGCGCAGGAATTGCTGCACCGTCAGCACGGTGACATTGGCGCCTGCGGCCTCGCCCATCAGCAGGCTTTCCATCAGTCCGCCGGGCGTGCCGGCATAGAAAGCGGTTGCGCGGGAATGGCCACCCAAGCGGCGGAAGATCACGTAATTGCCCATGTGGGCGGCGAAGACAAACAGCACGATGCCGGCCAGCGTGAAGGGCAGGGCGGCCATCTGCGCGATCAACGCGGGTGAGACCTGGGTGCCGATCATCACGCCGATCAATGCGACAAAGCCGGTGCGCACCCGCATCGGAAAGCGGTAGCCGGCCAGCAGGCTGTTCTGGAACAGGGCCACAAGCAAAGCCGAGGCCAAGAGGCTGCCCATCATCCACGGCAGCGGCATGTGAAAGCGGTTCGCCAGCCAGCCGCCCAGCCCGCCGGCAAGGCACAGACCCAGCGTCAGCGCGGCATCGCGCGCCGTCATGCGCCCGGTCAACCCAGCAGAGAGATCATGCGCCGGACCGCCAGCGCGTAACCCTCGGTGCCGAAGCCCGCGATCACGCCATCGGCGCGCAGCGAGACATAGGAATGGTGGCGGAAGCTTTCGCGCTTGTGCACGTTGGAGATATGCACCTCCAAAACGGGGCCTTCAAAGGTATTCAGCGCATCCAGGATGGCGACCGAGGTATGGGTGTAAGCCGCCGGGTTGATCACGATGCCGCTGGCTTCGCTACGGGCCTCGTGCACCCAGTCGACGATCTGTCCTTCGTGGTTGGATTGCAGGAAACGGACCGCGTAACCGGCATCGGCAGCCAGTTCGGTGCACACGCCCTCGATGTCTTCGAGCGTGTCATAGCCGTAAATCTCGGGCTGGCGCTTGCCCAGCAGGTTCAGGTTGGGGCCGTTCAGGATGTAGATCGTCTCTGTCATTGGGGGCCTTCATGCGCATCTTGGAGCGTTCGGCCTTACCATAGGCGCGCCATTGGGCGAGCGCGACAGGAAAGTGCGGGCACCTGGCCCGGTGGGTGGGCCGCGCCCGTATGCGAACGGGCGCTGCCTTGTCATGCCGTGCGGCCGGGTGGCCGTCAGACCTCTTGCCAGTCGCCTGCCAGGAGCTTGCGCACCTTGTCGGCGACGGCCTCGGCGGTAATGCCGAACTTTTCGTACAGTGCCTCATAGGGGGCGGAAGCGCCAAAGCGGTCCATCCCGACAAAGGCGGCCTTCTCGCGCTTGCCACGCTCGCCGATCAGCCACTGGTCCCAGCCAAAGCGCACCGCGGCCTCGATCCCGACGCGGACCGGCCCGGCGGGCAGGACCTTGCGGCGGGTTGCCTCGTCCTGCTGGGCGAACAGTTCCCAGCAGGGCATTGACACAACGCGGGTGCCGATGCCCTCGGCCTGAAGCAGGTCGCGCGCGGCCATGGCGATCGACACTTCCGAGCCGGTGGCCAGCAGGATCGCCTGCCGCTTGCCGTCGGATTCGGCCAGCACATAGGCGCCCTGGGCGACCATGTTGCGGCTCTTGTGTTCGGTGCGCACGGTCGGCACGTTCTGCCGCGTCAGCGACAGAACCGACGGGGTGGCGGCGGAGGTCAGGGCGATTTCCCATGCCTCGGCCGTTTCGACCACGTCGGCGGGGCGGAAGACATAGGTGTTGGGCGTTGCGCGGCTGATCGCCAGGTGCTCCACCGGCTGGTGGGTCGGGCCATCCTCGCCCAGACCGATGCTGTCATGGGTCATGACGAACACGGTGGGGATGCGTTGCAGCGCAGCCAGGCGCATCGCCGGGCGGGCGTAGTCGGTGAAGCACATGAAGGTGCCGCCGTAGGGGCGGATGCCACCGTGCAGCGCCATGCCGTTCATCGCCGCGGCCATGCCATGCTCGCGGATACCCCAATAGACATAGCGTCCCTTGCGGCTGTTCACGTCGAACACGCCCATGTCGCCGGTCTTGGTGTTGTTCGAACCGGTCAGATCGGCAGAGCCGCCGACGGTTTCGGGCATCACCGGGTTGACCACTTCCAGCACCATTTCCGATGCCTTGCGGGTGGCAACAGAGGGCTGAGCCTCGGCGTTCTGCTTCTTCAGCGCCCGGATGCGTGCGGCCAGCTTGGCCGGCGCTTCACCCGCCATCATGCGGGCGTATTCCTTCTTGCGGCTTTCCGACATGCCATCCAGCCGGTCCTGCCATGCCTTGCGGTCGGCCGCGCCGCGGCTGCCAACCTCTTCCCACCAGGTCTTGATCTCTGCCGGGATCTCGAACGCCGGGGCGGTCCAGCCCCAGACATCCTTGGCGGCCTTGTTCTGGTCGGCATTGGTCAGCGCGCCGTGGCCCTTGGAGGTGTCCTGCGCGGCGTGGCCGATGGCGATATGGGTCTTGCACGCGATCATCGAGGGCTTGTCCGAAGCCTTGGCCGCGCCGATGGCGGCGTCGATCGCCTTGGGATCGTGGCCGTCGATTTCCTGCACATGCCAGCCCGAGGCCTTGAAGCGCGCCACCTGGTCGGTGCGGTCCGACAGCTCGACCTTGCCGTCGATGGTGATGTTGTTGTTGTCCCAGAAGACGATCAGCTTGCCCAGCTTGTGGCGGCCGGCGATGCCGATTGCTTCCTGGCTGACACCCTCCATCAGGCAGCCATCACCGGCCATCACGTAGGTGTGGTGATCGACCAGCTTGGCGCCAAAGCGGGCGCGCAGGATCTCCTCGGCCATGGCAAAGCCGACGGACATCGCCAGGCCCTGGCCCAGCGGGCCGGTGGTCGTCTCGACGCCCTTGGCCAGGAAGTTCTCGGGGTGGCCCGCGGTGCGCGAGCCGAGCTGGCGGAACGCCTTGATCTGCTCGATCGGGAATTCGGCGTCGCCGGTCAGGTGCAGCAGCGCGTAAAGCAGCATCGAGCCATGGCCGGCGGACAGGATGACCCGGTCGCGGTCGTCCCAGTCGGGGCGGGAGGCATCGAATTTCAAGTGCCGGGAATACAGCACGGTGGCCACATCGGCCATGCCGATGGGCATCCCTGAGTGGCCGGAGTTGGCATGGGCGACGGCGTCCAGCGCCAGGGCCCGAATGGCAGTCGCGCGCATCCAGTGGTCAGGATTGGCGGAACGGAGAGCGGCAATGTCCACGGGTTCAGTCCTTTGTCGACAACGGCGGATCAGCGGTACCTACCAGCCTCAGTTCCAAGTTCAAGCGCGGCAGATAAGGTATTGAGTTGCAAGGGGGCGCATTTTCTACTTGCCGTTGATAAACTCGATACGATTCAGCGTGAGCCGATTCGTTTCGGGCCGGAAACCGCGGCGCAAGGGATGAGGGTAGAGATGAGTGAGATCGAGGAATACGAACGCAGACTGGCCATGGCCTTCGAGCGGATCTCGTATTCGGTAGAGCGTTTGTCGACGCGGGCCCCCGCGGCGGCTGCCGCCGTACCGGCACCCTCGGCCCCGGCCGCGCCTGCCGCGCCCGCTGCCGATCCTGCCGAGGTGGCGGCGCTGAAAAGCGCGCTGGACGATGAACGGCTGGCCAATGCGCAGCTGGAAGAGCGGGTCAAGGCGATCCGCTCCAAGCAGGACACGCAGGTTTCGGCGCTGGAAACCAAGGTGCGTGGCCAGAAAGAGGTTCTGGCCCGGCTGGAGGGCGAACTGTCGCGCCTGCGTCAGGCGACCGAGGCGCTTCGTGCCAGCAACCTGGCGCTGCGCGAGGCCAACGAAGCCGGCGTCGGCAAGCCGGAACTGATCAACGACGGTCTGCGTGCCGAGCTGGAAAGCCTGCACGCCGAACGCGCCGCCGAGCGCGCCGAAGTGGAAACCGTGCTGGCGCTGATGACACCGCTGCTGGAGGATGCCGCCGCCGGCGGCACCACTGACACCGAGGAGATGGCCTGATGCCCGAAGTCGAGATCACCATCGGTGGCCGCAGTTTCGAAGTGGCCTGCCAGGAGGGCGAGGAACACTTCCTGCTGACCGCCGCCGAGATGCTGAACAACGAGGCCAAGGTTCTGGTCAACCAGATCGGCCGGGTGCCGGAGAGCCGGATGCTGTTGATGGCCGGGCTGATGCTGGCCGACAAGACCGCCGGACTGGAGGACAAGCTGCGCGATGCCGAGGAACGCGCGGTGCGCATTCACCAGCAGCTGCGCGACCTGCAAAGCCTGCCGCCGCCCCCGGCGGAACGGGTAGAGGTGCCGGTCGTGCCCGCAAGCGTCAGCGATACGCTGGCCGAGTTGGCGGCGCGGGCCGAGGCGTTGGCAGAGCAACTGGAAGATACGGTCGACCCATCCTGATCGGGTGCCGGCCGCCCCAAATCAAAAGCCCTCCCGCCGCGGCGAGAGGGCTTTTTTGCGAAGTGCGCGCGATCAGGCGTTGGCTTCGCGGATCTTGTCGGCGGCGTCCTTGTCATAAGAAACGCCGGCATCGTCGAACAGGGTGTCCAATTCGCCCGAAAGGGTCATCTCGGTGACGATGTCGCAGCCGCCGACGAACTCGCCCTTGACGTAGAGCTGGGGAATGGTCGGCCAGTCGGAATACTCCTTGATCCCCTGACGGATCGTATCGTCGGCCAGGACGTTCACGTCCTTGAAGTCGACGCCCATGTACGTCAGCACACCGGCGACGCGGCTGGAGAAGCCGCACTGCGGCATTTCCTTGGTCCCCTTCATGTAGAGCACCACGTCGTTCGATTTCACGGTCTGGTCGATTGCGGTTTTCGCGTCGGTCATCTCTGTCTCCTGGTTGCGCGACCGGGTGCGGCGCGCGTTGGCCCCGGTTCAGGGCCGCAAACGGTTGGCCCGGCGCAGCGCCGGGCAGTCAATCACTCGGGGGCCTTGGTGGTCAGCGCCAGGGCGTGCAACGCGCCATTGGGCCCGTCCATCTTGCCCTTCAGCGCGGCATAGACCGCGCGCTGCTGCTGCACGCGATTCATGCCGCGAAAGCTTTCATCCACGACCATCGCCGACATGTGCACACCGTCGTCGCCATTAACGACAATCCGGGCGTTGGGAAAGCTTTCGCGGATCAGCTCTTCGATCTCACTGGCCTGCATCGGCATGGGGCATTGGTCCTTTGCGTCACGTATTGGAACGAATCTAGGCGCGGGTCGCGCCGGGCGCAAGAGAGCGCGGCGGTCAGGCTGCCAGCTCGACCCAGATCGGTACGTGATCCGAAGGCTTGTCGCCGGCGCGCACGGCGCGGTCGATCTGGCAATCGGTCATCATGTCGGCGCAGGCCGGGCTGAGCAGGAAATGGTCGATGCGGATGCCGTTGTTCCGCTGCCATGCCCCGGCCTGGTAATCCCAGAAGGTATAATGCCCCGGACCCTGGGTGCGGGCGCGGAACGCCTCGGTGAATCCCAGATTTGCAATCCGGCGGAAGGCGGCCCGGCTTTGCGGCAGGAACAGCGCGTCTTCGGTCCAGGCTTCGGGCTTGGCGGCGTCCTCGGGCTGGGGAATGACATTGTAATCGCCCGCCATCAGCACCGGCATTTCCTCGGCCAGAAGCGCGCGGGCGCGCGTCTCCATCCGGGACATCCAGGCCAGTTTGTAATCGTATTTCGGGCCCGGCGCCGGGTTGCCGTTGGGCAGGTACAGCCCGCACAGCCGCACGGCATGGCGCTCGCCCATCACGGTTGCCTCGATCCAGCGGGCCTGGTCGTCTTCGGCATCACCTGGCAGGCCGCGCACCACATCTTCCAGCGGCAGGCGCGACAGGATCGCGACGCCATTGAACGATTTCTGACCATGGGTTTCCACCCGATAGCCCATGTCTTCGAAGTGTTCGCGCGGAAAGCCGTCGTCGACCGACTTGATCTCCTGCAGCAGCGCCACGTCGGGGCGGGCGTCCGCCAGCCAGGCGCTGAGCGCTTCGATCCGCGCCTTGATGCCGTTGATGTTGAAGCTGGCGATCTTCATGCGGGCCTCCGGATCCATGCCGGGACTGTATCGCGCGTGGCTGCCAGCAAGGCAAGCGCGGCGCCGCGATTCGGGTCGGGAGCAGTGATGAGATCAGCCCAAAAGGCGGCGGGGCAACTTATCCACAGGTTTTTCTAAATTGTGGACAATCGGCCCGTTGGCCCATTTCTCTTGGGGGTAGAGTTTGCCCTTAATGTGGACAAGTCTTGCTAGAAATCAAGGGGCCGATTTCGCGATTGCAACATTCTTATAAGTTGTGGCCAATGAATGACAGACTGATAAAGGAGGTCATCATGTCAGCGCAAATGAAGGCAAAAAGCGATCATCATATCATTGATAATGATCAAGAGTTTTGCATGTTTTTGGGTGATGAAAGCGGGCAGTACATTTCTGGCTCATCTTCCTATGGTTGTGCTGATGGTTTTTCCGGTGTCGGGGCCGATTTGTTCATCTCCGGATCCATCGCCAAGGGCCGCTCCACCTTCGCGGGCGGCGAAACTGGCCTGTTTATTTCCGGATCGTCAACAGTGACCGCGCGCTCTCACCAAGGTGAGGCTGCCGGCCTGTTCATCTCCGGCTCTGCCCCGGCGGGCACCCAGG
>JAGRMT010000128.1:0-4278 GCA_020441125.1 Roseivivax sp.
GCGTCGCCATCCGCGTGCCGACGCCGAACGTGTCGGTCGTGGACCTGGTGTTCGAGGCCTCGCGCTCCACCACCGTCGACGAGGTGAACGCCGCGATCCGCGCCGCCGCCGACGGCAAGCTGAAGGGCATCCTGGGTTATACCGACGAGCCGCTGGTCAGCTCCGACTTCAACCACAACCCGCATTCGTCCGTGTTCCACATGGACCAGACCAAGGTAATGGAGGGCAACATGGTCCGCATCCTGACCTGGTACGACAACGAATGGGGCTTCTCCAACCGCATGAGCGACACCGCCGTCGCGATGGGGAAACTGATCTGAGGCTGAGCCTCTCCTGACAGTGAAGAGCCCCGCCGCAACCGCGCGCGGGGCTTTTTCATGGCTTAGCGCAGGTCCTGCGCCGCCAGCGCGCCGTCGCGCAACAGGTGCTGCAGCACGTAGGTCACCGACAGCGCATCATCGAGCGCGTCGTGGCTGCGCAGCGCGCTGTCGTCGAGGCCGTAATGCTGGGCCAGCCGGTTGCTGCGCATGGTCTTGACGGTGTCGTAGGGCATCCCCGATTTCAGCAACAGGTGGGTTGCATTGGCAAATTGCCGGGCCGGTACCGGGCAGGACAGCCCCGCGACAAAACAGCTGACAGCGATGGTGTTCAGCTCGTCCTTGCCCCACGACCAGGCGGTATCGCCGCCGATAAACGCGGCCATCCGCGCCATCGCCTCGGCCAGAAGAACGCCGTCACGGTCCAGCGCGGCTTCGTCGATCCCGGTCAGCCGCGTGAAGAACGGATCGAGCGGCACCCGCGTTCCGTGCCGGTCCACCGGCAGGACCAGAAGGCTGAGCGTTTCCAGCACCGGGTAATCGCCCTCAAGCCCCAGCCGGGCCATGCCAAGTTTCGCCAGCAGCGGGTCAGGATCGTAAGGTCCGTTCCAGAACCGGGTGGCTGCGTCCTGGGTCGTCAGGTACTCGCAGTCGAAAATCACTGCTGCGGCCATGGTCTCGCTCCGTTCAATGCTCGCCCCAGTCAACCTAAGCCCCGCGGCAGATACGGCAACGCACAATCCTGGCTTGTTTTCAAATTGCCCAACTTAAGGGCAAGGCGCCCCGCCCATGCACAAAACGCAAGCCGGAATTGCCCGAACGGACGTTGTGCTGCACCGCAGCATCACCCAAGTTAGCGCCATCGGAAGCAAAAACCGACAGGTCCGCGGCACAGGAAAACAGGCACGCCGCAGCAATCCCAAAAGGAAAGACCATGACCCAGATGTTTAAAACGGCACTTCGCCGACTGAACCAGTATTTGACCTTCACCCGCACCGCGATCGAGCTGCGCCGCCTGCCCTTGGCCGTGCGCATCGACCTGGATATTGCCGGGATCGAAGACAAGGTCGCAGCGCGGGCGGTCTACGGGCGCTAAGCCCCCTGCCTACCCGCCAAAGCGCGCCTTGAGCGCCGCGTACACGGGGGGCGTGACGAATTTCGACACGTCCCCACCCAGCCGTGCAATTTCCTTGACCAGCTTGGACGCAATCGCCTGATGCCGTGCCTCGGCCATCAGGAAAACTGTCTCAACGGTCGAATCCAGCGCGCGGTTCATCCCGACCATCTGGAATTCGTATTCGAAATCCGCCACGGCGCGCAGACCGCGCACGATCAGGTTGGCGCCCACATCGCGGGCGCAGTCGATCAGCAGGTTCTCGAACGGGTGGACCACCATCTCGACGCCGGTTTCCCGCGCCAGCGCCTTGCCCTCTTCCTCGATCATCGCGACCCGCTCCTCGAGCGAGAACAGCGGACCCTTGTCACGGTTGATGGCAACGCCAATCACCAGCCGGTCAACCAGGATCGAGGCACGACGGATGATGTCGATATGACCCTTGGTGATGGGATCGAAGGTGCCCGGGTACAAGGCGATGCGCATCGGTAGTTCCTTCCGCAAGCTCGGCTGATGCGCACGCAACATTATTGCGCCTAGGAATGCAACCCCGGACGGCATTCGCCCGGGGTGTAGGGCTCAATGGCCCATGATCATGCCTTCCAGGGCGTCTTTTTCCATCGCCAGTTCGCTCAGCCGGGCCTTGACCACGTCGCCAAGGGTGATCAGGCCGACCATCTCGCCCTCTTCGACCACGGGCATGTGGCGGAAGCGGCCGTTGGTCATCCGCTCCAGCACGCTGTCGGCAGAATCGGCCAGCTGGCAGGTGACCAGGTTGCTGGTCATGTAGGTGTCGACCTTGTCAGTCAGCACCGACGGGCCGGTGCGCGCCACGTGATAGACGATGTCGCGCTCGGACAGGATTCCTAGCGCCTTGGTCCCGTTCGACGAGATGACCACGGTGCCGATCCGCTTCTCCGCCAGGATCCGCGCGGCGTCGATCACCGAGGTGCCCGGTTTGACGGTCACCACGCTGTCCGTGCCCTTGGATTTCAGGATTTGCTGTACTTGCACGACTGGTCCTCCCTCTGCTCTGCCGCGGCGGTGGTGCCGCGTTGCAACGACATGGCCCCAGCGTCAACTTGGCATGGCCCTTCTGTCAAGTAAGACCTTCCAGCCGTACGACTTCTTTGCGAATTCCGTCGACCAGCGCAGCGGCAAAGCGGTTCATCCGGTCGTGCCGGCGGTCATCGGCATGGCGTACCAGGTAAAAGCTCCGGGTGAGCGAGACGGTTTGCGGCAACACCGCCACCAGGTCGGGCGCCAGCGGCATGGCGAAGGCATGGACGATGCCCAGACCGGCGCCCTGTCGCAGCCACTGGAACTGCACCGCGACCGAGTTCGAGGCAAGATCGACCCGGGCGATTCCTTGCTCTGCCAGGTAGTCCAGTTCCTTGTCGAAGATCATGTCGGGGATGTAACCGACGATCCGCTTGCCCTTCAGGTCGGCCCGGGTCTCGATCGGGCCGTGGCGGTCCAGCCACTCGCGCGTGGCGGCCAGGCGCAGGCGGTAGTCGGTGACCTTCTGCACCGTCAGCCGCCCGGCACTGGGGGGCGAGACGGCGATGGCCATGTCGGCCTCGCGCTTGGACAGGTTGACGACGCGCGGCAGCGCGACGATCTGCACTTCCAGTTCGGGGTTGTCATCGGCGATGGCGGCGCAGACCTGCGGCAACAGGAAGTTGGCGCAGCCGTCCGGCGCCCCGATGCGGATTTGCCCGGTCAGCGTGCCGGGCGTGCCCGCCGCCGCCTCGCCCGCGGCCTGAAGCGCCTGCTCGGCCTCTTCGGCATGGCGCAGCAACCGTGCGCCGGGTTCGGTCAGCGCATATCCCAGGGGCGACTTGGCAAACAGCGGTGTGCCCAGCGTCTGCTCAAGCCGGGCGATGCGGCGCCCGACCGTGGCCGGGTCCATCCGCAGGCCTCTTCCGGCGGCCGAAAGGCTTTCACCGCGCGCCACGGCCAGGAAAATGCGCATGTCATCCCAGCTTTCCATCGGCCCACCTTTGCAAAAATGCAAAACCTCTTTGGGATAAATCCTCTTTTGCGCGCATTTCTGCAAGACTATTCTGCCGTCAGCAAATGGAGGAGCCCCCATGGAAGAACTGTCGCATTTCATCAACGGCGCACGCGTCAAAGGCGCGTCGGGCCGCTTTGCCGATGTCATGAACCCGGCCACGGGCGAGGTTCAGGCCAAGGTGCCGCTGGCCACTGTGGCCGAGCTGAACGAGGCCGTGGCGAAGGCCGCCGCCGCCCAGCCTGCCTGGGCCGCCACCAACCCGCAGCGCCGCGCGCGGGTGATGATGAAGTTTGGCCAGCTGATCAACGAGCACATGGAAGAGCTGGCCGAGCTGGTCAGCCGCGAACATGGCAAGACCCTGCCTGACGGGCGCGGCGACGTGCAGCGCGGCCTGGAAGTGATCGAGGTGTGCATGGGCGCACCGTCGCTGCTGAAGGGCGAGTTCACCGATGACGGCGGTCCGGGCATCGACCTTTATTCGATGCGTCAGCCGCTGGGCGTGGTGGCCGGGATTACCCCCTTCAACTTCCCCGCCATGATCCCGCTGTGGAAAATGGGCCCGGCGCTGGCATCCGGCAACGCGATGATCCTCAAGCCGTCCGAGCGCTGCCCCTCGACCTCGCTCCGGCTGGCCGAACTGCTGACCGAAGCCGGTCTGCCGGACGGTGTGCTGCAGGTGGTCAACGGCGACAAGGAAGTGGTTGACGCGATCCTGGACAATGAAACCGTGCAGGCGGTGGGCTTTGTCGGCTCGACCCCGATCGCGCAGTACATCTATGGCCGCGCCTGCGCCAACGGCAAGCGCGCGCAGTGCTTCGGCGGCGCCAAGA
>JAGRMT010000128.1:4303-7807 GCA_020441125.1 Roseivivax sp.
TGGACAAGGCGGCGGATGCGCTGGTCGGTGCAGGCTTCGGCGCGGCGGGCGAACGCTGCATGGCGATCTCGGTCGCTGTGCCGGTGGGCGAGGAAACCGCCAACGCGCTGATCGAGCGGCTGGTGCCGCGTATCGAGAAGCTGAAGGTCGGGCCCTATACCTCGGAAACCGACGTCGATTATGGCCCTGTGATCACCGCGCAGGCCAAGGCACGGATCGAGGGGCTGATCGACAGCGGCTTCAAGCAGGGCGCCAAACTGGTGGTCGATGGCCGCGGCTTCAAGCTGCAAGGCTACGAGAACGGCTTCTTTGTCGGCCCGTCGCTGTTCGACAATGTCACGCCGGACATGGACATCTACAAGGAAGAGATCTTTGGCCCGGTCCTGAGCCAGGTGCGCACCAAGTCCTATGACGAGGCGCTGAAACTGGTGGTGGACAACCCCTATGGCAACGGTACGGCGATCTTCACCGCCGATGGCGACACCGCGCGCGATTTTGCGCACCGCGTCAACGTCGGGATGGTGGGCATCAACTTCCCGATCCCGGTGCCGCTGTCCTATCACACCTTCGGCGGCTGGAAGAAATCGGCCTTTGGCGACCTGAACCAGTACGGCCCGGACGCCTTCCGTTTCTACACCAAGACCAAGACCGTGACCGCGCGCTGGTTCTCGGGCATCAAGGACGGCAGCCAGTTCAACTTCAAGGCCATGGACTGAACAAGCCGGCATCCTTGCCAAATCGGGCCGCCCCAAACGGGGCGGCCTTTTTCATGCGCGCGCGGTTTCACTGTGGCGACTGAGAAACCTCGGCAACATGATTCACGCGCTCGTTGTATTCGAGATTCCGCCGGACCTATCATTAATTACAGGCGATCGCCCAAATTGACGCGATGGTTTCGCACCATCCGCAGGCATACGGGCGAGAATCAAAAACATGCCAAGCGAATGAATACCCAACTATTTGGCAGGTTTGCGCGAAAACTCCCTGTATAACGGCATCTGGCCAAATCAGTGCATTTTTGATAAATATTAATTCGGTTATTCCCACCGTTGTGTCCGCGTTTTTTCCAGCAGTTTCGTGCCCGAGCGTTTCGGACGCGTTCCTTTTGACCTCGCCCGACCCTGAAATTCATCCAAAAGGCGAGCGACTGCACAGAAGAAAACTCATGGCGCGACGGGTCCGGACTATTTTGAAACAAATCTGACTAGGCTTCATGGCGATCCAATTCAAAATCTATCCCCGCCTCGGACTGGTCTATGTCCAGTATTCGGGCAACGTGCGCATGGAAGAAACCGTGCAGGCTTTCGCGGATTACGCCGCCCATCCCGATTTCCGGTATGGCCAGAAGCACCTCGTCGACCTGTCGCAAGTGACAAGCTATGAAAAGGACTATGTCCGCGTGATGTCACTACAGGCGGACAAGGCCGCGGTTCTGATGCAGGAGCCGGTTCAGACGATGATCGTCTACCTGGCCCCGACCCGCACCAGCTATGAGATCGCGCGACTGGCCGCCAACGCCTGGGACGAGGTGCCGACGATCGTCGCCTGCGTGCAGGAAAGCGAGGCCGAGGCGCTGAGCGTGCTGGGCTATTCCTACACGCGTTTGGCAGACTTGCTGGAATTCGCCGAAAGCACCGTGCGGCAAGACCGCATCCGCTGATTTCGGCGCTTGCCCCAGCGCAATGACGAATGCCTAATGGCGGCGAAAGGAGCCGCCCATGCCCGATCCTGCCTTCAGCCTCGGCATCGAGGAAGAATACCTGCTGGTCGATCTGGACAGCCTGGCCCTGGCAACGGCACCGGACGGGCTGATGGAAGCGTGCCAGTCCGACCTGGAAGGACAGGTCAGCCCCGAATTCCTGCAATGCCAGATCGAGATCGGCACCAAGGTCTGCGCCAATATCGGTGCGGCGCGGGCCGATCTGCGCCGACTGCGCAGCACGGTCGCGCGTCACGCCAAGCAGCATAACCTGGCGCCGATTGCCGCGTCGTGCCACCCGTTCTCGGATTGGAAGGACCAGCATCACACCCGCAAGGAACGCTATGACACGCTCAGCCGCGACCTGGGCGGGGTGGTTCGGCGGCTGCTGATCTGCGGCTGCCATGTCCATGTCGGGCTGGGTGACGATTCCCTGCGCATCGACCTGATGCAACAACTGAGCTATTTCCTGCCGCACCTTCTGGCCCTTTCGGCCTCTTCACCGTTCTGGCAGGGCCAGGATACTGGAATGGCCTCTTACCGGGTGTCGGTGTTCGACAACCTGCCCCGCACCGGCCTGCCGCCGGTGTTCGGCAGCTGGCAGGATTACCAGCGCTCGGTCGCGGTATTGACCGGGTTGGGCGTTATCGAGGATGGAACCAAGATATGGTGGGACCTGCGCCCGTCGGATCGTTTTCCGACGCTTGAGACGCGGATCCTTGACGTGCAGCCGCGGCTGGAACACGCGCTGACGCTGGCCTCTGTGAACCAGTGCCTTTTGCGGCTGTTCTGGCGGCTGCGCACGCGCAACCAGCGCTGGCGGATTTACGACCGCTTCCTGATCGAGGAAAACCGCTGGCGGGCGCAGCGCTACGGTGTGACCGAAGGGCTGATCGACTTTGGCGCCAATGCCATCAAGCCGTTCCCGCAACTGGCCGAGGAACTGCTGGAGCTGATCGAAGAAGACGCCGCAGCGCTGGGTTGCCTGGCCGAGGTGGCGCGGCTGCGCGAGATGGCACGCGAAACCTCGTCAGACCGGCAACGCGCCGCGGCGCAGGCGGCGGCGGCTCAGGGTGCCGATGCGGCAGACCAGATGCGCGCGGTGGTGCGCCACCTGATCGAGGCCTTCCATGCCGACCTTTGAGCGCGCTTGCATCCGCGCCCGCTGCGCGGGATAAGCCCGCACCACGTCCCGAAAGGCCGGATCATGAAAGTCTGCATCGCCACCAGCGACTATTTCGTCTTGGGGGAGACCTTCATCAACCGCCACATCGCGCACATGTTCGGTGGCAATACCTGCATCGTTTGTGGCCGCTGGAACCGTGAAGACCCCTATGGCAAACCCCTGTTCGAGCGGCGCAAGCCGCTGTCGGCGGGCGACCGGTTGCTGGCGCCCTTCGCGATGGGCTGGAACGCGGTGGTGCACGGCACCTCGCGCTTGCCGTTCGGCGCGGCGCGGCGCGATCTGATCGCCTTTCTCAAGGCGCAGAAGGTCGATGTCATTCTGGCCGAGTTCGGCACCCAGGCGCTGGTTGTGGCCAAGCTGGGCAATGACATCGGCATCCCGGTCTTTACCTATTTCCGCGGCACCGACGCCAGCCGGGCGCTGGGCTCGGCCCAGCGGGTACGGTCGTACAAGAAGATGATGCCGCGGCTGGCGGGGGTGTTCTCTGTCTCGCAGTTCCTGCTCGACAATCTGGCGCGCCACGGCATCGGCCACCCAAACGCCCATGTCATGCCTTCGGGCGTGGACGTGCGCCGCTTTGCGCCGGGGGTGAAGGTGCCTGGATCGTGCCTGGCCGTCG
>JAGRMT010000129.1 GCA_020441125.1 Roseivivax sp.
TCCTTGGACATGGCCATGAACAGCTTGCGGAAGTTCTCGGCCTGCTTGGTCTCGGAACTGGACAGCTGCAGGTTGGTCAGCTTGGTCACGCCATCCACCAGCATGGCGATTTCGCCGCCGAACTTGGCCGCGATTTCGGTATAGGTAGAGCGGGTATCCTCGATCGTGTCATGCAGCAGCGCGGTGACGATCGTCGCGTCGTCCAGTTGCTGCTCTGTCAGGATGGCGGCAACGGCAACGGGATGGGTAAAGTAGGGTTCACCCGAATGGCGGAACTGCCCCTCGTGCATCGCGCGGCCATAGTCATAGGCCGCGCGGATGAGGGCTTCGTTGGTCTTCGGGTTGTAGTTGCGAACGAGGGCAATCAGGTCTTCGGCGGCAATCATGCCAGGTCACCCATTCCTTTGCCCGCGTCGGTCCGGTCAGCCCTGGCCTTGCGCCTCCATGAGCGCGCGAAGCAGCTTCTCCTCGCTCATGTCGTCTTCGGCGGGGCGATCGGCCTCGGCGCCCATCAGCAGCGCCATCGAGTCCTCTTCGGGCTCATCGACCTCGATCTGGGTCTGGTTCGATTCGACCAGCCGTTCGCGCAGCTCGTCGGCCGACTGGGTCTCCTCGGCGATCTCGCGCAGGGCCACGACCGGGTTCTTGTCGTTGTCACGATCAACGGTGATCGCAGCGCCTTCGGAAATCTCGCGCGCCCGGTGGGCAGCCAGCATCACCAGCTCGAACCGGTTCGGCACCTTGTCTACGCAGTCTTCAACCGTCACGCGGGCCATGGATATCTCCGAAAAAATTTTTGGGTCGACGTCGGAAAGTCTTCATCTAGGCGGGTGAAGCCGAAAACACAAGCGCAGAATCAGCACGGAACCACCTGCGCCACGTCCTCAGGCGGCGATACCTTCAGCATCTGCGCCACGCTCTGGCCGGTGCGCGGGTGTACCCAGTCCGGCGCCACCTCGGCCAGAGGCACCAACACGAAGGCCCGATCCTGCATTCGCGGGTGCGGCAGGATCAGGGTATCCGGCGCCTCGACCGACTGCCTCTGGGCCGGCAGGGCACGCCAGCGGTCTTGCTGTTGCGCGTCGGGCAGAACCATGTCGCCGGCGGCGATCAGGTCCAGGTCCAGGCTGCGGCTGGCCCACCGTGAAACGCGCGCGCGGCCGAACTCGGCCTCTATCCGATGCAGCGTGGCCAGCATCGCGCCGGGGTCCGCGGGCCCCTCTGCCACGGCGGCAGCATTGACATAGTCCGGCCCCGCCCCGGCGGGAAAACAAGGCGTGCGATACATGCGGCTGGAACGAATCAATCGGATGCCGTTACGTTCCAGCGCCTCCAGCGCGGCGATGAGCGTCGCTCTGGGTGACCCTGCGTCAGACGGCTGATTCGCGCCGAGGGCGATCAAAAACACTCGCGAATTTCCACCGGTCACTATTATGTTTCCTCTATTGAATGGTTGCTGAATTTTGAAAATATTTTAACCATAGGTTCTCGTGTTCTGTACCCCGCACTCACACACTCACGGACATGGTGCAGAGCGAATTCGCCGAAAGGAATTTAGATGTTCTACAAAGACGAACGGCTCGCGCTGTTCATTGATGGTTCGAACCTGTATGCCGCCGCCAAAGCGCTTGGGTTCGACATCGACTACAAGCTGCTACGACAGGAGTTCGTGCGCCGCGGAAAGATGCTGCGCGCGTTCTACTATACGGCACTGCTTGAGAACGACGAGTACTCTCCGATCCGCCCCCTGGTCGACTGGTTGCATTACAACGGTTTCACCATGGTGACGAAGCCCGCGAAAGAGTACACCGACAGCCAGGGCCGCCGTAAGGTCAAGGGCAACATGGACATCGAACTGACGGTCGATGCCATGGAACTGGCACCGCGAGTAGATCACATCGTGCTGTTTTCGGGCGATGGCGACTTCAAGCCGCTGGTAGAAAGCCTGCAGCGCCAGGGCGTGCGGGTGTCGGTCGTGTCCACCATCCGCAGCCAGCCGCCGATGATCGCCGACGAGCTGCGCCGGCAAGCCGACAACTTCATCGAGTTGGACGAGCTTCGCGATGTCATCGGCCGCCCGCCGCGCGACGCGGCCCCGGCCGAACGCCGGATCGAAGCGGTCAACGACCGCTAAGCCAGCCGGTTGACCTGTATCCAGAGGCACCCGCAACGCGGGTGCTTTTGCTTTTTCCGAGCCGAGTCTCTGGACAGCTGCAATTCCACAACGCCTGTTTACCAATCGTGAACAATTCAGGGCTATTCCCTCGATTGTCCCACAGCGGATGATAGGTTCATGACAGTGACTCGTGGCTTCAGCGTGGAATTTTGGATGCGGCGGATCTTGACCCTCGCCCTGTGCCTTTCCGGCGCGGCCTGCGCGGCCCAAGCCGCCCAGTTCAGCTATGCCGTGACCCAGGCACCCACCGGCGCCGCCTTGTTCCTGACCCTGCCCGGCAGCAATTTCGGCCTGGCGATACCCCAGCAGGGGGCCATTCCAGACCGGGTTCTGACCGTGACCGGCCTTGGCGGCATGCTGACCGTATCGCCCGGTGGCATATCGCAGGGCTCACCCGAACCCGTAGTGCGGCTGACCTCCTATTCCACGGTCGCCGCACCGGTAGAGGCGGCCCCGCCCGGCTTTGCCGAGATCGCCCAAGCGCTGCAGAACGGCGCCACAGCGGTTACCTTGCCGTCGCCGGTTCCGACCCCGCCTTCCGGCCCGCTGGCCATCGGGGCGATGGGGCTTGCGGCGCTGTTCCTGCGCCGCCGTCGCGAAGCCGCCTAGTTGGAGTAGAGCCGGGCGCGCTCGTTGATCTCGTTGTGGATCTCGATCACCTCGGCGGGCCATGTGCTCTTGATAAAGGCCAGCACGTCGAGGATCTCGTCCGGTGACAGCGTGTCCTTGAACCCGATCATGTGCGATTTGTAATCGCCGCCCACGATCGCCTCTGTTCCCAGCGCCACGATGCGAAACAGCAGCGGATCGGCGTGATGCCAGGTGTGCCCTGTCTCGTCATGCGGCGGCGCCGGCAGATAGCCATCGGCATCGGCGGTCTGCCAGTCCGGCTGCCCGGCCAGATCGGCACCGTGGCAAGCGGCGCAATTCTCCGTGTAGAGCCGGGCGCCATTCTCTACCCGCGACGGCTGGTCATAAGGCAGTATCCCTTGCGCCGCCGCCGGTCCTGCGGCCAGCAACGCCAACCCGATCATCGCCTGTTTCATACGCGTTTCCTCCCCGGTCGGGGCTAGCCCAGCGGGCAACGGCGCGTCAACTCACCAGCCTGTGACAGGTCGCGGGGCTGGACCGGGCCGCCTTGCCATCGTAGGTGTGCCCCAGAACCGGAGACGCCGATGACCAAACCCGACCTGACCCTGTACCTTGCTGCCCCGCGCGGGTTCTGCGCGGGCGTTGACCGGGCGATCAAGATCGTCGAGATGGCGCTGGAGAAATGGGGTGCGCCGGTCTACGTGCGGCACGAAATCGTGCACAACAAATACGTGGTTGACGACTTGCGCGCCAAGGGCGCCGTCTTCGTCGAAGAGCTGGACGAATGTCCGCTGGACCGGCCGGTGATCTTCTCTGCCCATGGCGTGCCCAAATCCGTGCCGGCCGAGGCGGCGCAGCGCCAGATGGTCTTTGTCGATGCCACCTGCCCGTTGGTCAGCAAGGTCCATATCGAGGCCGCTCGCCATCACGAGGCGGGCCTTCAGATGATCATGATCGGCCATGCAGGCCACCCCGAAACCATCGGCACGATGGGCCAGCTGCCCGAGGGCGAGGTCCTGCTGGTTGAAACCGTCGCCGACGTGGCACAGGTCACGGTGCGCGATCCGGCGCGGCTGGCCTTCGTCACCCAGACCACGCTGTCGGTCGATGACACGATCGACATTGTCGCCGCGCTCAAGGTGCGCTTTCCCGCCATCGTCGGCCCGCACAAGGAAGACATCTGCTACGCCACCACGAACCGGCAGGAAGCGGTCAAGGCGATCGCCCCCGATTGCGACGCGCTTCTGGTGGTCGGGGCACCGAACTCCTCCAACTCCAAGCGGCTGGTCGAGGTCGCCCGCAAGGCCGGCTGCGACTATGCCCAGCTGGTGCAGCGCGCAACCGATATCGACTGGCGCGCACTCGACGGCGCCCGTGCCGTTGGCATCACGGCCGGCGCCTCGGCCCCCGAAGTGCTGATCGACGAGGTGATAGACGCCTTCCGTGACCGCTTTGCCGTGACGGTCGACGTGGTCGAAACCGCGCGCGAGCATGTCGAGTTCAAGGTTCCCCGCATCCTGCGCCGCGAGGGCTGAGCGCCGCGCCGCAAGCCTGTGGACAGGCGCCCCAACGCAGGGCAGTGTGGCGCCATGATCTCGCTTCAGTTCCTGCTCACCGCTCTCGTCGTCGTCCTCGCCCCCGGTTCCGGCGTCATCTACACGCTGGCGGTCGGGCTGGGCCAGGGGCGCAGCGCCTCTGCCGCCGCGGCCCTGGGCTGCACCTTTGGCATCGTGCCGCATCTTGCGGCCGCCACCCTGGGTCTGGCGGCTGTGCTGCACACCTCGGCCATCGCCTTTACCGCGGTCAAGACGCTGGGCGTCGGCTATCTTCTGTGGCTGGCCTGGCAGGCCCTGCGCGGCAGCGGCGCGCTGTCGATCCGCCCCGACAGCAACCGCGATTCCGCCTTCGCCATCGCCCGCCGCGGCGCGCTGATCAACGTGCTCAATCCCAAGCTGTCGATCTTCTTCCTGGCATTGCTGCCGCCCTTCCTGTCAGGTGATCCGGCAACTGCCACGGCCGAGATGGCAATGCTGGGCGCGATCTTCATGGTCATGACCTTTGCTGTCTTCGTGGTCTACGGCGCCTTTGCCGCCGCCGCGCGCGACCGCGTGCTGGGCAACCCGGCGGCGATGCGCTGGATGGGCCGATCCTTCGCCGCGATCTTTGCCGCGTTGGCCGGCCGGCTGGCGCTGGAGCGCGCATGAGCGACGCCGAGACACTGCGCGTCTACGACGCCCGTGCGCAAGACTATGCGCGCATGGTCGCCAAAGAGGCGTTGGGCGCGGCGTTGTCGCGGTTTCTCGACGGGTTGCCGATGGGCGCACGGTTGCTCGACCTGGGCTGCGGGCCGGGCAACGCCGCTGCAGCCATGGCACGCGCGGGCTACCGGGTCGACGCGCTGGATGCCTCGGCCGAGATGGTGCGCATCGCCGCAGGCCATCCTGGCGTTACCGCTTGGCAAGCCACGTTCGACAGCCTCGATTCCGTGGCGCATTACGCAGGCATCTGGGCCAATTTCAGCCTGCTGCACGCCTCGCGCGAGGCGATGCCGGGCCATCTTGAAGCGATCCGCCGTGCGCTGCTGCCCGGCGGGCGGCTGCACATCGGGCTGAAGGCCGGCACCGGCGAACGGCGCGACAGCCTGGGCCGGTTCTATACCTATTACACGGAACCCGAGCTGGACGCGCTGCTGCGCCAGGCCGGGCTGACGCCCGGCGCGTTCCGCCACGGAACGGACATCGGGCTTGACGGGGAAAGCGCGGCGTGGATAACCACGCTGGCTCATGCCTGACCTTTTTGCCTATACCGATGGAGCCTGCTCCGGAAATCCTGGTCCCGGGGGCTGGGGCGTGGTGTTGCAGGCCAGGGACGGCGAGACCGTGCTGAAAGAGCGCGAGCTGAACGGCGGCGAGGCCGCCACCACCAACAACCGGATGGAGCTTATGGCCGCCATCGCCGCGCTCGAGGTTCTTGACCGCCCCTCGGCGCTGACGGTTGTCACCGACAGCGCCTACGTGAAGAACGGCGTCACCGCCTGGATTCACGGTTGGAAACGCAACGGCTGGCGCACCGCCGACAAGAAGCCGGTCAAGAACGCCGAGTTGTGGCAGCGTCTGGACGAGGCTGCCGCCCGCCACCGGGTCACTTGGGAATGGGTCAAGGGCCACAACGGCCACCCCGAGAACGAGCGCGCCGACGAACTCGCCCGCGCCGGCATGGCACCGTTCAAGAAATAAGGGCGCCGGTCCGGCCTACTGCTTCTTCTTTGCCGAAATACTCCGGGGGTTCGGGGGCAGAGCCCCCGCACGGCCCGAAGGGCTGTCCCGCAATCCGTGCGCCGGTAAAACTGCCAGAGCCGACGATGGTGACCGCGCTTGCGATACCCATGCGGAAAATCCCGGCCGTTCTGGCTTGATACCGGCGACACTGACTATCGCCCCCCTGCCGATCTCGGCAGATGCCCTCAGCTTGTCATCCCAGAACCGTCCCGGCCGGCACCGGCGATCCGCGCAGGAAGCTCGCCGCGTCCTGCGCTCCGCGCCCTTCGCGTTGCACCTCGGTGATCCGGACCGCGCCATCGCCACAGGCCACGGTCAGCGCATCGTCCAGCACCGTGCCCGACGCCCCGGAACCCGATGCCAGTTCCGAACGCAGCAGCTTCAGCCGCGCGCCGTCCAGCGTCGTCCAGGCCCCGGGGAAGGGCGACATCCCGCGGATCTGCCGGTCCACCTGAACTGCCGGGCGCGTCCAGTCCACCGCAGCCTCGGCCTTGTCGATCTTGGCGGCGTAGGTCACGCCCGCCTCGGGTTGGGCCTTTGGCACCAGTGTTTCCAGCCGTTCCAGCGCATCCACGATCAGCGCCGCGCCCATCGCGCTCAGCCGGTCGTGCAGGTCAGCCGTGGTCTCGGTGGCGCCGATGTCCGTCGCCTCTCGCAGCAGTACCGGCCCGGTGTCCAGCCCCGCCTCCATCTGCATGATGCACACACCCGTCTGCGCGTCCCCGGCCAGGATCGCCCGGTGGATCGGTGCCGCCCCACGCCAGCGCGGCAGCAGCGAGGCGTGAATATTCAGGCACCCGTGCGCAGGTGCGTCCAGCACCGCCTGCGGCAGGATCAGCCCATAGGCCACCACCACCGCCACATCGGCGCCCAGCGCGGCAAAATCCGCCTGCGCCTCGGCGCCTTTCAGCGAAGCCGGGTGGCGCACCGGCAGGCCCAACTCCAGCGCGCGGGCGTGTACCGCGGTGGGCCGGTCCTTCTTGCCGCGCCCGGCAGGGCGGGGCGGCTGGCAATAGACGGCGGCAAGCTCGTGCCCGGCGGCAACCAGCGCGTCCAGAACCGGCACCGAAAATTCAGGACTGCCCATGAAGATGACGCGCATCGCCCTACCCCGCCAGTTTGCGGGCCCGGCGCAACAGGATGTTGCGCTTCACCTTGCTCAGCCGGTCAAAATACATCCGCCCGTCCAGTTGGTCGATCTGGTGCTGCACCGAGGTTGCCCAAAGACCGACGAAGTCGCGCACTTCCACCGCCCCTTCGGCGTTGAGAAAGCGCACCGTGACAGCGCGCGGGCGCGCGATCACCGCCGATACGCCGGGCAGGTTGGGGCTTGCCTCTTCATGCTCGCGCAGCTGCACCGAGGCGTGCAACACCTCGGGGTTGGCCATGCGCACCGCCTGGCCGCGCGTGTCCGAGGCATCGACCACCGCCAGCCGCAGCATCACGCCGATCTGAGGCGCACCCATGCCGACACCGGGCATCGCCTCCATCGTGTCGATCATGTCGGCCCAGACCGCGCGCACGGTATCGTCGATCTCTGTCACCGGCGACGCGGGTGTCCGCAGGCGCCGGTCGGGCCAGGGCAGGCAGCGCCGGACGGTCATCGCCCGGCCTCGTAATCGGCCAGCGCCTGGATGCGCGCGCCCTCGTCCAGCCGGTGCAACGTCATGATCCCGTCCAGGTGGTCGGCCTCGTGCTGGGCGCAGCGGGCGGCAAAGCCGTCAAGTTGCCGCTCCTGCGGGGCCCCTTCGATGTCGTAATAGCGAAGCCGGATCCGGGCCCAGCGCTGCACCACGGTTTCCACGCCCGGCAAAGACAGGCAGCCTTCGGCCGAGGCCACCTGCGCCTGTCCCAGCGGGGCGATCTCGGGGTTGATGCAAACCAGGGGCGCAGAGCCGCCGTCACGCCAGGTCGGATCCATCACGAACAGGCGCAGCATCACGCCCAGTTGCGGTGCGGCCAGACCGCGCCCGGGCGCGGCATACATGGTTTCGAACATGTCGCCGATCAGGGCGTCGATACCGTCCCAACTGGTCAGCGGCGCGCAGGCCTGGGACAGCCGCGGATCGGGCCATGCCAGGATGGGGCGGATCGTCATGCCCGCGCCTTCTCGCGCTTCAGCTTGACCATCTTGCGGGTGATCATCTGGCGGCGCAGCGGCTTGAGATAGTCGATGAACAGCTTGCCGTTCAGGTGGTCGATCTCATGCTGCACGCATGTTGCCCAAAGGCCGGTAAAGGTTTCCTGCCGCGCCTTGCCGTCGCGGTCCATCCAGCTGACGGTGACATCGCGCGGGCGCTCGACATCGGCGTATTGCTCGGGGATCGACAGGCAGCCTTCCTCGTACACGTTGGTTTCGTCCGAAGAGGCGATGACCTCGGGGTTGAACATCACCAACGGGCGCGGCGCGGCGCCCTCTTCCTTGACGCAGTCCAGCACGATCAGCCGATCCAGGATTCCCACCTGCGGCGCGGCCAGCCCGATGCCGGGCGCGTCNNCGTCATACATGGTTTCCAGCATGTCGTCGGCAAGCCTGCGCAGGTCGTCCGAGATATCGGCAACCGGCGTGCACACCTTTTTCAGGCGGGGATCGGGATGGATGAGAATGGGCCTCTTCATGGCGTTCCATCTAGTTCATGCGAACTTGCGGCGCAATATGGCCCGCCTCTTGCGCCGGGGCCGGCAATGGATAACCTGCGCGCAAAATCGGGAGAATTTTCATGGATTTTGATGCCCTGGTCGAACGGCGCGGCACCTACTGTTCCAAGTGGGACGAGATGGAGGACCTGTTCGGCGTGCCGGCCAGCGACGGGCTGGCGATGTGGACAGCCGATTCCGACTATCCCACCGCCGATTGCGTGATCGAGGCATTGCGTGCCGCCACCGATTTCGGCGTCTTCGGCTACTACCGGGGCATGGGTCTGTTTCGCGACGCGGTCGCGTGGTGGCTGCAGAACCGTCATGGCTGGACCATCGACCCGACCTGGATCCTGCCGACGCAGGGATTGGGCAATGCCATCGCCATGTGCCTGGATGTCTACACCCAGCCGGGCGACAACGTGGTCATCTTCTCGCCCGTCTATCACGAGTTCGCGCTGAAGGTGGGGCGGGCCGGGCGCAAGGTCACCGAGTGCCCGCTGGTACTGAATGGCGACCGGTACGAGCTGGACCTGGACGACGCCCAGTCGCGCCTGACCGGCAACGAAACGATGCTGATCTGGTGCTCGCCGCAAAACCCTTCGGGCCGCATCTGGACCCCGGCAGAGCTGCGCGCCGTCGCCGATTTCGCCGAGCGCAACGGCCTGACGCTGGTCTCGGACGAGGTGCACCACGACCTGATCTACCCGGGCGAGACATTCGTCACCTTCGACAACGCCGCTCCGCAGGCTCGCGATCGTCTGGTGATGCTCTGCGCATCGTCCAAGACCTTCAACCTGGCCGGGCTGAAGGTGGGATGCATGGTCATCCCCGATGAAACGCTGCGCGGCAGGATGGCCTCGCGGATGCGGGCACTGGATTACACGCCGTCGTCACTGGGGGTGATCGCCACCACCGCGGCCTATTCCCCGCAGGGCGCGGCGTGGGTGGATGCCCAGATCGCGCACCTGGTGCGCAACCGCACGATCTTTGATGCCGGTATGGCCGCGATCCCCGGCGTGCGGTCCTTGCCGCTGCAATCCACATACCTGGCCTGGGTCGATTTCTCGGGCACCGGGATGCCCTTCGCCGAATTTCAGCAGCGCATCGCCCAGGGCGCGCGCATTGCAGCCAGCCCGGGCCCATCGTTTGGCGCGGGGGGAGAGACCTTCATGCGCTTCAACCTGGCCACGCAGGGTGCACGGGTGGAAGAGGCCGTCACGCGGATGAAGGCCGCCTTTGCCGACCTTCAGTAACAGGGCCAATGTGCAGGGGTGCAGACCGTCTGCGCCCCTGTGCCGGTACCCGGTGCCGCGCAATCGCCCTACCTGACCGGTACGCAACCCGGAGGATCACATGGGCCAACTGGTCAACGGAGTCTGGCAAGACACCTGGTACGACACCCGCAACACGGGCGGCGCTTTCGTGCGCTCTACCGCCAAGTTCCGCCACTGGATCACCCCGGACGGCGCGCCCGGCCCAAGCGGCACCGGCGGTTTCGCCGCCGAAAGCGGCCGCTATCACCTCTACGTTTCACTGGCCTGCCCCTGGGCGCATCGCACGCTGATCTTCCGCGCGCTCAAGGGACTTGCCCCGCATATCGGCGTTTCGGTCGTGCATCCCGACATGTTGTCGGATGGCTGGACCTTTGACACCGCCTTCGCAGGCGCCACCGGTGATACGCTGTTCGGGCTTCCCTTCCTGCGCGACATCTACCTGAAAGCCGATCCGCAGGTTTCGGGCCGCGTCACAGTGCCGGTTCTGTGGGACACACGGCGCGAGACGATCGTTTCGAACGAAAGCGCCGAGATCATCCGCATGTTCAACAGCGCCTTTGACGGGCTGACCGGCAACAGCGCCGATTTCTGGCCAGAGGACCTGCGTGACGCCATCGAGCCTGTGAATGCGCGCGTCTACGACACGGTCAACAACGGCGTCTACAAGGCCGGCTTTGCGACCTCGCAGCGCGCCTATGACGCGGCGGTTCGCCCGCTCTTCGACACGCTTGACTGGCTGGAGGCGCGGCTGTCCGAAGGACGCTATCTGATGGGCGACCGGCTGACAGAGGCCGACTGGCGGCTGTTCAACACGCTGATCCGCTTTGACAAGGTCTATCACGGGCACTTCAAGTGCAACCTGCGGCGTATCGTGGATTACCCTGTGCTGTGGGCCTACCTGCGCGATCTTTACCAGCACCCCGGCATCGCCGAGACGGTGAATTTCGACCATATCGTGCGCCACTACCACTATAGCCACGACACCATCAATCCGCACCGCATCGTGCCGATCACCCCCACGCTGGACCTGGGCACGCCACACGGCCGGGGATAGACACGCGCCACGCCGTCCGTGCTAGGCTGACCGCATCAGGGGGTGGCCATGAAGCAGGGTCTGCGCATCTTCGGAATGGGCGTTTTTGCCCTCGTGGCACTGGCGCTTGCCGGACTTGCGGCACTGGCCATCTTCGTTCAGCTGGACGGCCCTGCGCGCTGGCTTGGCTGGGCGCTGATCGCCGCCGCGTTGCTGGCCATCGGGACTGCGCGCCGCATTTCGCGCGGGGCGGGTCTTGGCGCGCTTGCCGTTGCCGTGGCCATCGCCGCCACCCTTTGGCAGACTGTCCGGCCCAGCGATGCCCGCGCCTGGGCGCCCGACGTGGCCCATGGCGTGACCGCGCAGGTCCAGGGCGACACGGTGACCCTGACCAACATCCGCGATTTCGACTGGACCGGGCCGCACACCGCGACAGAGCGCTGGATCAGCCAGAGCTATGACCTGACCGGCCTGCAAACGCTGGACATGCTCACCTCGACCTGGGGCGATCCCGATATCGCTCACCTCTTGGTCAGCTTCGGCTTTGATGATGGCCGCCACGTGGTGTTCTCGGTCGAAATCCGGCGCGAACAGGGCGAGTCCTTCTCAGAGCTTGGCGGGTTTTTCCGGGCATTCGAGCTGGTCCTGATCGCCGCGACCGAGCCCGACATCGTGCGGCTGCGCACCAACGCGCGGGGCGAGCGGGTCAGCCTTTACCCGATTGCCCTGACCGCCGAGCAACGGCGCGAGATGTTCCTGTCATACGTCGCGCTGGCGCAGGAACTGGAGGCTGCGCCGCAGTTCTACAACACGCTGACGGCCAACTGCACCACCACCGTCTATGGCCTGGCTCGGCGATGGCAGCCTGACCTGCCGGTGGACTGGCGATTGGTGTTGTCCGGCCGGCTTCCAGACTACCTGGCCGATCTGGGCGTTCTCGACGGGCCGCGCCCGACCGCCGACCAGCCCGAGCCGGCGCTGATCACTCCGCGCGCCCGCGCGGCACCGCCAGGGGCCGATTTCTCGACCGTGATCCGCACCCGCTGAGGGGTTGCGGTGTGGCCGGGGGCTGGTAGCATCGCCCCGATTTCAGCACCGGAGATACCATGCGTTTGCACCTGCTTGCCCTGATTGCCGCCCTGTCCCTTGCCAACGGTGCCTCAGCCCAGAGCTGTGGCGGCGATTTCGGCAAGTTCGTCGTCGGCCTGGTTGCCGAAGCGCCGAAACATGGCATCGATCCGGCAACTGCCAAGGGTTTTCTGGCCGGGGTCAAGCAGGACGCCAAGGTGCTGAAAGCGGACCGCGCGCAAGGGATATTTCAGTCCGGTTTCATCGACTTCTCGCGCAAGCTGATCAGCCAGAACCGGATGGACCGGGGCAAGCTGATGGCGCAGAAGTACAACGCCATCTTCAACCGGATCGAGCGGGAATATGGCATCGCGCGGGGCGTGCTGCTGGCCTTCTGGGCGTTCGAGACCGACTTCGGCGCTTTCCAGGGCGATTACAACACGCGCAACGCGCTGGTGACGCTGGCGCATGATTGCCGCCGGCCCGAGCTGTTCCGCCCCCAGGTCTTTGCCGCGATGAAGCTGTTTGCGCGCGGCGATTTCGACCCGGCCACCACCACCGGCGCCTGGGCGGGCGAGATCGGCATGGTCCAGATGCTGCCCGAGGATATTCTGGTGAACGGTGTCGATGGCGATGGCGACGGGCATGTCACGCTGAAAACCTCGGCGCCCGATGCGCTGATGTCCGGTGCCAAAATGCTTTCGTCGCTGGGCTGGCGCGCCGGAGAGCCGTGGCTGCAAGAGGTCGTGCTGCCGGCCAATTTCGACTGGTCGCTGACCGGGCTTCAGGAACAGCGCACCGCGTCGAACTGGCAAAGCCAGGCACGGGTCAAGCCGCGCTCGGGTGAGATGCTGCGGCTGGACCTGCCGGCCTCGATCATCATCCCGCAGGGCCGCGGCGGGCCGGCCTTTCTGGTCTACCCCAACTTCAACGTCCTGTTCGAATGGAACCAGAGCTTTACCTACGTGCTGACCGCCGCCTATTTCGCCACCCGGCTGGAGGGCGCACCGGTCTATAACCCGGGCAAGCCCGAGCCGGGCCTTTCGGGCAAAGAGATGGTGATGCTGCAAAAACGCCTGGCGGCGCTAGGCTATGACGTAGGCGATATCGACGGCATCCTGGGCGCCAAGACGCGCGACGCTGTGCGCGAGATGCAGGCCAAACTGGGCCTGCCCGTCGATGGCTGGCCGACGCCGGCGCTGCTTGCCCGGCTGTAACGCCGCGCCTCAGCGGCGCGGCGGCGTCCAGTCGGCCGGCGGCACCGCGCGCCGCCGAAGCCGCAGCGCCAGCCCGGCCGCCACGCCCAGTCCGATTGCGATGGTCAGGTCCGTCAGTACCGTCAGCAACAGCGTCATCACCAGAAGAACAACGTCTGACCGGCGATCCGACAGGTAGCCGCGCCACTTGTGCGGCTCGCTCATGTTCCAGGCGGTCAGGATCAGCAGCCCGGCCAGCGCGGGCATCGCCAGGAACCCCGCCAGCGGCGCGGCGGCCAGCATCACCACGGCGATCACCACCGCGTGCACCATGCCCGCCACGGGCGAGCGTCCGCCGGCGCGGACATTGGTCGCCGTGCGGGCAATCGCCCCGGTCGCCGGCAACCCGCCAAACAGCGCCGAAGCCAGGTTGGCCGCGCCCTGTGCGACCACCTCGGCGTTGGGCCGGTGGCGGCTGCCGATCATCCGGTCGGCCACCAGCGCGGACAGCAGCGATTCCACCCCGGCCAGGAAGGCGATCACCAGGGCCGATGGCAACAGCTCGCGCAGCTGGGCAGGCGACAGGTCCGGCAGGCGCGGCGCGGGCAGCGTGGCCGGCAGCGCGCCGAAACGCGAATACAACGTGTCGACCCCGCCCAGCAGCGCTGCCAGGACAGAGCCCAGCCCAATCGCCACGATCAGCCCCGGCAGGCGCGGAAAGGCACGGCGCAGCGACACGATCAACGCCATCGTGGCCAGCCCGACCACCACCGCCCGCCAGTCCAGGCTGTCGCGCGCCTGCCACAACACGGGCAGCTTTTCCAGCAGGTCGGCGGGCACGCTGGCGATGTCGAGCCCCAGCAGATCCTTGATCTGGCTGGTGCCGATGATCACCGCGATGCCGATGGTAAAGCCGTTGATCACCGGCTCCGGGATATAGGCGATCAGCGATCCGGCGCGCAGCCAGCCGGCAGCCAGCAGGATCAGCCCGGCCATGAAGGTAGCGGTGACCAGCCCGTCAAAGCCGTGCCGCGCGATCACGCCGTAGACCACCACGATGAAGGCGCCGGTGGGCCCACCGATCTGCACCTTGCTGCCGCCCAGCGCCGAGATCAGGAACCCCGCCACGATCGCCGTCACCAGCCCCGTCGCCGGATCGGCGCCAGAGGCGATTGCAATCGCCAGGCTCAGCGGGATCGCCACCATCGCCACGGTCAAACCGGCCAGCGCGTCGCGCAGCAGCGCGGCACGGGAATAGTCGCGGACGGTGTCGATCAACTCGGGCGTCATGCGTTCAGCATTGCAGCGCCCCGACAACCCTGACAAGGGGCCGTCGGTGCGTCAAGAATGCGCGCGTTGTGCCCCCGCCTCGATGGCCTCGCGCAACTTGCGTTCCAGCGCCTTCTGCTTGGACACGCTATGATACTTCAGCCCGAACGTATCCTTGACGTAGAAGGTATCGACCACCTGCTCGCCATAGGTCGCGATCAGCGCCGAGGCGATGTAGACGTTGTTGTTGGCCAGCGTTCGCGTCAGGTCGTAGAGCAGCGCCGGGCGGTCGCGGGTATCCACCTCGATGATCGTGTAGATCTCCGATCCCTCGTTGTCGAAGGTGATCGACGTAGGCACGCGGAAAGCCTGTTCGCGCTTCTTGATCTTGTCGCGCGAGCGGATTGCATCGCGTGCGACCACCTCGCCCTTCAGCGTCTTGCGGATCATGTCGCGCAGGCGCGGAATGCGCGTGTCCTCGTAGGGCTTGCCGTCGGCATCCTGGATCCAGAATGCCGCGGTGGCATAGCCGTCTTTCGACGTGAACGTCCGCGCATCCACCACGTTGGCCCCGACCAGCGCCAGCGCACCGGCCAGCCGGGAAAAGATGCCAGGATGGTCGGACAGCGCAAAGCAGGCGCGGGTAGCGTCGCGGTCCGGGTCGGGGTGAATGTCGATGCGGATCTCGTCATCGCCGATGCCGCGCAGCAGCTCGGCAAAGACCACGTGTGCGGTGACGTGCAGGCCCTGCCAATACGGCGGATAATGCCGCCCGGTTTCCAGCCGCAGGTCCTTGCTGTCCCAGTCCTTCAGCTTGGCGCGCAGCAAGGCCTTGGCCTCCACCCCACGGTTTTCGCGGTTCAGCGCCTCCATGCCGTCTTCCAGGGCGCGCCGGGTCTGGCGATAGAGCGCGCGCAGCAGCGCGGCCTTCCAGTTGTTCCAGGTGCCCGGACCGACTCCGCGGATGTCGCAGACCGTCAGCACGGTCAGCAGGTCCAGCCGTTCGCGCGTCTGCACCGCCTTGGCAAAGTCGCGCACGGTGCGCGGGTCGGCGATGTCGCGTTTCTGCGCCATGTCCGACATCAGCAGGTGATAACGCACCAGCCATTCAACGGTGGTGGTCTCCTGCCGGTTCAACCCCAGCCGCGGCGCGACGGTACGCGCGATCCGCGCCCCAAGCACCGAGTGATCCTCGTCCCGGCCCTTGCCGATGTCGTGCAGCAGCAGCGCGACGTAAAGCACCTTGCGGTTGACACCTTCCTTCAGGATGGTCGAGGCAACGGGCAATTCCTCGACCAGGTGACCGTGCTCGATCTCTGACAGGTTCCAGATGCACTGGATCGTGTGTTCGTCCACCGTGTAGTGGTGGTACATGTTGAACTGCATCATCGCCACGATCGGTTCGAACTCGGGGATGAAGGCCGACAGCACGCCCAGCTCGTTCATCCGCCGCAGCGCCCGTTCCGGGTTGCCGTGCTTCAGCAAAAGCCCAAGGAAGATCGTCTGCGCTTCCTTGTCCTTGCGCATCCCGTCGTCGATCAGGTGCAGGTTGGCCTTGATCAGCCGCATCGCGTCCGGATGGATCAACAGACCTGTGCGCAACGCTTCCTCGTAGATGCGAAGCAGGTTGATCTTGTCGGCGACAAAGGCCTTGGGGTTGGCGATGGCCAGCCGGTTGTGCACCACCAGATAGCCGTCCTTGACCGGTCGCTGGCGCTTGAACAGCCGCATCAGGATCGGCGCATCCTTGGTGTGGTCGGCTTCCAGCGAGGTCAGGAAGATGCGCGTCAGGTCGCCCACGGTTGTGGCATGGCGGAAATAGTCCTGCATGAACCACTCGACCGCGCGCCGCCCGCCCTTGTCGGCATATCCCATGCGCTCGGCCACCTCGACCTGCATGTCGAACGTCAGCTGCTCTACCGCCCGGCCCGCTGCCAGGTGCAGATGACAGCGCGCGGCCCACAGGAAGGTTTCGGCCTTCACGAAGCTGGCGTATTCCTCGGGCCGGAACACGCCTTGGCGCACCAGTTCGCCGGTATCATCGGTGTGGTGGATGTACTTGGTGATCCAGTAAAGCGATTGCAGGTCGCGCAGCCCGCCCTTGCCCTCTTTCACGTTGGGCTCGACCATATAGCGCTGGCCGCCCTGCTTGGTGTGGCGATGCTCGCGCTCTTCGAGCTTGGCCTCGATGTATTCGCGCTCTGTTCCCTTGAACAACTCGGCCCACAGCCGCTTGTCCAGCTCGGCCGCCAGCGGGGCATGACCGGTGATCAGCCGGTGCTCCAGCATGGCGGTGCGGATGGTGAAATCCTCTGCCCCCAGCCGAAGGCAATCCTTCACTGTGCGCGAGGAATGCCCGACCTTCAGCTTCAGGTCCCACAGCATGTAGAGCATGGTCTCGATCACGCTCTCGGCCCAGGCGGTGACCTTGTAGGGCGTCAGGAACAGCAGGTCGACGTCGGAAAACGGCGCCATCTCGCCCCGGCCATAGCCGCCAACCGCCACCACCGCGATCCGTTCACCCGCGGTTGGCGTGGCCAGCCGGTGGATGTAACCCGAGGAGACGGTCCAGATCATCGTGACCAGGCAATCGGTCAGCCAGGTGTAGGCCCGCGTAACCGGCCTTGCCGCACGCGGCTGCTGGGCAAAACCCTCGGCGATACGGGCACGGCCGGCCTTCTGCGCCTCGGCCAGGCGCGCCACCACGGCGGCGCGCTTTGCCTTGTCATCCGGCGCCTCGGCAAGGATGGCCCGGATATCGGCCCAGACCGCGTCTACGTCCAGAATGTCCTGCGCCGGGGCGATCAGGTCTTCGGGGATCGCGATTTGCGGCGTATCAGAAACCGCCAAAGCTGGTTGGGGCCGGGTCAAGGATCACCACCTGGTTGTCGCGCACGGTTGCAATGGCCAGGGCACGCTGGTTCGTGCCGTTCGGCAACAGGCGGAATACACCGCCGGTGCCCTGGAAGCCAGCCGATTGCGTCAGCGCCGCGGCGGTCAGAGCATCGCTGCGCCCCTGACTGACCAGCGCGCCAACCGCGGCGACACCGTCAAAGGCGAGCCCCGCCAGCGGGTGCGGCGTTGCGCCGAACCGCTCGCGGTAGCGCGCTTCGAAATTGGCCACTGCGCCGCGGTCGGGCACGGTGAACCAGCCGCCATCGACGCCCGAAATGCTGAAACCGTCCGGCCGCACGTCCCAGCGCGACAGCCCGACAAATTGCGTGCGCGCCGGATCGACGCCCTGCTCGGGCAACAGCTGCAACGCCACGCTCAGACCCTGGTCCCAGTTGTCGGTCAGGAAAACCGCCTGCGCGCCGCCGCCCTCGACGTAACCGCGCACGCGGCTGATCGCGGCGGTCAGGCTCTCGGCGTTCAGGTCATAGCTGGCACTGCCCACGACGCTGACGCCCGAGGCCGGAGCCGCGCGCGACAGCGCGGCAGCGCCGAACTGGCCGCCGGTCGAATTCTCGAACATGACGGCGACCTTGCGCTTGCCGTTGCGCGCCGCGTAATTCATCAGCCGGTTCGCCCGGTTGTCGAACAGATCGCCAAGCACGAACAGGTTGCCGCCGGCGATGTCGGCGTTGTTGGAAAAGCTCAAAACGTTCACGCCGTTATCCGCCACCGCCTGGCTGACGGCCACGGCGGCATTCTGGTAGAGCGGCCCAAGGATGATCTTTGCGCCCTCGGCCACCGCCCGCTCTGCGGCAACGGCCGCGGTTTGCGGATCGCCGCCGGAATCGTACACGCGCAGGTCGATCTGTACGCCCTGCATGTCGGCCGCCGCCATCCGCGCAGCGTTTTCCAGATCGCGCGGCAGATTCTGCGTCGACGGGTCAGACCGCGGCACCAGCAGCGCCACCGGAACCGGCGCATTGGGGTTGACCGACGGGCCAGAGCCCAGGCCGGCCCCCGGCATCGGCGCGTCGCAGGCGGCGAGCGCCACCAGCGAGAACGCGGCCAGGGTACGCGCGGCGGCCTTGCGCACGCGGGTCATAAGGGTAAACATGAAACGGGCTCCCTCGGTGATACGGACATGGGGCCGGTCGCCCCAGCGGCGTTTTGTCGAGATAATAGCGGGCAATCCAAGCGGGTCCAGTCATGAATCCAGCCATAGGCACCTTGGCTCCGGGGCTGTACCTGGTCGCCACTCCGATCGGAAACGCGCGCGACATCACGTTGCGCGCGCTGGATATTCTGTCCAGCGCCGATGTCCTTGCGGCCGAGGATACCCGCAGCCTCAGACGGCTGATGGAGATCCACGGAATTGCCTTGGGCGGCCGGTCGATTGTGGCCTACCACGATCACAACGGCCCGCGCGCGCGCCCCCGCCTGATTGCCGATCTGGCCGCCGGCCGGTCCGTCGCCTATGCGTCCGAGGCGGGTACGCCGCTGATCGCCGATCCCGGCTTCGACCTGGCGCGCGAGGCGGTCGCCGGCGGCTATGCCGTCACCTCGGCCCCCGGACCCACGGCGCTGGCCGCCGCGCTGAGCGTTGCCGCCCTGCCCACCGACAAGGTGCTTTTCGCCGGTTTCCTGCCCAACACCGCCAGCGCCCGCCGCCGCGCCCTGTCGGAACTGGCAAGCGTTCCCGCCACGCTGGTTTTCTACGAATCCCCCAAGCGGCTGGGCGCAATGCTGGCAGACGCCTCCGAAACGCTGGGAGGCGAACGCCGCGCCGCGGTCTGCCGCGAGCTGACCAAGAAATTCGAGGAAGCCCGCCGCGATACGCTTTCCGCCTTGGCCGAAACCTACCGCGATGCGCCGCCCAAAGGCGAAATCGTGGTGGTGATCGACCGCGGTCAGAAAGGAGACATTAACGAAGACGCCGTAGAAACAGCCCTGAGAGAGGCGCTGCGACACGGGTCGGTGCGGGATGCTGCAGCCGGCGTTGCGATGGCCTTCGCCCTGCCCAAGCGGCAGGTCTACCAACTGGCGATGCAGATCAAGGGCCGCGGCGATGACGATTCAGACAGCGATGAGCCAGACGGGATCGGGGCCGGCGACGGGGTTTGATCCGCGGCAGGCCCGGCGCGCCACACACCGGGCGCGGACGTTCGACAGCGGGCTGGCCGCCGAACGCAGTGCGGCACGGCACTACCTGCGCGCCGGCATGCGGTTTCGTGCCCATCGCTGGCGCGGCGCCGCGGGCGAGATCGACATCATCTTCGCCGATGGCGACCAGTTGGTCTTTGTCGAGGTCAAGAAGGCGCGTGACTTTGACCGCGCCCGTCTGGCCCTGAGTCCGCGGCAGATGCAACGGATTGCCCGCACCGCAGAGGAGTACGTGGGCGGCGAGCCGTGCGGCAGCCTGACCGACATGCGCTTTGACCTGGCGATGGTCGATGCCGAAGGACGCGTCGAAATCCTGGAAAACGCCTTTGGCGGGGCGTAGGCCCGTTGCGCCGACCGTCCCCTTGCGCCATGTATCTTGGACGCAATTGCGGGACATGCCATGAAGATCGCCTTCCAGATGGACCCGATCGGTCCGATCAACATCAACGCCGACAGCACCTTCCGGCTGGCTGAAGAAGCGCAGAAGCGCGGGCACGAGCTGTTTTACTACACGCCGGACCGGCTGGCCTTCGAAGAGGGGCGGATCACCGCGCGGGGGCAATCGTTGCGGGTGCAGCGGGTAGAGGGCGATCACGCCATCCTGGGCGAAATGCAGCATGTCGACCTGAGCACTTTCGACGTGGTCTGGTTGCGTCAGGATCCGCCGTTCGACATGCATTACATCACCACAACCCACCTTCTGGAACGGCTGTCGCCCGGCACTCTGGTGGTGAACGATCCGTTCTGGGTGCGCAATTCGCCTGAGAAGCTGCTGGTTCTGAACTTTCCGCAGCTGACCCCGCCCACCGCGA
>JAGRMT010000130.1 GCA_020441125.1 Roseivivax sp.
TTCTGCAGCACGGCGAGGCGCGCGTCGGGCACCGTCACCACGCCCACGTTGGGGTCGATCGTGCAGAACGGGTAGTTCGCCGCCTGCGCCTTCTGCGTGCGCGTGACGGCGTTGAACAGCGTCGACTTGCCGACGTTCGGCAATCCCACGATCCCGACCTTGAACCCCATGCGACCCTCCTGCGCGAAAATACCGGGCCGCTTCTAATCCGCATCGTCGGCGGGGGGAAGCGCGCATCGCAAGAATTTGCCCGCTGCGCCGCTTCGCCCTAGGCGGCGGGGCATTTGCTGATAGGATGACATCAACCTATTCAGGGAGTGCGCGATGCAACCGATTCCATACATCTTTTTCCAGGGCCGCTGCGCCGAGGCGATCCGCTTCTACGCGAAGGTGTTCGACAGCCCCGAGCCGGAAATCTTTTCTTTTCGCGACATGCCGCCAGAGGCCAAGGCACAGATGCCGGGCGTGCCGGACGATGCGGTGATGCATGCCGGGCTGAAGGTCGGCGACGGCTGGATCTATGCCAGCGACGATGCCTCTGGCCAAACGCCGGCGATGGACGGGTGCAACGTGCACCTGTCCTTCCCCACGGTCGAGGAGGCGCACCGGGTGTTCGAAGCCCTGTCCGAAGGCGGTGAGGTGCGCATGCCCTGCGGGCCGGTGTTCTGGGCCCCGGCATTCGGCACTTGCAGCGACCGCTTTGGCACCCGCTGGATGATCGCCGCTGACGCCCCGGTTGGAGGCCAGGCGCGATGATCCTTCCCTATCTGCATTTCCAGGGCGATTGCCGCGAGGCGATGACGCTGTATCAGCAGGTGTTTGGCGGCGAGTTGCAATTGATGGGCTACGACGCCTTTCCCGGCGAGGCGCTGGAAGGCGGCGAAGGCCGGGTGATGCACGGCCGGCTGGTTACCAAGGACCACGGCATATTGATGGGCTCTGACTTCCGCGACGGGATGGGCGATCCGCAGAAGGCGGTGTCGATCACCGTCGCCACCGAGACAGAGGCCGAAGCGCGGCGTCTGTATGACGCGCTGGGCGACGGCGGCGACGTGATCATGCCCTATGCGGCGACGTTCTTCTCGGCCGGGTTCGGGATGATGCGCGACCGTTTCGGCACGCATTGGATGCTGATGGCCCCGCCCGAGGCTGCGCAGGGCTGAAACCTGGGCCCGAAATGGCGGCTGCGCGCCGGTTGCGGCGCGCGGTGCATTGATTTTCCCGGGGGCATTTGGCAACAGGACGGAAACGCCAGACAGAAAGGCCCGCCCATGACCCGTATCGACGCCAAATTCGCCGACCTCAAGGCGCAGGGCAAAAAGGCGTTTGTCTCATACTTGATGGCGGGCGATCCCGATTTCGACACCTCTTTGAAGCTGGTCAAGGGACTGCCGGGCGCCGGGGTCGACGTGATCGAACTGGGCCTGCCCTTCACCGATCCGATGGCCGACGGTCCGACGATCCAGCTTGCCGGACAGCGCGCGCTGGATGGCGGCATGACACTGGACCGGACGTTGGAGATGGTGCGGCTGTTCCGCAAGGACGACAACACCACCCCGATCGTGATGATGGGCTATTACAACCCGATCTATTCGCGCGGGGTCGATACCTTTCTGGTACAGGCCCGCGAGGCCGGTATCGACGGGCTGATCATCGTCGACCTGCCGCCCGAAGAAGACGAAGAGCTGTGCATCCCGGCGCAGAAGGCAGGGTTGAACTTCATTCGCCTGGCCACCCCTACGACCGACGACAAGCGCCTGCCGAAGGTGCTGCAGAACACGTCGGGCTTTGTGTATTACGTGTCGATCACCGGGATCACCGGGGCGGCCGATGCCCAGGCGGGCGATGTCGGCCCCGAAGTGGCGCGGATCAAGGCCAAGACTGACCTGCCTGTGATCGTCGGCTTTGGCATCAAGACGCCCGAGGCGTCGCAAAACATCGCCTCTGTCGCCGATGGCTGCGTGGTGGGCTCTGCGATCGTTGCCGAGATGGCCTCCGGCAAGCCGGTGAGCGAAGTTCTGGCCTTCGTCAAGTCGCTGGCAGACGGCGCGCACCGGGCCTGACCGGCGCGCGCCCCGCGGGGCCTTACAGGTAGTCCGAGCGCGACAGGCCGTACTTGGCCATCTTTTCGTTCAGCGTCCGGCGCGGCAGGCACAGCTCTTCCATCACCGCGGCGATAGAGCCCTTGTGCCGCCGCATGGTGTTGTCGATCAGCGTGCGTTCGAACGCCTCGACATATTCCTTCAGCGGCTTGCCCTCGGTCGTCATGACCTGCTGCATCTCGTCGTGATCGCTCATCAGCAGCGAGGCGATCGTGCCCTGCCCCCGGCGCGATTGCAGCACCGCGCGTTCGGCCAGGTTGATCAGCTGGCGCACGTTGCCCGGCCAGGGTGCCTGGAGTAGCTGCGCGGCTTCCTGAGCCGAAACCTTGGGCGCGTCGCAGCCGTATTCCTCGGCGAATTGCTCGGACAGGCGGGTGAACAGGGTCAGGATGTCCTCGCCGCGGGTGCGCAAGGGCGGCGCGGTGATGCGCATTGCCGACAGGCGGAAATACAGGTCCGGTCGAAGCGCCGATTCCAGCGTTCTGCCCTCGTCCTGAAGGTTCGAGATACCGATGATCCGCGTCTCGGGCGGGGTGCCCTGCTCGTTCAGCAGGTTCAGCAGCCGGCCCTGCGCGGCATCCGACAGCGCCTCGATGTCTTCCAGTACCAGCGTGCCGCCCCGCGCCGCCTCGACTGCCGGCAGCTGGGTTTCTTCGGGCATCATCGGGCCGAACAGGCGGCGCATCAGCGCGTCTTCGTCAAAGGCCGAGCAAGACACCAGGACGAACTTCTTGCCCGCCCGCGCGCCCACGGCGTGCAGCGCATGCGCGATCAGCGTCTTGCCCGTCCCGGTTTCGCCGTCGATCAGAACGTGCCCGTCGGCCTGGCCCAGGTCGAGGATGTCCTCGCGCAGGCGCTCCATCGCCGGGCTCTGGCCGATCAGCTTCTTCATCAGCTGGCCACCGTCCGACAGCTCGCGCCGCAGAGCGCGGTTGTCGAGCGTCAGGCGCCGGGCGTTGGTGGCCTTCTTGGCCAGCTCGGTCATCTTGTCGGGGTTGAACGGCTTTTCGAGAAAGTCATAGGCCCCTACGCGCATCGCCTCGACCGCGATCGGCACGTCGCCGTGACCGGTAATCATGATCACCGGCAGCGCGCTGTCAGAGCCCATCAGCTTCTTCAGCAGCTGAAGCCCGTCCATGCCTGGCATCTTGATGTCGCTGATCACGATGCCAGGGTAATCGGGCCCCAGCGCGCCCAGCGCCTCTTCGCCCGAGGCAAAGGTTTCGGTGTCATATCCCGACAGTGCCAGCCACTGGCTGATCGACTGGCGCATATCCTTTTCGTCATCGACGATTGCAATCTTCATCGCTTTCGACATGGGTCTACTCCGCGGCTTCCTTTTGTTCTTCGTTCAATATGGGCAGCTGAATTTCGAATACAGCGCCGCCCTCTTCGGCGTTTCGGGCGGTCAGGCGTCCACCCAGATCGCTGACGATCCCGGACGAGATCGCCAGCCCGAGGCCGACCCCCTCGCCCGCTGCCTTGGTGGTGTAGAAAGGTTCAAACAGGTTCTCCAGATCCTCGATCCCGTGGCCATTGTCGCGCACGGTCAGGGTGGCCGTTTCACCCGAGGCGAGGATCAGCTCGATCTCGGGGTCTGCTACCGATTTGGTGGCGTCCAGCGCGTTGCGCAACAGGTTGACCAGAACCTGCTCCAGCCGCATCCGGTCGCCCATGATGCGCACCGGCTCGTCCGGGACGATGCGGGTGATGCGCACGTGGCGGGTTTTCAGCTGCGGCTCCATCATCGACAGGGCCGAGGCCAGCGCATCCCCGATGTTGACCGGCGAGAAGGTCTGCTGCCCGGTGCGGGCATAGGACTTGAGCTGCCGGGTGATCGCGCCCATCCGCTCGATCAGGTCGTCGATGCGATGGAAAGCCGACAGCGCCTCGTCGGGGCGGTTGCGGCGCAGCAGCAGCCGCGCCCCGGCCAGGTAGGTTTTCATCGCCGCCAGCGGCTGGTTCAGCTCGTGGCTGACAGCGGCCGACATCTCGCCCAGCGCGGCCAGTTTCGAGCTTTGCGCCAGCGTCTGTTCCGCCACGGCCAGGTTCTTCTGCACACGCTCGCGCTCGGCGATCTCGCGCTGAAGGCGGTTGTTCAGCGCGCGCAGCTGCTGGGATTCGCGCTGGAACAGCGCCATGCGCACCGCCGATTGCCGGCTGAGCACGTAGAACAGCAGCGACGCGAGGATGGCAAACCCCATGATCTCCAGCGCAAGCACCGCGTTCACCTGTTCGCGCACATTGGAATAGGTGGTGAAGCTGGCCATGCGCCAGCCCTGGAATGGAATTCGCGTTTCGGTGCGCATGACCGCCTCGCCGCGCACATAGGCATCGGGCGGCGGAACCGCCCATTCCGACGTGGCCTGAACCGCCCGCTCGATCGCGTTTTCCGGCGGCTGGTTGGCAAAGGCCTCTTCTTCGGTGCGGCCGCGCCACCGGGGCTCGGTCGCCAGGATGATGTTGCCCGAGCTGTCGGTGACCAGCACCGCGTCCGAGATGCCGGCCCAGGCACGCTCGAACTTTTGCAGGTCGTTCTCGACGACGATCACGCCCAGGATCTGGCCCTTGACCTCGATCCGGCGCGAATAGCTGAAGCTGAAGGCCGGGGTTTCCAGCGGGGTGGTGGTGAACACCGTGGCGTTGGAACGCAGCGCCTCTACAAAGAACGGCTTCAGCCGGTGCAGCTCTCCAAGCCGGTTGCGGTCGGTCGCGGCGACGACGCGCCCGGTGCTGTCGATCATCATCAACGACGCGGCGCCGATTTCGTCGACGAAGGAAATCAGCCGTTGTGAGCTTTTCGAGAAGTCGCCCGTCTCAAGCGCGCTGATCAGTGCCGCGTCGCGCGACAGCAGTTGCGGCACCACCGCATTGCGGCGCAGTTCGGCCATCAGGTTGCCGGCGTACAGCACCAGCCGCAGCTCTGCCCGGTTGCGTGTGGTGTCGATGAACCGGTCGGTCAGCATCCGGTTGGTGAAGTACAGCGTCGTCAGGGCCACCGCCAGCAGCAGCAGCAAAGCAGCCCGCACCCGCAGACTGAACGGCCCGACACGCCGCTTTCCCATACGATCGGTCTCGATCAAAGACATGCCGCAGAGTACGGCGCGGGCCCTTCGGCCTCAAGTCACGCCTGCGCCAACGCCTCGGCAAGATGAGCGAAAAGACGCGCACCATCGGTGCCACCATGGCCGATTTCCGCGGCCCGCTCGGGATGCGGCATCATGCCCAGCACCCGGCGGTTGGCCGACAGGATGCCGGCGATGTTGCCGGCAGAGCCGTTGGGGTTGTCGGTGTAGGTGAAGGCGATGCGGTCTTCGTCCTTCAGCTGCGCCAGCACATCGGCATCGGCGGTGTAGTTGCCGTCATGATGCGCGATGGGAATGCCCACCACCTCGCCCGCGTTGTAGCCGCGGGTGAACACGCTGTCCGAGGTTTCCACCCGAAGCGGCGCGGTCTTGCACACGAACTTCAGCCCGGCATTGCGCATCAGCGCGCCGGGCAGCAGCCGGGTTTCGGTCAGCACCTGGAAACCGTTGCAGATGCCCAGCGCATAACCGCCGCGATCGACGTGCCGCTTCAGCGACTGGCAGATCGGCGAATTGGCCGCGATGGCGCCGCACCGAAGGTAGTCGCCAAAGGAAAAACCGCCCGGAATGCCGACGATGTCGACATGCTCGGGCAAGTCGGTGTCCTTGTGCCAGACCATCTGAACGTCGCACCCGGCCTTGGCAAAGGCGGTGGCAAGGTCCCGGTCGCAATTCGATCCGGGGAAGACGATGACGGCGGCGCGCATGGGCGGTGTCCTTCAGCGTTTAAAATCGGTGATCACGGCCACGCCCGGCGGCGTCGGGCCATTGAAGGCCGCCAGTTCCGCGCCGGTCTGCGACAGCGGGATTTCCCGCGCGATCAACGGCGACATATCCACGCGCCCGCTGGTGATCAAGCCCAGAAGGCTGGGATAGCGCCAGCTGGGCATGCCGCGCGTGCCGTAAAGCGCCAGATTGCCCATGTAGACCGCGTTCATGTTGATCGTCATCTTCGCCGTGTGGCCGACGGGCATCCCCACCTGCACATGCCGGCCCAGCGGGCGCAGGCATTCGATCGAGGGGTTCACCGTCGCCTCGATGCCCAGCGCCTCGACGCTGACATGGGCGCCACCCTTGGTGATCTCGCGGATCTTCGCGGCCACGTCGCCATCGCGCGCGTTCACCGCCGCATCGGCGCCCAGCGACAGGGCGTGATCCAGCTTTTCCTGCACCACGTCGACCACCACGACAAAAGCGCCCAGCGCACGCGCCAGCAGCATCGCCGAAAGCCCGACCCCGCCGGTGCCGTGTACCGCCACCCATTCGCCCGCCTTGACGTCGGCGCGCCCGGTCAGCGCGTGCCAGGCCGTGGTCACCCGGCAGCCGAGCCCCGCCGCCACGGTAGGCGACAGCATCTCGGGCAGGCGCGCAAGGTTGTGATCATAGGGAACGGCCACGTATTCGGCAAAGGCGCCCGGCTCTACAAAGCCGGGCAGGCGCTGGTTGGGGCAGGTGTTCTGGTTGCCCGACTGGCAGGCCGGGCACATACCGCAGGCCAGGATGAATGGCGCCACCAGCACGTCGCCTACCTTGTAGGTGGCACGTGGGCCGGCGGCGACCACCTCGCCGCAATACTCGTGCCCGCCGATCTGGCCGGGCTTGACGCGTGGATGTTCGCCAGACCAGCCGTGCCAGTCGGACCGGCAGACGCCGCAGGCCAGAACTTTCAGCACCACGCCGTCCTCGGGGCAGGCCGGATCGGGCACCTCCTCGATGCTGAGGTCCTTGTTATATTCCCGCAAGACTGCCGCGCGCATCCGTTTCTCCCGCCAAACCGTTCATTCGCCGCGACTTTGGCGCGGTGAGGCGGGCAAGGTCAATCCTTGGCGCGCAGGCTTTCGTAACTGATCATCGCGTGCCGGACGTAGGCCGGGCGCTCTTGCAGACGGGCATAGTAGGCGTCCAGCGCCGGCGTTTCGGCACGCTCTATGGGCAAGGTGTAATAGCGGTGCAGGTAGTGGCCGGCCGAGATGTCGGCAAAGGTGAAATCGCTGCCGCCCATCCAGGGCCCCTGCCCGATCCGCGCGTCCAGCATCTGCATGAGCGGTGCCAGCGCCCGCGCAGCGGCGGCGATGACGGCCGGGTCCTGACGCGAAGGCGGCGTGCGCACCAGCGCGATGAACACCGGCGTGATCGCGGCATATAGCGAAGTCTTGACCCATTCGGCCCACTGGTCCAGCGCCGCCCGGCGGCGCGGGTCGCGCGGCCAGAAGGTATCGTCGCCATAGGCTGCGCCTAGGTAGCGCAGGATGGCCGCGCTTTCGAAGACGGTCAGATCGCCATCCTTCAGCACCGGCACCAGCCGCATCGGGTTCATCGCGCCATAGTCGGCGGTGTCGGTGCCGCCATAGGCGCCGCCCACGTCCAGCCGTTCATGCGCCAGGCCCAGCTCGCCCACCGCCCACATCACAACCTGGACATTGACCGACGTGGCCCGCCCGTAAATCGTCAGCATCGCGCAATCCTCCCCTTCGCAGGGAGGATGGTGACACAGCCTGCCGCGCGCCGCCAGCGGCGGATGCGCGGCGGCCGTGTTCAGGCCAGTTCGATGTCGTAGCGCTCGATCACCGTGTTGGCGAGCAGCTTCTCGCACATCGCCTTGACGGTTTCCTCGGAGGTGCCGTCGGCAAGGTCCAGCTCGATCACCTTGCCCTGCCGCACGCCCGCGACCCCGTCAAAGCCCAGGGCGCCCAGCGCGTGGCGCACGGCCTCGCCCTGCGGATCCAGAACCCCGTTTTTCAGCATGACATGTACGCGTGCTTTCATGGCACCCTCTTGCATTTCTTCTTGTGGATCGGCCCGGCCGGCGCCCCGCAAACGGGGCGCGACGGGTCAGTTGATCAGCGTCGGTTTGGTAATGTGCGACGGTGCCTTGGGCATCAGCCCCAGACGGCGCGCCACCTCGGAATAGGCATCCGTCAGGTTGCCCAGATCGCGGCGGAACACGTCCTTGTCCAGCTTCTGGCCGGTCTCGATGTCCCACAGGCGCATCGAATCGGGGCTGATCTCGTCGGCCACGATCAGGCGCTGGAAGTCGCCATCGTAGACGCGGCCGATCTCGATCTTGAAGTCCACCAGCTTGATGCCGACGCCGTACATCAGCCCGGCGAGATAGTCGTTGACCCGCAGCGCTAGGCTGAGGATATCGTCCATGTCCTGCTGGCTGGCCCAGCCGAAGGCGGCGATGTGTTCCTCGGTGACCAGGGGGTCGCCCAGCTTGTCGTCCTTGTAGCAATATTCCACGATCGGGCGCGGCAGCGGCGTGCCTTCCTCGATGCCCAGCCGGGTCGACAGCGAGCCGGCGGCGAAATTGCGCACGATCACTTCCAGCGGCACGATCTCGCAGGCGCGGACCAACTGCTCGCGCATGTTCAGGCGGCGGATGAAATGGGTCGGAACGCCGATGTTGTTCAGCCCGGTCATGAAGAACTCGGACAGACGGTTGTTCAGCACGCCCTTGCCTTCGATGACGTCCTTCTTCTGGGCGTTGAAAGCGGTCGCGTCGTCCTTGAAATACTGCACGATGGTTCCCGGCTCGGGCCCTTCGTACAGAATCTTCGCCTTGCCTTCGTAAATCTTTTTACGGCGTGCCATCGGGTCGCTTTCGGTAAAGGGGTGCGGCGCGTGAGTCCGCAATGCTGCGCTGTCATAAGCTATGGGCGGCTTTGTCGCAAGTTGTGGCCCGCCTCTTGCGCCCGGCGCCGCCTGCGTTCATATCGAAAGAGAGATAATAACGCCCCGAGGGAACACGCCATGACCACTTTTGACGATCGTGAAAACGCGTTCGAGAACAAATTCGCGCATGACGAAGAGATGAAGTTCAAGGCCGAGGCGCGCTGCAACAAGCTCTTGGCCCTTTGGGCGGCCGAAAAGCTGGGCAAAAGCGGCGACGCGGTCAAGGCCTATGTCGCCGAGGTGATCAAGGCCGATTTCGAGGAGGCCGGGCACGAAGACGTGGTGCGCAAGGTCTCTGCCGACCTGGGCGACAAGTCCAACGCCAACGAAGTGCGCGCCAAGCGGTCCGAACTGCTGATCGAAGCACAGCGTCAGCTGCTCTCCGAAGGCTGAGCCGCACCGCATCCCATACGATTTCGCAACGCCTCTGCCCTTGGGCAGGGGCGTTTTGCTGTGCCCCGCGCGGATTGGCCGCGCCCGTTAACCCGGCATAAGGATCTCTGTCGCTAGCGTCCGGCGCAAACAACCGAGCCGGGGAAACGCGACAGTGGAGAACAGACAGACCGGACGGCGCAGTCTGCGCCGCGCGGTGCGCATCGCGCTTGCTCTTGCGGTGGCGGGGCTGTGCCTTTGGCAGGCCATGCGCCAGATGAATGACGTGACCCCCGCCGCGCTGATGCAGGCAATGGGCGCGATACCGCTCACCGGCTGGCTGGGCGCGGTTCTGGCCACCGTCGCCAGCTACGCCGCCATTGCGCATTATGACGTGATTGCCCATCGCCACCTGCGCACCGGCCTGGCCGCATCGGCAGCGGCGCGGGCGGGGGCCGCCGCCGTCGCGGTCTCGCAACTGCTTGGCCTGGGGCTTGCCACCGGCGCGGTGGCGCGTTGGCGGCTGGTGCCGGCGCTGGGCCTGCGTGGCGCCACGGCCCTGACGGCGCTGGTCAGCATGTCCTTCATGACGGCGCTGGGCGCGCTGATCGTTCTCTTCAACCCGCTGCATGACCACCTGGTCAGTGCGCTGGGCCTGGCGCTGATGGTGCTGCTGGCGGCGGCGCTTCTGCGCCGGCCTGTGCTGAAGCTCGGCTCGCGCCGGATCGCGCTGCCCAGCCTGCCCGCCGCGGCGGCCTTCTTCACGCTGACACTGGCCGATACCGCCCTGGCGGCGGCGGCCCTGGCCTGCCTTCTGCCCGATGTGGCGCTGTCCGCGCTGCTGCCGGTCTACCTGCTGGCGCTGGGCGCCGGTCTGCTTGGCGGCACGCCCGGCGGCATCGGCCCGTTCGAACTGACGCTGGCGCTGTTGCTGCCGCAGGTACCCGCCGACAGTCTCGCTGCCGCGCTGCTGGGCTACCGGATTGTCTACCACGCGCTGCCTGCCGCCCTGGCCGCTCAGGCTTTCCTGTCGCCATCCACTGTTCCGCTGCTGCCGCCGCAAGACGATCTGCCCCCCGCCCAGGGGCTGCGGGCCGAGCATATAGCGGCGCTGCAGAACGGCGCCGAGGGCCTGGCCGCCGGCCCGTCGCGCGGCGCTGTGCTGTCCGGCCCGCAGTCGCTGACGTTGTTCCTGGGCCCCGCCGACGGCCCGCTTCCGCCGTTGCTGCGGGCGTTGAAGGCACGCGCCCGCGCCAGCAACCGTGTCGCCTGCGCCTACAAGCTGACCCCGCGTGACGCCGCCTTGGCCCGCCGCGCCGGTTGGCGCACCCTGCCGATCGCCCGCGACGCCGTGATCGACCCGCGCCGCTTCGACCTGCACGCCCCCTCCGCCCGCCAGCTGCGCCGGATGTTGCGTAAGGCCGCCCGCTCCGGGCTGCGGACGGAAACGATCACCCTACCCGACTGGCCCGCGATGGCGCGGGTCAACGCCGCCTGGGCGCAGGCCCACGGCGGCGAGAACGGCCTGACCATGGGGCGCTTCGAACGCGGGTATCTCTCCGGACAAAAGCTTTACGGCGCCTGGCGCGGCAGCCAGCTGATCGCTTTCCTGTCGGTGATGCCGCACCCGCAGGAACCCACGGTGGACCTGATGCGCTGCCTGCCCGGCCACCCGCCGGGCACGATGCAGGCCCTGGTGCTGGCCGCCTTGCGCGACGCGGCCCGAAACGGCGCCTGCCTGAACCTCGCCGCGGTGCCGGCACCCTGGCTGTTGCGCCTGTCTCGCCGCCACCAGGGGCTGGCCCGGTTCAAGGCCGGGTTCGATCCGTGCTGGCGCCCGCTCTTCATCGCGGCCCCGTCCTGGCCGGCACTGGCCCTGGCCGGCTGGGACCTCTGGCGCGGCATCCACCACCCCCCGGACTTGACCGTCGCTCACCATGATCATGAGGATTTTGTGTTTGAACCCGCGCATCAACCATGCCAGACGGGCGCTCGAACCCAGACACATCAGGCGGGATGACGCGATGAGCAATCTTCTGTCCAAACTTCTGGCCGAGCGTGACTGGCTGATGGCCGACGGCGCGACCGGCACCAACCTGTTCAACATGGGCCTCTCCGCCGGCGAGGCGCCAGAGCTGTGGAACGAAACCCACCCCGACAAGATCCGCACGCTGTACCGCGGGGCGGTCGATGCCGGCAGCGACATCTTCCTGACCAACAGCTTCGGCGGCAACCGTTCGCGGCTCAAGCTGCACGATGCGGGCAACCGCGCTTATGCGCTGTCCAAGATTTCCGCCGAACTCGGGCGCGAGGTGGCCGATGCCGCCGGCCGGCCGGTGGTCGTGGCCGGCTCCGTTGGCCCCACGGGCGAGATCATGGGCGCCGTCGGCACGCTCGGCCATGACACCGCGGTCGAAATGTTCATCGAAACCGCCGAAGGACTGCGCGATGGCGGCGCCGACGTGCTCTGGCTCGAAACCATCAGCGCGCCCGAGGAATTCCGCGCCGCCGCCGAAGCCTTTGACAAGGTCGGCATGCCCTGGTGCGGCACCATGAGCTTCGACACCGCCGGTCGCACCATGATGGGTGTGACGTCGGCCGAATTCGTCGCCATGGTCGAAGGCCTGCCCAACCGGCCGCTGGCGATGGGCGCCAATTGCGGCGTCGGCGCTTCCGACCTTCTGCGCACCGTGCTCGGCTTCTCTGCCCAGGGCACCGAGATCCCGCTGATCGCCAAGGGCAACGCCGGCATCCCGCGCTACGAGGATGGCCATATCCACTACAACGGCACGCCCGAGCTGATGGCCGAATACGCCCTGCTTGCCCGCGCCGCCGGCGCACGCATCATCGGCGGCTGCTGCGGCACCATGCCGGAACACCTGCGCGCCATGCACGAGGCCCTCAGCACCCGCGAACCGGGGCCGCGTCCGACGCTGGACCAGATCGCGCAGGTGCTCGGCGGCTTCAGCTCCGAAAGCGACGGCACCGACAATGCCGGGCCCAAGCGCGAAAGACGCAACCGTCGCCGCGGCTGACCTTCTTCTTGCCGCAAGTACCCCGGGGGGCTTGCCCGCAGGGCAAGCGGGGGCAGCGCCCCCACCCCGCCGGATGCCGCCGCAAGGCGGCAAACGGCCAGACCAGCGTGCGGCGCCGCAGGCGTCGCACTCGATTGACCGGACCGTCGCGCCCATGCCGACTTCAGAACAGGCTCAACTGCCCGTCCCGCGCCAGCGGCGGCGCGAACAGGTCGCACCGCAGCGGCGCCGTCGGGGCATCCAGCCCCAGCCGCCGCGCCGCCAGGGCGAAGCGCTGCGCTACCAGCGCGGCATAGTGGCCCTCGCCGCGCATCCGGTGGCCCCAGCGCGCGTCGTAATCCTTGCCGCCGTGCATCTCGCGCACCCGCGCCATGATCCGCGCCGCCTTGCCCGGCGCGTGCTCGGCCAGCCAGTGCTGCCACAGCGGCGAAACCTCCAGCGGCAACCGCAGCATGATCCAGCTGGCGGCATCGGCCCCGGCTTGTGCACCCGCCGCCAGGATCGCTTCCAGTTCGGGGTCGGTCAGGGCCGGCACCACGGGCGAAACCATCAGGCGCACCGGCACGCCGGCGCCGCTCAGCCGGCGGATCGTTTCCAGCCGCCGTTCGGGCGTGGGGGCGCGCGGCTCCATCCGGCGGGCCAGGCCGCGGTCCAGCGTGGTGACCGAGACCCCCACCCGCACCAGCCCGCGCGCCGCCATCGGCGCCAGGATGTCGAGATCGCGCTCCACCCCGGTGCCCTTGGTCACGATTGCCACCGGGTGGTTGAAGGCCGCCAGCACCTCCAGCACCCGGCGCATGATGCCCATCCGTTGCTCGACCGGCTGATAGGGATCGGTGTTCGTCCCGATGGCCAGGGGCGCGGGCGAATAACGCTTGCGCCGAAGCTCGGCCTCCAGCACCGCGGGGATATCCGGCCGCGCCACCAGGCGGGTTTCGAAATCCAGCCCCGGCGACAGGCCCAGGTAGGCGTGGCTTGGCCGGGCAAAGCAGTAGATGCAGCCGTGTTCGCAGCCCCTGTAGGGATTCAGCGAGCGGTCGAACGGCAGGTCGGGCGAGCGCACCCAGGTGATCGCGCTGCGCGGGCGCTCCTCGGTCAGCTCGGTGCGCACCGGCGGCGCCGGCTCCTCGATGTCCCAGCCATCCCAGGCGTCGGCATAGGCCAGCCGCTCGAACCGGCCGCTTTCGCGGCTGGTCGCGCCCCGTCCGGGACGCCGTTCGGCGGGAATGAAACGGTCCGGCGCGGTCATCCGCTAAATGTAGAACAAATAAAGAACATCCGCAATTGCCGCCATGTTGCCACGGCGGCGGCGTCGGTTTCGGTCGCTGCCAGTTGCGGCCATGTCGGATTCGGCCAAGTTGTCGCATCCAAAACACCGCTTATGTCTCCACAATGGGCGGGCGCGAACGCGCCGTGCCCCTACGCGAAGGAAAAGCCCGATGTCTGAGGAAGAAGACCAAATCATCCTGTCGGAACTCGACGACGAGGAACTGGTTCAACAGATGTTCGACGATCTGTACGATGGCCTGCGCGACGAAATCGTCGAGGCCACCGAGATCCTGCTGGAACGCGGCTGGACGCCCTATGACGTGCTGACCAAGGCGCTGGTCGGCGGCATGAAGATCGTCGGCGACGACTTCCGGGACGGCATCCTGTTCGTGCCCGAAGTGCTGCTGGCCGCCAACGCGATGAAGGCGGGCATGGGCATTCTCAAGCCGCTTCTGGTGGAAACCGGTGCGCCGCGCATGGGCAAGATGGTCATCGGCACCGTCAAGGGCGACATACACGACATCGGCAAGAACCTCGTCGGCATGATGATGGAA
>JAGRMT010000131.1 GCA_020441125.1 Roseivivax sp.
GGCCTGATCGCGCCGGACGAAAAGACCTTTGCCTATGTCATGGGCCGCCCGCACGCGCCGAAGGGCGCCCAGTGGGAAGCCGCCATGAACTGGTGGAAGACGCTGTATTCCGACGATGACGCGCATTGGGACAAGGTTGTCACCATCAAGGGTGAGGATATCGCCCCCGTCGTGACCTGGGGCACCAGCCCCGAGGACGTGCTGCCGATCACCGGCATCGTGCCCGCGCCCGAGAGCTTCAAGGGCGGCAAGGTCGAGGCGGCACGCCGCTCGCTCGATTACATGGGTCTGGCCGCCGGCACGCCGCTGACCGACATCAAGATCGACACCGTGTTCATCGGGTCGTGCACCAACGGCCGGATCGAGGATCTGCGCGCCGCGGCCGCGATCCTGAAGGGCAAGAAGATCGCCGATGGCGTCCGTGCCATGGTCGTTCCCGGTTCTGGCCTCGTGCGCGCCCAGGCCGAGGAAGAGGGCCTGGCCGAGATCTTCCAGCAGGCCGGTTTCGAATGGCGCCTGGCCGGCTGCTCGATGTGCCTGGCGATGAACCCCGACCAGCTTGCCCCCGGCGAGCGTTGCGCTGCCACGTCCAACCGCAACTTCGAAGGCCGTCAGGGCCGCGGCGGGCGTACTCACCTGATGTCTCCGGCAATGGCGGCCGCTGCGGCCGTGACCGGTCACCTGACGGATGTGCGCGAGATGATGTAAGCCAAAATTCGCGTCACGCGATTCGCCCTGCGCCCCGATTTCCAAGGGACGCGGGGCATTTTCCGTGCGGTGGTCGCACAAGATTCCCGTATAGATTGTGCGATATCGTAAACAATGACGACAATCACGACATGTTGTTCGCGGAATCCCGTCAATAGAGGCGTAAATTGGGCAGCAGCTTTACCAAGAGGCGAATTCTCTGTAACGAATACCTTTGGGTTAATTTCGTAAACAAATCCTTTATGTGTAACGAGCGAGGATGACCATGCGAGTTCTTTCTATCGCGCTTACCCTGACCGCCCTGATGGCATCCAGTGCCTCGGCAGCGATCATGTCGCTACAGCGCAACGGCATGACGGCAGGAACCGACAGCCGCAAAGTGACCATCCTCACCGTTCCTTACGGTCCTGGATCCGATACTTCGGCAAAGATCCCCGGCACAATTCGCGCTGGCGGCTTTGACATGACCGACCTGGGCGGTGTTTCCGGCAACTTCGTTGCCTGGTGCCTGGACCTGGAGCACTGGCTGCACACTCTGGCGGAATACACGCCGACCGACACGCCCTTCTCCAACAGCTTCATGGATGATGCGGGCCGTGCGCGGGTGCAGAATGTGTTCGACGCCAACTTCGACTCGGTCGATCCGACCCAGGGCATCGCAAGCGCCAGCTTCCAGTTGGCCCTTTGGGAAGCGGTTTATGACACCGGGTACGACCTGACGTCGGGCGTGTTCACCGCCGAAGGTGACGGTCCGGGCGAGGCCAGCATCTCGGCCACCGCGGCGTCTTACCTGGACAACGCGCGCAACTATTCCGGCGGGCAGCGTCACAACCTGACCTTCCTGCAAAGCTTGCCCTATACCTCAGGCGACTTCACCCACAGCCAGAACCTGGTCACCGCGACCGTTTCTGCCGTACCGCTGCCGGCGGCGTCGATGGCGCTGCTGACCGGGTTGGGCGGGCTGGTTCTGGTGCGCCGTCGTCGCAAGACCGAAGCCTGAGACGCACAGACCAATGACACAAACGCCGGCGGACACTCCCGCCGGCGTTTGTCGTTCTTGGGCTTGGTTCCGGCACGTAACTCTGCAATAAAGCGCGCCGCGGGCCCCCGATCCGGTCTGCCGCGCGTATCAAGGAGGTCCCGCCATGGACAAATTCGAAAAACTCACCGGGATTGCGGCGCCCATGCCGCTGGTCAACATCGACACCGACATGATCATCCCCAAGCA
>JAGRMT010000132.1 GCA_020441125.1 Roseivivax sp.
ACCGCCAGCGCCTGCGCGGCAAAGGCCTCGTTCGATTCGATCACGTCGAAGTCGCCCACCGTCAGGCCGGTGCGGTTAAGCAGGTTCTGCACCGCCGGCACCGGGCCGATGCCCATCACTTCGGGACGAACGCCCGCGTGGGCATAGCCGATCACCCGCGCGCGCGGCTTCAGACCGGCGGCTTCGGCCGCGCTGGCACGCGCCAGAACCAGTGCCGCGGCGCCGTCGTTGATGCCGCTCGCGTTGCCGGCAGTCACGGTGCCATCTTTCTTGAACACGGTCTTCAGCCCGGCCAGGGCTTCGGCCGTGGTGGCCTTGGGGTGCTCGTCACGGGCAAAATCGACCATGTCGCGCTTGACCTTGACCGGAACCGGCACGATCTGCTCGTCGAACAGGCCGGCTTCGATGGCGGCAGCCGCGCGCTTCTGGCTTTCCATGGCAAAGGCGTCCTGTGCCTCGCGCGTCACGCCATGCTCTGCTGCGACGTTCTCGGCGGTCACGCCCATGTGGCCGGTGCCGAACGGGCAGGACAAAGCGCCCAGCATCATGTCCAGCGTGCGGATGTCGCCCATCTTCGAGCCCCAGCGCTGATCCGGGACGATGTAGGGCGAGCGGGTCATGCTTTCGGCGCCGCCGGCCAGGCCGAATTCGGCATCGCCCAGCATCAGCGACTGCACCACGGACACGATGGCCTGCGCGCCCGAACCGCACAGGCGGTTCACGTTCATCGCCGGCGTGGTGTCGGGAATTCCGGCCTGCATCGCGGCGACGCGGCTCAGGTACATGTCGCGCGGCTCGGTGTTGATCACATGACCAAACACCACGTTGCCGATCTGAAGGCTCTCGACACCCGAGCGTTCGAGCGCGGCCTTGGCCGCAATCGTGGCCAGCTCGATCGGCGGAACGCCGGCAAGCGAGCCGCCAAAGGTACCGATGGCGGTACGTGCCCCGCCAAGAATAACGATATCGTCGGACATATGCCCCTCCTATGGTTGCCGGGGACTATGCCGCGCTCTTTCAGGATTGTCAGCCTGTTGCGTATGCAATCGCACACAAAGTTCGGATTGACATTTCACGTCACAGCGGTTTCCCGCTTATGGAAATTGCTTAAGATCAACGTCGCGTCCACGTGCTTGGGGCAAGCTGGGACCGGACCGGGAAGGAACAAGACGATGGAAGAAATTATCAGCCCGCAGAAGATCGCCCAGATCGTGGTGATGGCGCGTGAACTGGGACGCGCCGAAGGCGAGTTGCGCGGTTTCATCGACCGCCTGAACGAGGACGAGCAGGCTGCCGTTGTCGCGGTCATGTGGATCGGCCGCGGCAGCTTTGATGTCGAGGACTGGGAAGAGGCCTATCAGACAGCGATGGCCGAGGCGACCTCGCCGACCGCCGATTACCTGATCGGTACGCCGCACCTGGCGGAAAATCTGGAAAACGGGCTTGAAGCCTTTGGAATCTCGGTCTCCGACGCCGAGGATGACGCGCTGGGCCGTTGATCGGCCTCAGCGCAGCGCCCGGCCCTTGATGATCGCATCCGGCCCGAAGCGGGCGCGGATCGCATCTGTTGCGCGCTCCGCCCGGTCACGCCGGGCGGCTTCCGGGTCCAGCAGATCGCCGCTGCGGTCGGCGGTACCGGCATCGACCAGGTCAGAGATCCCTGCGCCCAGGAGCCGGTATGGACCCGCGTCGCCAACCTGGTCGAACAATCCGCGCGCGGTGCGATAGATCCGGTCGGCCATCTGGGTGGCGTCGCGCAGGCTGATCCGGCGCGAGATCAGCGAAAAATCGGCCCGTTTCAGCTTCAGCGTGACGACGCGCCCTGCCAGCCCCTTGGCTTTGGCGCGATCGGCCACCTTTTCGCACATGCGCCACAGGTGCCCGTCCAGCAGGTCGGGGTTGCTGGTGTCCTCGTTGAAGGTCGTTTCGTTCGAGATCGACTTCATCGGTGCATGGGCCGTGATGCGGCGGCCGTCCTGCCCCCGCGCCAGCTGGTACAGCCGCGCACCCATGCCGCCGAATCGCGCGGTCAGGTCGCGTTCGTCCCAGCGCAGCAGGTCGTCGAATGTGCGGATGCCTGCGCGGTCCAGTGCCTCTTGCGCCGCCGGGCCGATGCCCCAGATCAGCCGCACCGGACGCGGGCGCAGGAATTCGGTCGTTTCGGCCCGGCCGATCACGGCAAAGCCGCGCGGCTTGTCCAGATCCGAGGCGACCTTGGCCAGGAACTTGTTGTGCGACAGCCCGATCGAGCCGGTGATACCCAGCTCTGCCTTCATGCGGCGCACCAGCCCTGCCAGCAGCACCGCGGGCGGCTTGCCATGCAGCCGGCGGGTGCCGGTCAGGTCTAGAAACGCCTCGTCGAGCGAAAGCGGCTCTACCGCCGGTGTCAGCTCTTCCATCATCGCGCGGATGGCGCGCGACACTTCGGCATAGGCCTCCATCCGGGGGCGCAGCACCACGGCGTCGGGGCACAGCTCCAGCGCCTTGAACATCGGCATGGCCGAACGCACGCCGCGGATGCGCGCGACATAACACGCGGTAGAGACAACGCCGCGGTGCCCGCCGCCGATGATCACCGGCTTGTCAGCCAGCGCGGGGTTGTCGCGCTTTTCGACACTGGCGTAGAAGGCATCGCAGTCCATGTGCGCGATGGTCAGATCCCACAGCTCTTCATGGGCGACGATGCGCGGACTGCGGCAAGTCGGGCAGCGCTTGCCCGCTGGAAATTCCGTCAAACAGTCGCGGCACAGCGCGGGCATGGTCGCACATCCTCTTGCCTCGCGTATGTAGCATCGCACAGAACAGACGAAAACGGGATTGCAAGCATGACAGGCACCTTTGCCGGCGCGAAATTGATGCTGTTTCTGGGCCCCGCGCTGGTGGTGATCCAGCGCGACGACGTTCCGCATATTCCCTGGCCGGGCTATCTCGACTTTCCCGGCGGCGCGCGAGAGGGCGACGAGACGCCCGAGGCCTGCGCGCTGCGCGAAACCCGCGAAGAGATCGGCCTGCGGCTATCGGATGACGATCTGGTCTGGAAACAGCCGCAGCACCACCCCGGCTGGATGAGCTGGTTCTTCGCTGCCCACCTGCCTGCGGACACTGTACAGCAGGTGGTGTTCGGCAACGAAGGCGCGGGCTGGGCGCTGATGCAACCCGACGATTACCTGCGCGCGGGCAAGGCGATCCCTCATTTTGCAGAGCAGCTGCGCCGCTACCTTGCGGCGCGGGGCTGACCGGTCAGATGTTTGGCGCCTGCGCCTGGGGCGAGGCCAGCTCTGCCAGGATCGCATTCGCGGCGGCCACCGGATCGGGCGCCTGCCACACCGGGCGGCCCACCACCACGTGGTCGGCCCCGGCGGCAACGGCCTGGGCCGGGGTCATCACCCGCTTCTGGTCGCCCAGCGCGGCACCGACAGGACGCACTCCAGGCGTTACGATCAGGCGCCCGCGGGCCTGCGGCAGCGCGCGCACCAGCGCCGCCTCTTGGGGCGAGCAGATGATGCCATCGGCGCCGGCCTCGAAGGCGCGGGCAGCGCGGGTCACGACCATGTCCGCCACGTCTCCCGGCAACAGCAGACAGGCGTCCAGGTCAGCCCGGTCGAGCGAGGTCAGGATAGTGACGGCAAGGATTTTCAGGTCTTTGCCAGCTGCGCCTTCCTTGGCCGCGCGCACCACGTGCGGATCGCCGTGCACGGTCAGGAAGTCGAGGTCGAATTGCGCCAGCCCGCGCACAGCCGCCTCGACCGTCGCGCCGATGTCGAACAGCTTCATGTCGAGGAAGATGCGCTTGCCCTGCTCATGCTTCAGCTCATTCGCCAGCGCCAGCCCGCCGCCTGTCAGCATTCCCAGGCCGATCTTGTAGAAATTGACGGAATCGCCCAGCGCTTCGGTGATTTTCAGCGCGCTCAGCGCATCGCCGACATCAAGGGCGACAATCAGGCGGTCATCGGACATGGCGCAATCCTCCGGCAAGGTCGGTGCCTTGTGGGCAGCGCGGCGCGTCAGGTCAAGAGGCGTTCAGAAGCCCAGGCGCAAAGGCAAACCGGCCATGACCGGCGCGAAACTCGGGCATCCGCCGCAGCTGGCGCACGGCGTCACGGATCAGCCTGTCCTGTACCGAACCGCCTGCTGGGGTTTCGGGAGCCCTGGCGCGGCAGGTCAGATAAATGCCGCCATGGTCGCTTAGCAGCTCTACCACACCCTGTACCATGTCGCCCGCGCCCGCGAGGGGGCGCACCTGTACCGCGATGATCAACATGACCGGACCCTCCGGCGGCGATCAAACGCGACAGAGATTAACGTCGTCTCAAACGCGGCATTTTAACCGTCGCAGGCACCATGCAGCGACCTTGAAACGCGCTGGCGCGGCGACCATCTGATTATCAAGGCCCGGACCTGGGGCGTGCCGCTGCGCGGGCGCCGCCAAATTCACAAACCGGGTGCTTTTGAGAAGGAGAGAGCCCATGAACTTGGAGAAGTTCACGGAGCGGTCGCGCGGTTTTTTCCAGGCCGCACAGACGATCGCCATGCGGGAAGGCCACCAGCGGCTGGCGCCCGAACACATTCTGAAAGCGTTGATGGATGATGACCAGGGGCTGGCAAGCAACCTGATCAACCGTGCCGGCGGCAGCGCCGCGCGCGTGGTCGAGACGTTGGAGGCCAAGCTGGCCAAGATGCCCAAGGTTTCGGGCGACGCCGGCCAGGTCTATCTGGACCAGGCAACCGCCAAGGTGCTGGACGAGGCCGAGAAGATCGCCAAGAAGGCGGGCGACAGCTTTGTCCCGGTCGAGCGCATCCTGATGGCGCTGGCGATGGTCAAATCGCCGGCCAAAGAGGCGCTGGAGGCCGGCAATGTCAGCGCGCAGGCCCTGAACACCGCGATCAACGACATCCGCAAGGGCCGCACCGCCGACACCGCGTCGGCCGAGGAAGGCTATGACGCGCTGAAGAAATACGCCCGCGACCTGACCGAGGCCGCCGAGCAGGGCAAGATCGACCCGATCATCGGCCGCGACGAGGAAATCCGCCGCGCCATGCAGGTGCT
>JAGRMT010000133.1:0-1403 GCA_020441125.1 Roseivivax sp.
TGCCCGAGAAGATGGGCCTGAAGCTGGTCGAGCCGCTGCGCGAGCTGTTCAAGGACGAGGTGCGCGCGCTGGGGCATGAGCTGGGCCTGCCGGCCAGCTTCATCGGCCGCCACCCCTTCCCCGGCCCCGGCCTGGCGATCCGCTGCCCCGGAGAGATCACCCGCGCCAAGCTGGACATCCTGCGCAAGGCGGATGCGGTCTATATCGACCAGATCCGCAAACACGGGCTTTATGACGAGATCTGGCAGGCCTTCGTGGCCATCCTGCCCGTCCGCACGGTGGGCGTGATGGGCGACGGGCGGACCTATGACTATGCCTGCGCGCTGCGGGCGGTCACCTCTGTCGACGGGATGACCGCCGACTACTATCCGTTCAGCCACGAGTTCCTGGGCGAGACCGCGACGCGGATCATCAACGAGGTTGAGGGCATCAACCGCGTGACCTACGACGTCACGTCGAAACCGCCGGGAACCATCGAATGGGAGTGATCGCGCTCTCAGGCACGATGACTTGCCCCGAGGACATGGTGCAATCGGTGCGCCAAGCCTTGAAAGCGCATATCCGACTTTCGCGGGCCGAGCCCGGTTGTCTTGCTTTTGACGTACGTGAAACCGAGCCGGGTGTCTTTGCCGTGTCCGAACGGTTCGAGACCCGCGCCGCTTTCGACGCACATCAGGTGCGCACCCGCGCCAGCAACTGGTTCGCCCTGACCGGGCATCTGCCACGCAGCTACACCGTCACCGAAGAATGACCGCGATCCCGTCACCCGGTGTGCCGATGCACCCGAACCTGAAAGCCGCCATCTGGATGAGCGGCGCCATCGTCAGCTTTTCCGCCATGGCGGTGGCCGGCAAGGCAGTCAGTACCGATCTCGATACCTTCGAGATCATGCTGTACCGCAGCCTGATCGGCTTTGTCATCGTGCTGACTGCCGCCAGCCTGACCGGCCGCCGGGGCGAGATCAACGCCCGCCACATGGGCTGGCATACGCTACGCAACATCAGCCATTTCACCGGGCAGAACCTGTGGTTCTATGCTGTCACCGCGATCCCGCTGGCACAGGTCTTCGCGCTTGAATTCACGGCTCCGCTTTGGGTCCTGCTGCTCAGCCCCCTGGTTCTGGGGGAGCGGCTGACAACCGGGCGCGTGCTGGCCGGGGCGGCCGGCTTCGTCGGGATCCTGATCGTCGCACGGCCCAGCCCCGAGACGATCAACGCCGGAGTGATCGCCGCAGCGCTGGCAGCCATCGCGTTTGCAGGTTCGGCCGTTTTCACGCGGAGGTTGATGCGAAGCGTCTCCGCAACCTGCGTCCTGTTCTGGCTGACAACCATGCAGGCTGTACTTGGCCTGGTCTGCGCCGGCTTCGATGGCGACATTGCCGTGCCCGCGGCGGCATCCTGGCC
>JAGRMT010000133.1:1419-16222 GCA_020441125.1 Roseivivax sp.
GGGCTGGTTGCGCATTTCTGCCTGACCACGGCTCTGGGTCTGGCCCCAGCGGCGGTGGTCATGCCCATCGACTTTACCCGGCTTCCCGTCATTGCCGTGGTGGGTGCGCTGATCTATGGCGAAGCACTTGATCCTATGGTCTTCCTGGGCGGCTTCGTGATCTTTGCCGCGAACTACCTGAACCTGCGTCACGAAACCAAACGTGTCACATAATCGCGACGCGGCGTCACGGATTTGACGCTTACGTGGGGTCAAAGTTTGCGCATCAAAAGAAGGGCGATATAGCGATTTTTCAGGAGAGAGCCGGATCACACGCCGGTTAGGGGAGACACTCACATGAAAAAGACGCTGTTGAGCGCGGGCGCATTGGCCATGACCGCCGCAGTTGCACAAGCCGGCGGCATCGAGCGCGCAGCCAACAACTACGGGTTGCTGTTTGCCGATGGCGACCAGATCGAATTGAGCTTCTCGTCCGTCTCGCCGGAAGTGTCGGGCGATTACACCCCGACCCTGGCGACGCTGGGCGGTCAGGCCTCGACCGGCAACATGGCCGGCGGCTATTCGCAAATCGGCTTCGGCTACAAGAACGAGTTCAACGACAAGCTGTCGTTCGGCCTGTTCGTGAACCAGCCCTACGGCGCCGACGCGCTGTACAGCGGCGGTTTCTACAATGGCCTGCGCGCCGTGTGGGAAAGCCAGCAGCTGGCCGCGATCCTGAAATACCAGGCAACCGACCGCGTCTCGGTCTACGGCGGCTTCCGCTATGTCCGCAGCACCGCCGACATCACCATTCCCGACCAGATGATTCGCGCCAGCACCGCGCGCAACGCCGCTGCTGCCGGCAATGCCGCTGCCGCGCTGCTGGGTGCAGGAGTGCCCGCAACCGACGCTCGCGTGATCGGCTATCAGACCCTGGCGGCCCAGCTGGGTGCCGTGGCGGCCAGCCCGACCTCACTGCAGTATGACGCCACCGGCGATCAGAGCGGCGAGTGGGGCTATGTCGTGGGTGCCGCCTACGAGATCCCCGATATCGCGCTGCGTGTCGCGCTGACCTACGAAAGCGCCATCACCCACAGCTTCGACACCACCGAAACCCTGCCGGGCTTCGGCCTGAACCTGAACAGCTCGACCGAAATCGAGATGCCGCAGTCCGTGGCGCTGGACTTCCAGTCCGGTATCGCCAAGGGCACGCTGGTGTTCGGTCAGATCAAGTGGACCGAATGGTCGGTTTGGGAAGTGCGCCCCGCAGGCTATGACGGCATCACCGGCACCGACGTGACCAGCTTCGACAATGATGTCGTGACCTGGAAACTGGGCGTGGGCCGTCAGTTCTCGGACAACTTCTCGGGCTTCGCGCAGATCGGCTTTGAAAAGTCGAACGGCGGGATCGCCTCGCGCCTGTCCCCCACCGATGGCCGCAAGAGCCTGGGCATCGGCGGTCAGTACACCCAGGACAACGTCAAGATCCGCTTCGGCGCGGAATATGTCGTGGTCGGCGATGCCACTGACGCCTCGGGCGTTCAGTTCAGCGACAACAACGCCTTTGGCGTCGGCATGTCGGTCAGCTTCGGCTTCTGATCGCCGCCCAAACCCTGAAATCAAAGAAGCCCCGCCAATTCGGCGGGGCTTCCCGTTTCGGGCCACCTCCCCATGGCCCGTCCCGCGAGTGTCTGGTCAGGCCATGAACTCGAAGGCAGCAAAGCTCAGGTCTGCCATTTCGACGCCTTCGATCATCAGCATGTCGCCATCGCCAAAGTCGATGACGGTCGAGCCGAAGGTTTCCGTCATCATCCCCTGCAGGTCGGCGAACGCCATGACCCCGTGCCCCTGAAGCACGATCGTCTCGCTGCGGGCATTGAAGCCGCGCACCAGGTCCTGGCCGCTGTTGTCGCGGAAGATGTACCGGTCATCGCCATAGCCGCCGTTCAGCACGTCGTTGCCGGCGCCGCCGTCCAGCGTGTCGTTGCCCGACTCGCCATACAGCAGGTCGTCGCTGGTCGTGCCGACCATGTAGTCACGCCCGCCCCCGCCGCGCACCTTGTCGATGTTGACCAGCGTCGTAGCCGACAGGTCGATCACCTCGTCGTCGTTGGTGCCGTGCAGCTCGGTCAAGGCACCACCCAGGATCTGCTCGATGCTGTCGCCGGTATCCAGGCCGCCGCGGATGTGCAGCACCTCAACCGCCGTGGCGTCGATCACGTCGATCCCGGCACCACCGTCGTAATGGTCGGCCCGGCAATAGTCCTGCGCGACGACGAACAGGTCGTTGCCCGCCTCGCCGAACAGGTCGTCCTCTCCTGCATCGCCATAGATCGTGTCGTTGCCGCCGCCGGCCAGGATCGTGTCGTTGCCCCGGTTGCCCTGCAGCTGTTCTGACAGGTCGGTGCCGGTCAGGGTTTCGTCATTGTTGGTACCGGCAATGACCGGGGTGTCGAACAGGATACCGTTCATCCACACCACGATGTCGTCGATTGCGGCGTTGTTGTTGCCGTCCTCGTTGATCAGCCGCGTGTAGGTCTGGTCCATGCCGAAGCCGAGGTGATAGATCCCGTCGGCCACGGTGTTGACCACTGCCTCGCCATAGGCTTCCAGCCGCCCGCCATCGTTCTGCACCAGGTGAAAGCCGGTCTCTTCTCCGGCCTCGTCGTCGCCGTGTTCCCCGGCCCAGGTATCGCTGAAATTGTCCTGAAGGTATTGGCTGACCGCGATCACATCGGCGCGGGTCAGCGCACCGTTGGCCATCGCGTCCGGCGCGACCGCGTCCAGCGCCTCTTGCAGCATGTGGTTCATGGCATCCGCCGCGCGCGCCCCGTCGACCAGATCGTCGGCCTTGACGTTTCTCATCAGGCCCGGATCCAACAGGATCGTGTCGGTGATGCGGTCCAGCGCGGTGCCGGTGGTGGACACGTCGGAATAGAAATAGGTCAGCCAGTCCGCCACGTCCGAGACATAGGCATTGGCCCGCCCGTCCTCGTTCACGAACTTGCTGTCGCGAATTTCAAAGCCGAGGTGGAACATCCCGTCCAGGATGGTATCAACAGCGTTCCGCTGGAACAGCCGGCTTTCGGACCCGTCGTTCTGGATCAGATGGAACCCCGTTTCCACGCCGTCCTCGTCGTCGCCGTGATAGTCGATCCAGGCCACGCGCAGTGCCGGGTCTGACCGGATGAATTCGTTCATCGCGATCACGTCTGCACTGCTGATCCCGCCCACCGCGCCGCCCGCGGCGCGCACATGGTCCAGCGCCTGCTGGATGATCCCCAGCATGCCGTTGACCGAGGCGATGGCGCTTTCCAGATCGGCCTGGGTGACATGGTCCAGCAGGCCTTCGTCAGTGCGGATCAGGTTTTCGATCACCCAGACGCGGTTGGTTGTACCGGTGTTTATAGGTTGAAATGACACGTTTTTATCCCTCTTGCAGTCACACCTGGGGCCGGGCTGGCCCCACGCGAAACGGATGCAAAAGGTCAAAAGCGTTCGGTTTGCTTGTGTCCGATCCGGCTGGGTACGGTGGCCCGGCAAAAGCGCAGCTAGGCACGGATTCGGGCGGAAATGGGGCAGTTAAAACTTTCTTCAGTCTGGGCCGCAGCCGCGAAACGCCGCCGCCAAGCGCGCGCCGATTGTTGATGAAACAGCGACCGCCACATCGCTGCGGACAACCGCAAAGGCGCAAGATCCGGATCGCGCAGCACTACGCCCGGCACTAGTGTGCCGGCATGACCCAAACCTCGCTCTCGTCCCGCGCCTGGATCGAACTGGCCATTCTTGCCCTGATCTGGGGCGGCTCGTTCCTGTCGATTCGTATCGCCCTTGATGAAATCGGCCCGCTGACCGCCGTTCTGCACCGCACCGGCTGGGCGATGCTGGTGCTATGGGCGGTGGTGGCGGCGATGCGGTTGCCGCTGCCGCGTGCGCCGCGCGTCTGGGTGGCGTTTTTCGTCATGGGCCTGCTCAACAACGTGATCCCCTTCTCGCTGATGGCCTGGGGCCAACTTCATATTCCTTCGGGCCTGACCTCGATCCTGAACGCCGCCACCGCGATCTGGGGCGTGGTGCTGGCCGCAGCGCTGTTTGCCGACGAACGGCTGAGCCCGCGCAAGGGACTGGGCGTGGCGTTGGGCTTTGCCGGGGTGGTGACGGCGATCGGCTGGACAAACCTGACCGCGCTCGATCCCAGTTCACTGGCGCAATGGGCGGTGCTGGGCGGGACGCTATCCTATGCCTGCGCCGGCGCCTGGGGGCGCGCGCGGCTCCGCGGCGTGCCGCCGGTGCTGTCGGCCGCCGGGATGCTGACCGCCTCTACGCTGATCATGCTGCCGCTGGCGATCTGGAGCGAGGGCGTGCCGTCGCTGGTGCTGCATCCGGTCACCTGGGGCGCCATCGCGTATTTCGCTCTGGTCGCCACCGCCCTGGCCTATCTGCTGTATTACCGCGTGCTGGCGATGGCCGGCAGCGGCAACCTGTTGCTGGTCACGCTGCTGATCCCGCCGGTGGCCATCGCCCTGGGTGCCTGGGTCCGGGCAGAGGCGCTGCCGGCCCACGCCTTCGCCGGCTTCGCCCTCTTGGCGCTGGGGCTGGCGGTGCTGGACGGACGGCTGCTGCGCCCGCTAAAGGGTTTGACGCCGCGGCGGGGCTGACCTACCACGCCGGGCAGTCAGTGGATCGAAGGAACCCAAATGCTTTACCGCTCGGCAGACCAGTGGCGCAACGCGCCGCAGAAGCGCGTGGTGCTGTTCGCCATGTCGGGTCTGGGCAAGACCCATGTGTCGAACCTGCTGCGCGACGGTGGGGACTGGTTCCACTACTCGATCGATTACCGCATCGGCACCCGCTACATGGGCGAATACATCGCCGACAACGCCAAGCGCCACGCCATGCAGGTGCCTTTCCTGCGCGAGCTTCTGATGTCGGATTCGATCTACATCGGCTCCAATCTCAGCTTTGACAACCTGACACCGGTCAGCACTTACCTGGGCAAACCCGGCGATCCGGCACGCGGCGGGATGCCCATGGCCGAATACCAGCGCCGCCAGGACCAGTTCCGCCGGGCCGAGATGCAGGCCTTGCTGGACACCGCCTATTTCATCGACCGGGCGCAGGATCTGTACGGTTATCCGCATTTCGTCTGTGACACCGGCGGGTCGATCTGCGAATGGGTCGAGCCGGAAAACCCCGCCGATCCGATCCTGACGGCGCTGTCGTCAGTTGCGCTGATGGTGTGGATTCGCGGCACCGAAGCCCATACCGAAGAGCTGATCCGGCGCTTTGACCGGGCGCCCAAACCGATGGCCTATCAGCCCGAGTTCCTGGCCCGCGTCTGGTCGGAATACCTGGCGCAGAAAGGCATCGCCGAAGACAAGGTCGATCCCGATGCCTTCATCCGCTGGACCTATGCCCAGGCCCTGGCGCACCGCCAGCCGCGGTACGAGGCGATGGCCAGCCGCTGGGGCGTCACGGTCGAAGCCAGCGACATGGCAAGCGTGCGCAGCGCGGCCGACTTCGACACCGTCATCGCCAACGCCCTTGAGCGGGCCGGGCAAAGCGCCTAGATCCCCGGCTCTGTCCTTTTGATCCAAACGAGTTTGTCCGATGCCCATCAAGCTGCCCTCTGACCTGCCGGCCTACAACGTGCTCTCGCGCGAGGGCGTGATGGTCATGTCCGAGGACGCGGCCAGCCATCAGGACATTCGCCCGATCCGCATCGGCCTGCTGAACCTGATGCCGAAGAAGATCCNNTCCAGACCGAGAACCAGTTCGCCCGCCTGGTCGGCGCGACGCCGCTTCAGATCGAGTTCTCGCTGATCCGCATGACCGAGCACGAAGCCAAGAATACGGCCGCCGAGCATCTGGAGGCATTCTATCGCCCCTTTGCCGAGGTCGAAGCCTCGGGCGAGAAGTTCGATGGACTGATCATCACCGGCGCGCCGATCGAGCATCTGGAGTTTCAGGACGTCACCTATTGGGATGAGCTGACACGCGTCTTTGACTGGACCCAGACCCATGTGCATTCCACCTTTGGCGTGTGCTGGGGCGGGATGGCGATGATCAACCACTTCCACGGGGTCAAGAAGTACCTCTTGGGACAGAAACTGTTCGGATGCTACCGGCACGTGAACCTGAACCGGCAAAGCCCTTATTTGCGTGGGTTTTCCGATGACATGGTCATGCCGGTCAGCCGCTGGACCGAGATGCGCAAGGACGAGATCGAGGCCGCCGGCCTGCCGATCCTGCTGCATTCCGAAGAGGTCGGCCCGGCGCTTGTCGAGGATCCCGCGCACCGCGCGATCTACATCTTCAACCACTTGGAGTATGACAGCGGCACGCTGAACGAAGAATATCAGCGCGACCTGAAAAGCAACCAGGTGGCCGGGGTCGAGATCCAGATGCCGGTCAATTACTTCCCCGACGACGACCCGACCCAGCCGCCGCAGAACCGCTGGCGCAGCCACGCCCACCTTCTTTATGGAAACTGGATTTCAGAGATCTATCTGACCACTCCGTACGACATGAGCCAGATCGGGCAAAGCAGCACGGACTGGCGCCGCGGATAGGACGGATGCGATGGGGTGGAAACTGCTGCTGGGTCTGGCGGCGCTGCTGGCTCTGGGCTGGGCGCTGACGCTTTGGCAGGCCGCCCGGTCCGAAGCGCGGGCCGAGGCAGAGTATCCGCCCTCAGGCAAGTTCATCAGCGTTGACGGCCGGCGCGTGCATTACATCCAGGAAGGCAGCGGGCCGGACCTGCTGTTGATCCACGGCGCCAGCGGCAACCTGCGCGACTGGACCTTTGCCGCGGTGGACCGGCTCAAATCCCGCTACCGCGTGACGGTGATCGACCGTCCCGGCCTGGGCTATACCCAACGGCTGGACGCCGACGGTGCCTCGATCACCGAACAGGCCGATCTTCTGGTCGCCGCCGCCGCGCAGCTGGGGCTGGAACGCCCTGTCGTGCTGGGCCATTCCTATGGCGGATCGGTCGCGCTGGCGCTTGCGGTACACCACCCGCAGGCGCTGTCGGCGCTGGTGCTGGTCTCTGCCCCGTCGATCCCCTGGGGCTCGGACCTGCCAACCTATTACAGGATCACCGCGCACCCGGTTCTGGGCCCGCTGGCCGCGCCGCTGCTGGCGGCCTGGGTTCCAGACCGGCTGGTCCGCGACGCTGTGCACGATGTCTTTGCCCCGCAAGAGCCGCCCGCCGGGTATATCGAGCATTTCCCGGCCCGCCTGTCACTGCGCCGGGACACGATCCGCGAAAATGCCCTGCAACGTGCCAATCTGCTGGCCGAGGTCACGCTCTTGGCGCCCCATTACGACCGCATCACCGTACCGGTTGAGCTGGTGCATGGCGACACCGACACCACCGTGGGCCTGTCGATCCACTCGCTGCCGCTGTCGCAGAGGCTGAAGGGCGCGGCACTGACCGCCCTGCCCGGCATCGGCCACATGCCGCACCACGTAGCGCCGGCACAGGTAGAGGCCGCGATCGACCGTGCAGCGTTGCGCGCTGGCCTGCGCTGACCGCAGGGCAGCATTTGCGTTAACCGCGTTAACATCACATAGTGCAGCCAGCCAGACCGACGGAACCCGCGATGACCGATCTTCCCTTCGACGGCGCGATCAGCGCCTTTTTCGAAAACGACGCCCCCAAGTCCGTCCGCAACGCGATCAAGCGGGCAGACAAGAACGACATCATCAACCCCGACTATCCCTATTCCGAGTTCATGCCGCGCAAGGCGTATGACAAGGAAATCGAGCTGCTGCAGATCGAACTGGTCAAGATGCAGTCCTGGGCGCGGGAAACCAACGCCCGTATCGCCGTCGTGTTCGAAGGCCGGGACGCCGCCGGAAAAGGCGGTACGATCAAGCGTTTCCGCGAATACCTTAACCCGCGCGGCGCACGCGTCGTCGCCCTGTCCAAGCCGACAGAAACCGAAGCGACGCAGTGGTACCTGCAACGCTACATCGACCACCTGCCCGCCGGCGGCGAGATCGTCTTCTATGACCGCTCCTGGTACAACCGGGGCGTGGTCGAGCATGTCTTCGGCTTCTGCACCGAGGCACAGCGCGAGCATTTCTTTTCCCAGGTGCCCGATTTCGAAAAGATGCTGGTCGACGAGGGGATCCACCTGTTCAAGCTGTGGCTGAACGTCGGTCGCGCCGAACAGCTGCGCCGCTTCCTCGATCGTGAACGCGATCCGCTGAAGCAGTGGAAACTTTCGTGGATCGATGTCGAGGGGCTGAAGAAATGGGATGCCTATTCGGCAGCGATCCAGGAAACGCTGGTCCGTACCCATACGCCCCACGCGCCATGGACGGTGATCCGCTCTGACGACAAGCGCCGCGCCCGGCTGAACGCGATCCGCCGGGTGCTGCACGCCCTGCCCTACACTCACAAGAACGAAAAGGCGCTGGGCAGCATCGACGCCGCGATCTGCGATTCGCCTGATATCTGGGACAGCTGATGGTCAAGCGTGGCTATCACCACGGCAACCTGCGGCAGGCGCTGGTCGACGCTGCGCTGGAGCTGATCCGCGAGAAGGGTCCAACCGGCTTTACCCTGTCAGAGGCGGCCAAGCAGGCCGGGGTGACCCCGGCCGCCGTCTATCGCCATTTCGAGGGGCGCGAAGACCTGATCGCCGAAGCGGCGCGCCAGGGCTACGAGATTTTCGCCGACGTGATGCAATACGCCTATGACAAGGGCCAGCCCTCGGCGCTGGCCGCGTTCGAGGCAACGGGCCGCGCCTACCTGGCCTTTGCCCGCAAGTATCCCGGGCATTACATCGCGATGTTCGAAAGCGGCATCAGCGTGAACCGCAATCCCGATCTGGCGCAGGTCGCGCAGCGGGCGCGCGACGTGCTTGAGAAGTCCGCGCGCGAGCTGTCCCGGCACATCCCGCCAGAAAAGCGCCCGCCCGCAGCGATGTTCTCGGCCCATATCTGGGCGCTCAGCCACGGTGTGGTCGAACTCTTCGCGCGCAACAGTCCGGGCACGCAAAGCCCGTTTCCGCCCGAAGACCTGCTGGAAACCGGGATCGGCATCTACCTGCGCGGGCTGGGACTGATCCCGCCCGACAGCTAGATACCGCCCCGCTTTTTCAGCAGCCGGGGCGCGCCAGCACCAGAACCCAGATATCGCCGCCGTCGCGCCGGGCGCGGGCCATGCCATATTGGGTGACCTTGCCGGCCAGCATGTTCTGGCGGTGTCCAGGCGAGGCGAACCATTCGCGCATCACCTGGTCAACGCTGCGCTGACCCAGGGCGATGTTCTCGGCCACGGTGCAGAAGCGATAGCCCTGAGCCTTGACCCGCATCCCGACACGGCTGCCATTGCGGCCCTTGTGCGAGAAGTAGTTGCGCCGCGCCATATCGGCGGCGTGGGACTCGGCCGCGGCCTGAAGCCGGGGCGAAAGTGACAGTTCGGCCCGGCCGGCATTTGCGCGAATCGAGTTGAGCATTTCCTCGGCACGCGGGGGCTGGGCAGCGAAAGTGAGTGTAGGGATGAGCATAAGCGCCAATGCGGGCAGCAGACGCATCGCGACCTCCGAATCATTTCAGGTAGCAGACGTTTACCGAATATCTGCCAATTGCAGCGCCATTATGTTCTGTTGACGCACCACCATCGGCAGATCAATGCCGATTATGGCCCCTGAACGCACTACATCTAGTCCTTCAACGATCAGATCCCGCACGCGGCTGGGTCCGGCGAGCAAAATTGCGGCAGGATCCCAACTTCCCGCGCTTTCGATTCCCGACACGTCCCAGATCGCCAGGTCAGCCCGTTTGCCCACGGCGATCTGGCCGCAATCGTCGCGGCCCAGCACCTGCGCGCCGCCGCGCGTGGCAATTTCCAGCGCCTCGCGCGCGCTCATCGCATCGGCGCCGCGCACCACCCGCTGCAACAGCATCGACATGCGCGCCTCGGCCACGAGGTTGCCCGCATCGTTGCTGGCAGAGCCGTCCACCCCCAGACCGACGCGCACGCCCGCGTCACGCATCGCCCGCACCGGTGCGATACCCGAACCCAGCCGGCAGTTCGAACAGGGGCAATGCGCGACTCCGGTGCGCGTACGCGAAAACAGGTCAATCTCTTGCTGGTCCAGCTTCACGCAATGGGCATGCCACACGTCGGGACCGGTCCAGCCAAGTTCCTCGGCGTATTGGCCGGGCCGGCAGCCGAACTGCGCCAGCGAATAGGCGATGTCCTCGTCATTCTCGGCCAGGTGGGTGTGCAGCATCACCCCCTTGTCCCGCGCCAGCAGCGCCGCGTCGCGCATCAGCTCGCGGCTGACCGAGAATGGCGAACAGGGCGCGATGCCGACGCGCAGCATCGAACCGGGCCGTGGATCGTGAAAGGTATCGACCACGCGAATGCAGTCGTCGAGGATCGCAGCCTCGCGCTCTACCAGGCTGTCGGGCGGCAGACCGCCCGCGCTTTCGCCGATGCTCATGGCGCCGCGCGTCGGGTGAAACCGGATGCCGACCTCGGCCGCCGCCGCGATCGTGTCATCCAGCCGCGCACCGTTGGGGTACAGGTACAGATGATCCGACGTCATCGAGCAGCCAGAAAGGGCAAGCTCGGCCAGCCCCACTTGCGCGGAAACAAACATGTGTTCCGGCCCGAATTGTGCCCATATGGGATACAATGTCTTGAGCCAGCCAAACAGCAGCGCGTCCTGCGCCGCTGGCACCGCCCGCGTCAGCGTCTGGTACAGGTGATGGTGGGTGTTCACCAGGCCGGGCGTTACCACGCAGCCGGCCGCCTCAACCACCGTATCGGCCCGAAGGCCTGTGCCGATGGCGGCGATCACCCCGTCACGGATCAGGATGTCGGCGCCCGAAAGCTCGCGCCGCGCGTCATCCATGGTCAGGATCGCCGCCGCTCCCCGGATCAGCCGGGTCTTCATGCCGCCCCCAGCAGCGCCAGCGCCTGGGCGTGTATCACCGGATTGGCCGCCGCCAGAACCTGCCCGCCGTGATGCGCCGGCCCGCCTTGCCAATCGGTGACAATGCCGCCCGCCGCCTCGATCACCGCGATGGGCGCGTGCACGTCATAAGCGTTCAGGCCCGCCTCGATCACAAGGTCGATCTGACCGGCCGCCACCAGCGCGTAGGCATAGCAATCCATGCCGTAGCGCGTCAGCCGGCATCGCTGGGCCACCCGGCGGAAGGCGGCGCCCTCCTCGGCCGTGCCGACTTCGGGGAAGGTGGTAAAGATCACGGCCTCGTCCAGCCGCGCCGTCTGGCGGGTGGCCAACACCTGCCGCCCCGCCGGGCCCTCGCAATAGGCCTGGCCGGCGCCACCGACGAAGCGCTCGCCAATATAAGGCTGGTCGATCACGCCCAGGATCGGCCCGTTGTCCGACGAAACGGCGATCAGCACGCCCCAGGTGGGCGTGCCGCTGATGAAGGCGCGGGTTCCGTCGATGGGATCCAGCACCCAAGTCAAGCCGCTGGTGCCCTCGGTCGGTCCGTATTCCTCGCCGACGATGGCATCGTCCGGGCGCAACCGGGCCAGTACCGCACGCATCGCGCGCTCTGCGGCACGGTCGGCCTCGGTCACCGGATCGAACCCGATCTGAAGTTTGTTCTCGGCCGATAAACCCGAACGGAAATAGGGCAGCACGGTCTTGCGTGCTACATCGGCCATCTCATGCGCAACTGCGACCAGTTGCGCATCACGATGCGCTGTCGACACCTTCTGCTCTCCCGGTACTGTCGCCCGACCGCTACCGCAGACGGGCGCCGGGCTCAAGCCACCACGGAAAGAACGCGGGCCAGTTCGAACAGTCGCCGACGCTGGTTTTCCGGGATCGCGTAATACGAGCGCACGAGGTCCATCGCCTCTTTGTCGCCGAGCAGGTCGATGGGCGCGTTGTCGGGCACCTTGAACTCAGTCTCGCCGCGCCCGTTGGGTTGCAAACCTTCGAAGAAGAAGTTGATCGGCACGTCCAGCGCATCAGCGATATCCCACAGCCGGGACGCGCTGACACGGTTTGCGCCGGTCTCATACTTTTGAATTTGCTGAAACTTGATACCGACATGTTCGGCCAGCTGTTGCTGGGTCATGCCGATCAGCCAGCGCCGCTGGCGAATACGTTTGCCTACGTGGACGTCAACTGGGTGCGTCATTGCAGATCCTTTAGCGTACATTCCAATGCCCGCAGAGAGTGACCCTGCAGGCTTTCCCACAACCTAATGCCGCACACCCCTACGACCAGATTGATTTATATCGAAAATTGCATTTGGGGCAACTGTCAGCATCCTCGGAACAGTATCCAAAACTACCACACAATCGGCAGTTGATCAAACTCTGTCCGCTACCGATTTGACTTGAATGACGGTGCAATTTTCGTGAATTTTCCCCCTGACAGGTCAAAAAAGGAGAAAATCGGGTGAAAGCGCTGTACGTGCAATCTCATGAATCCAAAGCGGTTTTAACCGACATCCCCACACCTACTCCAGGCCCCGGTCAATTACTCGTGAGGGTTGAAACATGTGGGCTGAATTTCGCCGATCTGTTGATGTTGAAGGGCACCTACCAAGACACGCCGCCCCTGCCCTTTGTGCCGGGAATGGAGGTTTGCGGCCGGGTCGAGGCCGTTGGACCAAATGTTGACAGAATCGCTCCGGGCCAGCGCGTGGCGGTTTTCGGCGGTCACGGGGGATTGGCTGAATTTGCCGTTTTCGATGCTGCGCGTGCCGTGACCATTCCCGACAGCATGGGCGCTGTCGACGCGGCGGCCTTCCAGATCGCCTATGGCACCAGCCATGTCGCGTTGGATTACCGCGCGCGAATGCAACTCGGAGAGACACTGCTGGTGCTTGGCGCGGCCGGCGGCGTCGGGCTGACGGCGGTCGAAATCGGCAAGCTTATGGGGGCGACCGTGGTTGCCTGTGCCCGCGGGGCGGACAAGCTGGCGGTTGCGCGGGCTGCCGGGGCCGATCACCTGATCGACGCAGAGACGCAGGACATCCGCACCGAGATGAAGGCGCTTGGCGGGGCCGACGTGGTCTATGATCCGGTCGGCGGCGCCCAGTTCGACGCCGCGTTCCGGTCCTGCAAGCCCGAAGCGCGGCTTCTGCCCATTGGCTTTGCCAGCGGCGAGGTGCCCCAGATCAAGGCCAATCACCTGCTGGTCAAGAACCTGACGGTGATAGGGCTCTATTGGGGCGGCTACCTGGCGTTCAAGCCCGAGGTCATCCGCACCAGCATGCAGCAACTGCTGGCCTGGTACGACCAGGGCAAACTGAAGCCGCATGTCAGTCACGTGCTGCCGCTGGACCGCGCCGAGGAAGGGCTGGAGCTTCTGCGCAGCCGCAAGAGCACGGGCAAGGTGGTGATCACCATCTGACGGATCGGTGGGGGGAACCCCCACCCTACAGCGTTGCGCCGTAGGGTGGGTTTTCAACCCACCTTCACGCCAGATGCTGGGTGAAGAACGCGATGGTCCGATCCCACGCCAGCTTGGCCGTCGCCTCGTCGTAGCGCGGCGTCGTGTCGTTGTGGAACCCATGGTTCACGCCAGGATAGACATGGCCTTCATAGGTCTTGCCATTGGCCTTCAACGCCGCTTCGTACTCGGGCCAGCCAGCGTTGATGCGCTCGTCCAGCTCGGCATAGTGCAGCAGCAGCGGCGCCTGGATCTTCGGCACGTCCGCCGCCGCGGCCTGCCGGCCATAGAACGGAACCGCCGCGGCAAGCTCGGGATAGGCCACCGCCATGGCGTTGCACACCCCGCCGCCATAGCAGAAGCCGGTAACGCCGACCTTGCCCGTTGTCTTGTCATCGGCCGCAAGAAACTCGTAGGCGGCGAAGAAATCGTTCATCAGCTTGACCGGGTCCACGGTCTGCTGCAACTCGCGCCCAGCCGTGTCATTTCCCGGATAGCCGCCGACGCTGGTCAGCCCGTCCGGCGCCAGCGCGATGAAGCCGGCCTTGGCAACGCGGCGGGCGACATCCTCGATATAGGGGTTCAAGCCGCGGTTCTCGTGCACCACCACCACGGCGGGCAGCGGACCGGTCGCATTGGCCGGCGACACGCGATATCCGCGCACCTCGCCATGGCCGTTGGGCGACGGGTAGGTGATGTATTCCGGCACGATATCCGGGTCGGTAAAGTCGACCTGATGCGCGAGCGCATAGTTGGGCGACAGCATGTTCAGCAGCGTCAGCGCGGTCACCCCGCCCACCGCCCATTTCCCGGCCTTGTCCAGAAATTCGCGCTTGGTGATCTTGCCGTGGGCGTAGAAGTCGTAAAGATCCAGCAGTTCCTGATCGAAGTCGGCAGCGGTCATCCGCCGTGTCGGTGTCAGATCGTTCATGGCAATGCCTCCCTGTGCGGACAGTCCCCCTGCCCGTAGGGAAAGTGTAGGCCGCGTTGCGACCATGGGTAGTGTGAAATCATGCAGACGACCTTCTCCATATCCACACAGGGCCCCGGCCTTTATTCCTTCACGCAGCAGGTGGCGGATTGGGTCACCGGTGACGGGCTGCTCACGCTGCTGGTGCGGCACACCTCGGCCTCGCTGCTGATCATGGAAAACGCTGACCCGGACGTGCAGACCGATATCGTCGCTTATCTGGACCGGCTGGTACCGCCGGCGACAGACCCGTCGATGGCCTACCTGCGCCACGTCTACGAAGGCCCGGACGACATGCCGGCGCATCTGAAGGCGATGGTGCTGCCGGTCACGCTGTCGATCCCGGTTCAGGCCGGGCGCATGCGGCTGGGCACCTGGCAGGGCCTCTACCTGGTCGAGCACCGCGCCCGCCCGCACCGGCGCGAAGTGGCGGCCCATCTGCTGC
>JAGRMT010000134.1:0-2094 GCA_020441125.1 Roseivivax sp.
TTGAAGCGCAGCACGGTGAAGCCCATGTTGTAGAAGGCATAGTGCAGGTTATACACGACCTTGTTGTTCATCGTTCCGCCGAATTGCGGATGCGGGTGCAGCACGATCGCGATGGGCGCGTCGCGATCCTTCTGCGGATGGTAACGGCCTTCGAGCCGGCCTTCGGGTCCGGGAAAAATGACCTCGGGCATTGCGTGTTGTCGCTCCAGATAAGGCCAGGTGATTGATTGACAGATTCACTCAGGCTCTTTAGAATAATTCTAATCCCGCCTTCCGACGGGATTGGTTCCAACGCGATGTAGGCGTTGTTGTCGGCAAGGTCAATTACGGAGCCGGGCGACGGCTTCGGGGGGAAGGCCATGAAACTGAGCACGAAAGGCCGCTACGCGATGGTGGCGCTGGCGGATATCGCGTTGCAGCCGGCCTCGGCGCTGGTGACGCTGTCGGACATCTCGCGCCGGCAGGACGTCTCGTTGCCCTATCTGGAACAGCTGTTCGTCAAGCTGCGCCGCGCCGGGCTGGTGGAGTCGGTGCGCGGCCCGGGCGGCGGCTATCGGCTGGCGCGGCCGGCCGAGGAGATCACCGTGGCGCAGGTGCTGACCGCGGTCGACGAAACGGTGGACGCGATGCACAAGGGTGCAGGTGCTTCGGGCGGGTTGTCGGGCAGCCGGGCGCAGTCGCTGACCAACCGGCTGTGGGAGAGCCTTTCGGCGCATGTCTATGTCTACCTGCACCAGACGCGGCTGTCGGACGTGATTTCCAACGGTCTGGCGCCATGCCCGGCTGTGCCGTCGCTGTTTGCCGTGGTGGACGAGATATGATCGCCGCGCGGCCCGTGGCGCGGGCGGGCAGGGGCGCTGCCCCTCTGGCCCCTGTCGGGGCCATTCACCCCGGGGTATTTGCCGGCAAGAAGAAGATGGGGGCGTGATGGCGCGGGTCTACCTGGACTGGAACGCCACGGCGCCGCTGCGCCCCGAGGCCCGCGAGGCGATGATCGCGGCGATGTCGGTGGCAGGAAACCCGTCTTCGGTGCATGCCGAGGGGCGGGCGGCGCGGGCGCTGATCGAGAAGGCGCGGCGGCAGGTGGCGGCGGCTTTCGGCGCTGACGGAGCGGATGTCGTCTTTACCTCGGGTGCGACCGAAGCGGCGGCGCTGGCCTGTGCCGGGCGCGGGCTGCTGTGCGGCGATGTCGAGCATGACGCGGTGACGGCCTGGTGCGAGCCCGTGCTGCCAGTGTCGGCCAGCGGGGCGGTGACGGCAGCAGAGCCTGGGCGCAGCGCGGTGCAACTGGCCAATTCCGAGACCGGGGTGATCCAGGATCTGCCCGAAGGGGTGGCGGTGGTCGATGCCACGCAGGCCTTCGGAAAGATACCGGTGGCGTTCAACTGGCTGGGTTGCGGCATGGCGCTGATCTCGGCCCACAAGCTGGGCGGGCCCAAGGGCGTGGGCGCGCTGGTCATGAAGCGCGGAACGGACCTGACGGCACGGATTCGCGGCGGCGGGCAGGAAATGGGACGCCGGTCGGGAACGGAAAACGTCATCGGGATCGCGGGATTCGGTGCCGCGGCCGAGGCGGCGGCGCGCGATCTGGCGGATGGGGTGTGGTCCGAGGTCGAAAAAGTTAGAAACATTCTAGAATCAGCTATTGAGGCTGGCGCAAAAGAGACTATTTTTGTCGGGAAATCCGCGCCGCGCCTGCCCAACACCGCCTGTCTGGCGGTGCCGGGCTGGAAGGGCGAGACGCAGGTGATGCAGATGGATCTGGCGGGCTTTGCCGTCAGCGCCGGCTCGGCCTGTTCGTCGGGCAAGGTGCGCGCCAGCCGCGTGCTGCGGGCGATGGGCCTGGACGAGGCGGTCGCCGCCAGTGCGATCCGGGTCAGCATCGGGCCCGGGGTGACCGAAGAGGACGTGTCGCGCTTTGCCGAAGCGTGGCTGCAGACGTTGACGAAACATCGCGCGCGCGCCGCGTGATCGCAGGACAAGGGGCCGGACATGGCAGCGTTGGACGAGACCGGGGTGAAGGAAGGCGTCGACCAGGAGACGGTCGATGCCGTGCGCGCGGTCAGCACGTACAAGTACGGCTGGGAAACCGAG
>JAGRMT010000134.1:2100-46552 GCA_020441125.1 Roseivivax sp.
AGATGGAATACGCGCCCAAGGGCGTATCGCCGGACATCGTGCGGCTGATCTCGGAGAAGAACGAAGAGCCGGAATGGATGACCGAATGGCGGCTTCAGGCCTATGAGCGCTGGGTCAAGATGACCGAGCCGAAATGGGCGATGGTCCATTACCCCGAGATCGACTTCCAGGAGCAGTATTACTACGCCCGGCCCAAGAGCATGGCGCAGAAGCCCAAGTCGCTGGACGAGGTCGATCCCAAGCTGCTGGCGACCTACGAGAAGCTGGGTATTCCGCTGAAAGAGCAGATGATCCTGGCCGGGGTCGAGGGCGCGCAGGGCGATCTGCCCGAGGACGGTGAAGCCGCACCGGCGCCGCAGCGCAAGGTGGCGGTGGATGCGGTCTTCGATTCCGTTTCGGTCGGCACCACGTTCCAGAAAGAGCTGGAGAAGGCGGGCGTGATCTTCTGCTCGATCTCCGAGGCAATCCGCAAACATCCCGACCTGGTGAAGAAATACCTCGGCTCGGTCGTGCCGGTGTCGGACAACTTCTATGCCACGCTCAACAGCGCGGTGTTTTCGGACGGCTCGTTCGTCTATGTCCCGCCCGGGGTGCGCTGCCCGATGGAGCTTTCGACTTATTTCCGCATCAACGCGGAAAACACCGGTCAGTTTGAACGGACGCTGATCATCGCCGACAAGGGCTCTTACGTGTCTTACCTCGAAGGCTGCACCGCGCCCAAGCGCGATGTGGCGCAGCTGCATGCCGCGGTGGTGGAAATCATCGTCGAGGAAGACGCCGAGGTGAAATATTCCACGGTGCAGAACTGGTTCCCCGGCGACGAGGACGGCAAGGGCGGGATCTACAACTTCGTCACCAAGCGCGCCGATTGCCGGGGCGACCGGGCCAAGGTGATGTGGACGCAGGTGGAGACCGGCTCTGCCGTGACGTGGAAATACCCCTCGTGCATCCTGCGCGGCGATGACAGCCAGGGCGAGTTCTACTCCATCGCCATCGCCAACAACTATCAGCAGGCCGACACCGGCACCAAGATGGTGCACCTGGGCAAGAACACCAAGAGCCGGATCGTGTCCAAGGGCATCAGCGCCGGCAAGGCGCAGAACACCTATCGCGGCCTCGTCTCGATGCACCCCAAGGCCAAGAACAGCCGCAATTATACCCAGTGCGACAGCCTGCTGATCGGCGATCAGTGCGGCGCGCACACCGTCCCCTATATCGAGGTGCGCAACAACTCCTCGCGCTGCGAGCACGAGGCGACCACCTCGAAGGTGGACGAGGACCAGCTGTTCTACTGCCGCCAGCGGGGCATGGACGAGGAAGCGGCCGTGGCTCTGGTGGTCAACGGGTTCTGCAAGGATGTGCTGCAGGCACTGCCGATGGAATTCGCCATGGAAGCACAGCAGCTTGTGGCGATCTCGCTTGAGGGGAGCGTGGGGTGATTGGGACATTCCCATCCCAGGCGCAGACCGTGACGATGTCTGGCCCGGGCGACCGGCCCGGGCTGCGCCCATCCGGCGCTGTGGACGTTTGGCTGCGAAACCGTGCGCTGGATGGCTTTCGGCAAGCGGCCATGCCCGTTTCCCCGGCAGGGCGCTTTGGCGATGTCGGTCGCTGCTCGGACCGATGGCGCACCAATGGCGACCGGGCGCGCCCCTTTGGGCCTTTGGCGACAGCGCCATGAACCCATGGCAACGAAAGGAAACGGCGATGATTGTCACCACCACGAACTCGATCGAAGGCAAGCGGATCACCCGCTATCACGGCATCGCCGTGGGCGAGGCGATCATGGGCGCGAACGTGGTGCGGGATCTCTTCGCCTCGATCACCGATATCGTCGGCGGGCGCTCGGGCGCCTATGAATCGAAACTTCAGGACGCGCGCGACACCGCGTTGCGAGAGCTGGAGCAGCGCGCCGCGTCGATGGGTGCCAACGCCGTGGTCGGCGTCGATCTGGATTACGAGGTGGTGGGCAACTCGATGCTGATGGTCAGCGCCTCGGGCACCGCCGTCACAGTGGAATAAGCCCCCTCGGGGGAGAGCGAACATAGCCCCGCAGGGCTGCCGAACGGGATGAAGAACATGTTGGAAATCAAAAACCTGCACGTCAAGCTGGAAGAACAGGACAAGCAGATCCTTAAGGGGGTCGACCTGACCGTCGAGGCTGGCAAGGTCCATGCGATCATGGGGCCGAACGGCTCTGGCAAGTCGACGCTGTCCTATGTGCTGTCGGGGCGCGACGGCTACGAGGTGACCGAGGGCAGTGCAATGCTGGAAGGCCACGACCTGCTGGAGATGGAGCCCGAAGAGCGCGCCGCTGCCGGCCTGTTCCTGGCGTTCCAGTACCCGGTTGAGATCCCCGGCGTGGGCAACATGACCTTCCTGCGCACCGCGGTGAACGCACAGCGCAAGGCGCGCGGCGAGCCGGAAATGAGTGCGACTGATTTCCTGAAGGTGATCCGCGCCAAGTCCAAGGCGCTGAAGATCGACCCGGAGATGCTGAAGCGTCCGGTGAACGTCGGCTTCTCGGGCGGCGAGAAGAAGCGTAACGAGATCCTGCAGATGGCCATGCTTGAGCCGAAGATGTGCATTCTCGACGAGACCGACTCCGGGCTGGACGTCGATGCGATGAAGCTGGTCTCGGACGGGGTGAACGCGCTGCGCGACGCCGGGCGCGGTTTCCTGGTGATCACCCACTACCAGCGCCTGCTGGACCACATCAAACCGGACGTGGTGCACATCATGGCCGATGGCCGCATCGTCAAGACCGGCGGGCCCGAGTTGGCGCTGGAAGTCGAGCAGAACGGCTATGCCGACATCCTGGCGGAGGTGGCCTGATGGCGGCCCCGCAACCCCGCATCGACGCGACCGAGGCGCGGCTGTCAGCGTTGACGCTGCCGGCCGGCGGCTGGTCGGCGGCAGCGCGCAAGGACGCGCTGGCGCGACTCAGGTCGATGGGCCTGCCGCAGCCGCGTGACGAGTACTGGAAATACACCCGCCCGCAAACCCTGGTGCAGCCCGAGGCGCCGCGTGCGGCGACCTTCAAGGTCGACGAGGCACCGATATTTGGCGCGATCGACCGGGTGACGCTGGTCTTCGTCGACGGCGTGTTCGACCCCGAAGCCTCGGACGATCCGGCGCTGGCCGGCGTCACCATCGACCGTCTGGCCGATGCGCCCGACATCCATTGGGCCAAGGACCTGTACGGCACGCTTGAGGCGCGCGGCCAGACGCCGGTCGCCCGTCCGCTGGCGGCGCTGAACACCGCCTTTGCCACCGATGGCGTGCTGATCCACGTTACCGGCAAGGCCGCCAAGCCGGTGCACCTGGTCTACCGCCACGCCAGCGATACCTCGGACGCGATCCTGCATCACGTGGTCAAGCTGGACCCGGGTGCCGACCTGACGCTGCTGGAAAACGGCCCTGCCGCTGCGCGCTTCAACAAGTGCCTTGAGGTCGAGGTCGGCGACGGCGCCGCTTTCCACCATGTGCGCGCACAGGGCCGCGACCACCAGCGACGCGCGGCGACGCATATCTTTGCCCGGTTGGGGCGCGAGTCGGTGTTCAAGTCCTTCACCTTCACCGCCAACGGCATCCTGACCCGCAACGAGGTCGTGATCGAGCTGACCGGCGACGACGCGATCGCGCATGTCGCGGGCGCCTGCATGGGCGACGGCGAGTTCCACCACGACGACACCGTCTTTGTCACCCATGACGCGGTGGGCTGCGAAAGCCGGCAGGTGTTCAAGAAGGTGCTGCGCAACGGCGCGACCGGCGTGTTCCAGGGCAAGATCCTGGTTCAGCCCGGTGCGCAGAAAACCGACGGCTACCAGATCTCGCAATCGCTGCTGCTGGACGACGACAGCCAGTTCCTGGCCAAGCCGGAGCTGGAAATCTACGCCGACGATGTCGCCTGTTCGCACGGGTCGACCTCGGGCGCGATCGACGAGACGGCCCTGTTCTACCTGCGCTCGCGCGGGGTGCCCGAGGGGCCGGCAACCGACCTGCTGACCCTGGCCTTCATCGCCGAGGCGGTGATGGAGATCGAGGACGAGCGGTTGCAGGAAGAGATCAACAGCCGTGTGGCTGGCTGGCTGGAACGCCGCCGCCGGGGATAGGCCTATGCCGCTGACGCGAGACATTGTCGCCACCTACCGTGGCCCCGGCCGCGTGGTGCGGCGCCTGCTGGCGATGGGCCAGCGCGAAGACCGCGCGCTGGCCTTCGTGATGGCGGCCTGCGTGCTGATGTTCGTTGCACGCTGGCCGGCGCTGGCGCGCGAGTCGCATCTTTCAGGGGGCGATCTGAACATGGCCATGGGCGGTACGCTGCTGGCCGTGGTCTTTATCCTGCCGCTGATCCTGTACCTGCTCGCCGGGCTCAGCCATCTGGTGGCGCGCGTCTTCGGTGGTACGGGCAGCTATTACGGTGCCCGGCTGGCCCTGTTCTGGGCGCTGCTGGCGGCAACGCCGCTGGCGCTTCTGTCCGGGCTGGTGGGGGGCTTCATCGGTCCAGGCCCGGCCCAGACCGTGACCGGCCTGGCGTGGAGCGTGGCGTTCCTATGGTTCTGGGGCGCCGGGCTGACCGCCGCCGAACGGCAGGGCGCGGCATGAACTGGGGGGCGCTGATCTGGCAAAGTGTCGTTGACCCGCGCGCGGTGGCGCGCTGGCTGATCGACCTGCGCCTGTCGCGCGCCGCGCTTGTCTGGGCTTATGCCCTGGTGGTGGTGCTGAACGCGCTGGCCTTCGGTCTTTCGGCGCTGTTGCCCACGCCCGAAGCGGCCAGCGGGGCGGCTGGAGTGGCCATCGGGCCTTTCGTCTTTGCCGGCGTGCTGGCGGTGGCGGTCGCGCTGATGATCGCGGCGCTGTCCTGGTCGGGCCGGCTGTTCGGCGGCACCGCCCGGATCGAAGACCTGGCGGTAACGGTGATCTGGTTGCAGGTGCTGCGCGCCGTGGCCCAGGCCGTGCTGGCGCTGGCGGTTCCGCTGAGCCTGGTGATGGCCGGGGCGATGGCGATGCTGGCCTCGGCGCTGGGGCTGTGGATCACCGCCAATTTCATCGACGTGGCCCATGGCTTTGGCAGCTTGTTCAAGGCCCTGGGGGCCCTGATCGTGGCGGCCATCGGCCTGGCCTTCGTGCTCAGCCTGCTGCTCAGCCTGACCGGCTCATTGAATTTAGGATGGATTGGCTATGTATGACGTGACCGAAATTCGCCGCGATTTCCCGATCCTGTCGCGGCAGGTGAACGGCAAGCCGCTGGTTTATCTGGACAATGGTGCCTCGGCGCAGAAGCCGCAGGTGGTGATCGACGCGGTTACCCGGGCCTATGCCGAAGAATATTCCAACGTCCACCGCGGCCTGCATTTCCTGTCGAACCTGGCAACCGAGAAATACGAAAGCGTGCGCGGTATCATCGCCCGCTTCCTCGGCGCGCGCGACGAAGAGGAGATCGTGCTGAACACCGGCACGACGATGGGTATCAACACCGTGGCCTATGGCTGGGCCATGCCCCGGATGCAGCCCGGCGACGAAATCGTGCTGAGCGTGATGGAGCATCACGCCAACATCGTTCCCTGGCACTTCCTGCGTGAACGACAGGGCGTGGTGCTGAAATGGGTCGATGTCGACGCCACCGGCTATCTCGATCCGCAGAAGGTGATCGACGCGATCGGTCCCAAGACGCGGCTGGTCGCGGTCACGCAGCTGTCGAACGTGCTGGGCACGGTGGTCGATGTCAAATCCATCTGCGCCGGCGCACGTGCCAAGGGCGTGCCGGTGTTGGTCGACGGCAGCCAGGGCGCGGTGCACATGCCAGTGAACGTGCATGACATCGGCTGCGATTTCTACGCCATCACCGGGCACAAGCTCTATGGCCCCTCTGGCTCGGGCGCGATCTGGATCGCCAGGGATCGGTTGGCAGAGATGCGCCCCTTCCTGGGCGGCGGCGACATGATCCGCGAGGTGCACAAGGACACCGTCACCTACAACGACCCGCCGATGATGCTTGAGGCGGGCACGCCCGGCATCGTTCAGACCATCGGTCTGGGTGTGGCGCTGGATTACATGATGGGGCTGGGCATGCAGAACATCGCCGCCCATGAAAAGCGCCTGCGCGACTATGCCCGCGCCCGGCTGGACGGGCTCAACTGGCTGACCGTGCAGGGCACCACCGCCGACAAGGCGGCGATCTTCAGCTTTACCCTGGACGGGGCGGCCCATGCCCATGACATCTCGACCATCCTCGACAAGCGCGGCATCGCCGTGCGCGCCGGCCATCACTGCGCCGGCCCGCTGATGGATCACCTCGGCGTCACGGCGACCTGCCGCGCCTCGTTCGGGCTTTACAACACCGAGGCCGAGGTTGACGCGCTGGTCGATGCGCTGGAACTGGCGCACGAGCTCTTCGCCTGAGTCCGGCGCACGTCAGTCGCGCTGACCCACCAGCCGGTCAATCGGCGCGAAATCGTCGGTCAGGATCATGCCGCGCCGCGCCGCCAGCCCGTCAATGAACAACGGGCCCAGAACTGCAAAGCGGGTCTGGTCGGGCGAGGGCAGGGTGATGTTGCCCTGGCGGGTCGAGGCGCTTCCGGCCACCACCACGAAGACCAGCCGTTCGCCCGGCTCGGGGCGGCGTGCCTCGGTCCAGACTTCGACCTCGGGAAAGACGGCGCGCAGCGTCGCCACAACCGAGGCCAGCGCATAAAGCCGGTCCTCGTAGTCGATCACTGTCATCAGGAAACTGCCGCCCGGCCGCAACCGCGCCGCCACCAGCGCAAAGAATTCGCGCGTGACAAGGTGCTGCGGTACCGCGACATCGCTGAAGGCATCGCCCACGATCACATCGTAGACCGCCTCGGGCCGGGTCAGTAGCGCGCGCCGGGCGTCCTCGTGCAGCACCGTGGCCATCGCCGGATCGAGCCAGAAATCCCGCATCGCCACCGCGGTCACCGCCGGGTCGATTTCGGCCACCGTTACCGGCCCGGAACCGGCATGGGCAAAGGCGCGCGGCACCGAATAGCTGCCGCCGCCGATGAAAAAACTGCTGAAATCCGCCCGCGTCGCGCGCAGCCGCGCCAGCCCGTCCAGCATCGCCGCATGGTCGGTGAACATCACCTGCGGCAGGTCGCGGGCGCTGATCCCGTGGGTCAGATGGTCGATCACCATCATGTTCACCGGGCTGTCCGACCGGGCCGAGACATCGACCGTGCGCAAGCAGAAATACCGGCTTTCCACGTCGCAGCTGCGCGGCAACAGTACCGCCGATCCCGCCGTCCCCAGCGCCAGCATTGCCAGGCTGATCGTCGGCACGTGTCGCGATACTCCGGCCAGGCCCAGGCAGGCCGCCGCCGCGCCCAGGTAGACCGCCGCCACGGTCACCAGCGTTGCGGCGCTGCCAAGCCACGAGATGAAGACAAACCCGGCCAGCAGGGTGCCTGCGATCGCGCCCACCGCGCCGGCGGCGAACATCGCGCCCAGTGCCGGACCTGTCCGGCCCTCGGGCGCCGAGGCGATCGCTGCCTGCGCCAGCACCGGCGCCGGAACCCCGACGAACAGCGACGGCAGGAAGAAGGCGACAAGGCACAGCAGGACGATCCCGCCCACCGGATGCGGCACCAGTTCCAGAACGGGCTTGGCCGCCAGGAACAAGGCACCCACCGCACCTGCCGTGGTGATCGCAGCCAGCGCAAGCGCCATCGCCGCGCCAACCAGTGCCCGGCGCAGCGGCCGCGCGGCCAGCCGTCCGCCCCACCAATGGCCCAAAGAGAAGCCTGCCAGAACCACGGCGATCACCGCGGTCCAGGTGTACAGCGACATGCCGACATACGGCGCCAGCATCCGCCCCGCCACGATCTCGACCACCAACGAAGCGGCAGAGGTAACGGCTTGCACCAGAACCAGAACCCAGAGCGGCGCCTGCCGCGGCATGATGCGGTCTCCCAACCCACCCGAACGCCGCCCATATTCGCCGAAGCCGCACCGCGCGCAAGTGCCCCGTTCAGCCCGATTTCCGATTGCGGCCCGCCGGGCTTTGCCGTATGCACCCGCGCAGGCACCCGTAGCTCAGCTGGATAGAGCGCTGCCCTCCGAAGGCAGAGGCCAGGGGTTCGAATCCCTTCGGGTGCGCCATCTTCCACACTCTGTTGGATCCGGGCCGTCAGGCGGTCAGGATCATGTCGTCGGCGATCTGTGCCAGCTGGGTATTCAGGAACACCGCCGTGGTGCCCTGGTCGGTGAACACCACGTCGCTGCCGGACTGGTTCATGTGGCTGCGCGCCTCGGAGGCCGAGGCATAGCCGAAGCCTGACAGCTTGACCCGATCCCACCCTTCAAGGTCGACCACCACGGCGCGTCCGGTGTCGCCGCGGTCAAAATGGAACTCGTCCGCCCAGAGGCCGCCGAAGAGCACGTCTTGTCCGCCGTTACCGGCGAGCACGTCGTCGGTGCCCTGGCTGCGCATCCAGCCTTTCAGCGCCGCACCGGTGGCCCGCACGAACTCGGTGCTCTGGGCAAAGCCCAGCACCACGTCGGCGCGGCTCCAGCCGCCATTCAGCCGGTCCTGCCAGCCTTGCAGACCCGCGCCGTCCGCGCCGCGGCCCAGTACGTTCTGGTACAAAAGGTTGATGAACTGGCTGTCGCTGGTGTTGCCATAGGTCTGCTGGAATTCGGCCGAAGCGACGAAACCCGCCGCCACCTGCGCCTGTGCCCGCCCGCCGGCCAGCTGGCCCGCCCAGCCCTCCAGCCCGGCGGCATCAGGATCGCGCGCCAGCGTGGCGCGGTAGAGCCGGAAGACATCGTCGGCAAAGCTTTCCTGGTATCCGGCATAGCTGTAGCGCAGCGCCTCGGGCCCGGTGCGGCCGACGAATTCGGCGCTTTCGGAAAAGCCCAGGACCACTTGCGCACGGCTGGCGCCGGCATTCAGCTGCGCCACCCAGGCATTCAGCCCGGCGCTGTCGGCCTGCCGGTTCAGCACGTTGACATAGAGCTGCGAGACAAAGGCACCGTTGTCCAGCGCGCCGTAGCGCTGGGTAAACTCGGCCGAGCCGACGAAATGGCCAGCGGCCTGCTCGGCGCTCATGCCGTTGTTCAGACGGGCGATCCAGCCCAGGTGACCGGCATGGTCGGGGGTGCGGCCCAGCGTTGCCTCGTACATCCTGTAGGCCCGTGCCGCGGCGCCGTCGAACGGATTGACCAGCAAGCCGCCGTGCAGCAGATCGTCGCCCAGCCCGCCGGTAATCGTGTCATGACCAGCGCCGCCGAACACCGTGTCATTGCCGCCGCCGGCATGCAGCCTGTCGCCCGCGGCCGAGCCGGTCAGAAGGTCGGCATGGTTGCCGCGCACATAGACCGCCTCGATGCCGGTCAGCGTGCTCTGGCCGGTCGCGCCACGGTCGCGCAACGTGCCCTGCGCCAGGTCTACGGCAATGCCGCCCGCGTGCCCGACCAGCAGCCGGTCAAAGCCGGCACCGCCGTCCAGCACGTCACCCTCGGCGCCGTTCAGGCTTTGGATCGTGTCGTCGCCGGCGCCGCCCTGGACGGTGTCGCGCCCGCTGCCGCCATCAACCGTATCCGCCCCGCCGCCGCCGCGCACCACGTCAGAGCCGCTACCGCCGTTCAGGCTGTCGACGCCCGAACGGCCGTCGATCGAGTCATCGCCCAGCCCGCCGACAATCGCTTCGATGCCGGCAAAGCTGCCGGTGTGGGTGGTGGTCACGCTCTGGAAGGCGATGCGAACCGTTCCGGTGCTGTCGGTGATCACCCGCGTCAGATCGCCGGTGTCGTTGGCATATTCCGGCTGGGTCTCCAGCACGTCCTGCGGTGTCAGGGTCTGGCCCGCCACCACGCGCGTGGCGGCGCCCGGCGCATCGGCAAACACCGGGCGATCCTGGGTCACCTGTGCGGTGTAGACGCCCTGCGATGCGTTGACCGTGACCGTCCCTGAGAAATTGCCCATGTCCAGCGTGTCGAAACCGCTGCCGCCGTCGATCGCATCGGTGCCGATGCCGACCACGATGCGGTCGTCGCCGCTGCCGCCGTCGGCGCTGTCGTCGCCTTCGCCAAGCAAGAGCACGTCATCGCCGCCCAAGCCCAGCAGCGTGTCATTGCCGCCTTCGCCGGCCAGCACGTTGTCGGCGCTGTTGCCGGTGATGCGGTCGTGGCCCCAGCCGCCGGTTACGCCGGCGACCTCGGCCACGATATCGCGGCCGCTGCTGTGCAGGATCACCCCTGTGCTCAGATCGGCGGTGAGCGCGCTGAAATTGCCTGCGACCAGGCTGCCGTCATCGGCCGTGGGGGTGGCGTTGACGTAGCTGACCATGTCGGTGCCCGCACCGCCCACCAGCGTGTTGTTGCCCGCGCCGCCATGCAGCAGGTCGTCGCCCGCGCCGCCCAGGATACTGTCATCGCCATCGCCGCCGAACAACTCGTCGCGCCCGCCGTTGCCCTGAAGCGTGTCGTTGCCTCCGCGCCCGCCAAGTCGCTCGTTGCTGTCGCGGCCAATGATCATGTCGCGGAAACTGTTGCCCAGCACCACCTCGAAATTGGCGATGGAGATGTCCAGATTGCCGACACCCTCGCCATAGGAATTGGTGAGGAAGCTTTGCGCCGTGCCGGCGCGCAGGTCGATCACCGAGCGTTCGTTCGTCTCGTTGATGCGGTCGATCACGTCGAAGGCGATCCGGTCGAAGCCCGCGCCGCCATCCGCAACCGAGTTGGTGCCGTGACCCATGCGCCGCACCAGCACGGTGTCGTCACCTGAGCCGCCCAGTGCGGTATGCACCGAACCGCTGCCGTTGACTGACAGCGTGTCGTCGCCGGTGCCGCCGTCAAGCGTGCCGCCCTGGCGCAAGGTCAGGATGTCATTGCCGGCCTCTCCGTAGAGCGTCGCATCGCCCGAGCCGTCGTTGGGCTGGTCGCGGGTCAGCCGGTCGTTGCCATCGCCGCCATGGATCGTCATCTGCCCGCTGTTGCGCAGGATCACCTCGTCGTCATGCTGGTCCAGGATGATGATCTCGGTGTTGCTGAGGTTGCCGCCGAAATAACCGCCTTCGACTGAGCGGTCGTTGCCCGACCCATCGGCGAAGTCGTCCGAGACGATCGGCGCGAAGGCGCGCAACGTGCTGCCGATCGAGCCTTCCAGCCGGATATACCAGCGCGCGTCCATCAGCCGGGTGTCCAGCGTGTCGATGCCCGCGCCGCCGTCAAAGCTCTGGCCGCCCACGGCGTACATCAGATCGTCGCCCTGGCCGCCCCGCGTTTCGGTGGCGCCGTAGCTGTAGAGCGTGTCATCGCCGCCGGCGCCGTCGATGAACAGCTGATCGCCCGGCGCGGGGGCTGCGCCCAGCAATATGTCGCCATGGTCCGAGGCGATGTAATTCTCGATCCCGATTGCGATATCCGCCGTCACCGAGGTGCCGCCGACCCGATCCAGCCGGTCGATCCGGCCGTTCCCGGCATTGACATGCAGCGGCCCCGAGGTTTCGGGCACGGTGATCGGGGTGAACTGGCGCGGCTCGATCCGGTATTCGTTGTACAGGCTGGAATAGATCAGCGTGTCGAAGCCGGCACCGCCGTCATAGAGTTCACCCGCGCCGGGGGTGCTGGTGCCGCTGGCGACCAGCTTGTCGCTATGGTCGCCTCCGCGCAGCGTATCGATGCCCGGCCCGCCGATCAGCAGGTCCTGTCCGCTGCCGCCGATCAGGCTGTCATTGCCAGCGCGCCCGTCGATCCAGTCGCGCGCCGACCCGCCGATGATGACATTGGCCGCGCCGTCGCCGAACAGGTCGCTGTCGCGGTTGTCCTCCATCGTGATGTTCTCGATGGAAATCAGCGTGTCGCGGGAATCGCCGTCCCAGCTTTGGCCGGTGGCCAGGTCGACCTGCGTCAGCGAGTTCGACGACGGGTTCATCGCATAAACCCAGGTATCGTTGCCCGCGCCACCATCCAACGTATCGGCGCCGCGGTTGCTGACCAGCCGGTCATTGCCGGCGTCACCGTTCAGCACGTCGGCGTTGTCAGAGCCGCGCAGCTCGTCATTGCCGCCCGCGCCGTTGATGGTTACCGCGCCCGATCCGGTGGTGGCATAGATCAGCTCGTCAGCCGCGGTGCCGGTGTAGCTGCCACCCGAGATGCCGCGCACGTTGTTCAGCAACTCGCTGGCGGTCATCGTCCTGTCGGCAAAGACGAAAATCTCGATGTCATAGGCAATTTCCAGCCCGAACCGGCCATTCTTGTGGTGGAACACGAAGGGCGCGGTTTCATGCGCGCGGCTGAAGTCATAGGCGAACAGCGTGTCGCCCAGGATCAGCCGGTCGGCGGTGCCGTCGCCGCCCCAGATCGTGTCGTCACCCGCGCTGGCCATGATGATGTCATTTCCCGACAGGCCGAACACCTGATCGTTGCCTGCGTGCGGGTCCAGGATGTCATCCACCCCGTCGCGGCCCATCAGCGTATCGTCGTTCTGGGTGCCGAAGCGCACGATGCCGCTGGCCGTGTCGCCCATGTCGGGAAAGATGATGTCGGTGAAGCGGTCGACGAAATCGGCGATTTCGGTGTTCCAGCCGGCGGCGGCCAGGAAATTGTCGACCTCGACGAACATCCCGTCGATGGCGTCATGCAGCGGTTGCAGCACGTTGGCATCGGGCAGAAGCGCGCTGATCTCGGCGCTGATGCGGTCCATCACGGCGGTGATGCCTAGGGTATCCAGCACCCAGTCCACAACCGGGCCGACGGTGATCGAGTAGACGAACCCGACCGCATCCAGCAGCCCCTGCACCGGGCGCAGCGCGGCATAGACCGCGTTCAGCGGCCCGTCCAGGAAGGACAACGCGCCGTTGATCCCGCGAAAGGCATTGGCCACGTCGATGGCCGGCATGAATCGGGTGACGTTGAAGATCGACAGGAAATTGTCGATCTCGCCGGTGACGCTGGAATAGATCGCGTTGGCCTCGCCCAGCACGGTGTTCAGCGGCGACACGACACCGTCGGCCAGCCCTTCGACCGGGTCCAGCACAGAGCCGCCCAGATCGAAGGCGGCAATGGTGTTGTTGGTGCTGGCCTCGTATTGCAACAGCTTTATTTCAGTGGCCAGCAGGTTGTTTTCATACCCCTGAAGCCGGTTCTCGGCGTTGCGCAGCTTCTGGATATACTGGCCGTCCTCGATCTTCTGGTTCAGCTGGTGCGCCTTGTCACGCACCTGGCGGGTGACATCCTCCAGCGCGTTCAGAACTGTCTTGATCGCGCGCGAGGGCACGCTCAGCGGTCCGACCCGCTCGGTCAGTTGCAGGCTGGTCTTCATGCCCCGGATCGTGTGCAGGAAATCGTCTGCCTGCGTCTCGACCGTCTGAACGTATTGCAGCCCGCGCCGTGCCAGCTCGATGTCCTCGCGCATGGATTCGACCCGGCCACGCAGATCGTTCACGTTGCTCCGCGAAGTGTTCAAATTGGTGCTGTACGCACGCAGCGCGTCACCGGTCGCCATGCTCCAGTCCTCCGAAAATGTAATCAATCCAAAGCCGAGGGCCGGCGTGGGCCGGCGTAATAAGGTGACGTTAAGGAAGTTGCCGCACTGCGCCTATCCGGGAATCCCCCCATTTTCGGCAAGGTGCGGCGGTTCAGGGCAGGGGCGGGACCGGCGGAAACCACACCGCGATGCTGGCCCCGCCATGCGGCCGGGGCAACCGTTCCAGCCGTGCGCCATGGGTTTCGGCCAGGGCCTGAACGATGGCCAGGCCCAGCCCAACGCCATCCTGCGCCGCACCTGGGTTCAGCCGAACCGTGCGGCCCGTCGCCTCGGCCAAGTCTTCGGCAGACATGCCCGGGCCGGTGTCGTGCACTTCGAACCGCAGCCCGCCGGCGTGCCGGCGGATACCGAAGAGCACGCGCCCGCTGTCGGTGTACTTGATCGCGTTGGCCACCAGGTTGCTGCCCAGGCGCATCGCATCCAAGGGTGGCAGCGGCAGGTCGGCCCCGCTGGGCACATAGCGCAGCGACAACCCCTTTTGCACCGCTTCCGGCTCGAACATCTGGTGCAGGCGCGGCAGCATCGTTGCCATCGGCGTGACCGGGCTGGGCGGTGTGTCAGGCACGCCGTGGCCCTGGCGATAGGCCTCCAGTTCGCGCCCGATCAGTCCTTCGAGATAGCCGAAGGCGTCTTCGACCCGCTCGGCCGTTCCCTCGACCCCAGCGCGCCCGGTGATCACGCCGCGCACCGTCATCTGCAACGCCGCCAGCGGCTGGCGCAGGTCGTGGATGGTGTCGGCCATGTGCTGCTCGCGCGTCTGGCCCAGCCGCACCGCCAGCGCGTAGTCGCGCTCAAGCTCCTGCAACCGCGTGGACAGCTCCAGGCTGCGCCGCGCCTCGGCCAGCGATTGCGCCATCGCCGCCTCGCGGTTCTGCTTCAGCTGGTTGATCCGGTCGAGGATGGCCAGGCCCATGAAAGCGGCATCGAGCACCAGAACGATGCGCATCGAGTCGAACTGAACGTCCTCGCTGATCTCTACGCCCAGCCAGTGCCGCGCTGTCATCAGCCCCGAAGAGATGATCGCCCCGGTCCAGGCCAACACGTAAAAACGCACTTCGCGCAAGCGGGTGCGTGCCGCCACGATCCCGGCGGTGACCACCACCGCAATCGACAGGGTGGCCAGCAACACCAGGTATTTCTTGATGAACTGGTGATCCACCACCACCGAGGCGGCAATCATCGCAACCGGAACGGCGATGGTCGTCAGCAGCGCCTTTTCCAGCACCGGGTGATACCGGTACGTCTGCAAGAAATGCCGGGCGAAGTTCGCTGCCGAAACGATGATCGCCGCGCCCAGCAGGATCGAGGCATAGGCGTTGAACTGCGGTGCCCCCGGCCACAGGTAGCGGAAGGCGTTGCCGTCGCCATGCATGATGAACAGCAGCGCGCTGACGATGTTGCAGGCATAGGCAAAGAACACGAATTGCCCGGCGATGGCCCAGGCGATCAGCGCCGCCGCCACCAGGAACAGCATCGCGCCGTAGTAGATGAAGTTCTTGGCGGTGCGCAGCGTCGTGCTTTCGGCAAAGCTGTCCGGCGTGTGCAGCGACATCGACACTTCGGACGAGCCACCCGACCAGTAGCGGACAAAAATCTCTGTCCGGTCGCCGGGCGGCAGGGCGAAACCGGCGACCAGTTCGGGGTAGGGGATGCGCCGCGCCGCAAAGGGCGAGGCAGCGTCCAGCGCCTCGATCACCGTCACGCCGCCATCCGGCCCTACTTGGTAGACCTCGAACAACTGGAAGAAATTCTCGCGAAATTGCAGGCGCCAATCCGCGGTGCCGGGGCTGTCGTTGACCACGCCCAGGTGCAACCAGATCACATCCTTGGTGTAGCCGAAATTCGGCGCCGCGCCGCGCTGAGGCGCAAAGCCCCCGGCGCGTTCCAGCGCGATCGCTTGCTCGATGGTCAAGGCGCGGCTGGCGTCGCGATAGGCCGACAGGTGCCCGGCAAAGCCCGCCTCGGCCACCGGGCCCTGCGCCGACAGGGGCGGCAAAGTCGTTTCTTGCGCCCACGCGGCAATTGCGGCCGGCAGGATCGCGGCCCATGTTAAAACGAAGGCTAGGGCGCGAAATCCCGCGGGCATCGGAGCAAGGCATTTATGAAAAAGGAAATTCTGATTGCCGATGATCATGCCTTCACCGCTGCGGGGATGCAAGCGGCCTTGGCCGCGCTGCCGGGCGTGTCGGTGCTGCCGCCGGTGGGCAATGGTCTGGACGCGATCGCCTTGGCCAAGCGGTTGCGCCCGGCTCTGGCGATACTCGACTATGCCATGCCCGATGCCAACGGGCTGGAGGTGTTCGTCGACATCCGGCGCTGGTCGCCCGGCACGGCTTGCGTGATCGTCACGGCCAGCACAGTGCCCGCCGTTCTGCGCCAGATCGCCGAAGCCGGGATCGACGGGCTGTTCCCCAAGGCCATCGAACCGGCCGGGTTTGCCGCGGCCATCGCGCAGGTGCTGGCCGGTGTGCGGGTGATCCATCCGGACATGGCCCGGCGCATCGCCGAGGCGGACGAGGTTGCGCAGCTGACCGCGAGAGAGATCGAGGTGCTGCACGCGCTGGCACGCGGCCAGACCACCGCCGCCGTGGCCAAAGGTCTGGGCATCAGCCCCAAGACGGTAGAGACGCACCGCGCGTCGCTGATGCGCAAGCTGGACGTTGGCTCGACCCCGTCGCTCTTGGTGCGGGCGATGCGCTTGGGGCTGGTGGATTGACAGCCTTAAACAAGTGTTTTAAACATTTGCTTAAGAGAGGCCGCCATGACCGTCACCGATGCAGCCAGCCAGACCACACGCGAGCTTGTGATCGCCGCTGCGATCCGGCTTTTCGGTCGCAATGGCTATGACGCCACCTCGGTCCGGCAGATCGCGCGCGAGGCAGGCGGTCAGAATGTGGCGCTGGTGTCTTACTACTTCGGCTCCAAGGACGGGCTGCGCCGCGCTTGCGCCGAGGCGATCGTCGCAAGGATGAGTTCGGTATTGCCGGGCGAAGGCGGCGACACGCCCGAGCTCGACCGCGAGGCGGCCTGTACCCGCATCGAGGCGTTCTGCTTTTCCGTGCTGGATTACATGACGCTGGTGCCCGAAGCACAGGATGTGGCCGCCTTCATGCTGCGCGAACTGGCAGCGCCGGGCGAGGTTTTCGACATCGTCTATACCGGCCTGATCGAGGCGCGGCACGGCGCGGTGTGCCGGCTGTGGGCCATCGCAACCGACTCGGACGCCACCAGCGCCGAAACCCGTCTGACCGTCTTCGCCCTGTTGGGGCAGATCCTGTATTTCCGTATCGGCCGCACCGTGGTGCAGCGCCGTCTGGGCTGGGAAGCCATCGGCCCGGCCGAGGTGGCGCAGATCAAGGCGGTGCTGCGGATCAACCTGAGGGCGGCGATTGCCGCCCATGCAAAGGCCATGCCATGACTGCGCTGCTGTGTTCGATCCCGCTTGTTGCCTCGCTGATGAGCGCCTGCCTGCCGCCGCCGCCGCTGGCCACCGGCTATGTTGAGGGTGAATTCGTGCTGCTGGCGCCCGTGGCCACGGCGCGGGTCGACACGCTGCTGCCGCGCCGCGGTGACCGTGTCGCCGCGCAGGACGTATTGGTGCAACTGGAACAGCGCGACGCCGTGATCGCGCTTGCCGACGCCCGCGCCGGGCTGAAGGCGGCCGAGGCGCGCCTGGCCAACCTCAACGAGGGCCACCGCATCGAAGAAATCGCGGTGCAGGAAACCAGCCTGGTTTCTGCCCGCGCACAGGCCGCCGAGATCGCCAAGGAGGCGGACCGGGTCGCCAGCCTGGTGACCCGGGGCGTCGCGCCCCAGGCACAGCTGGACGAGGTGCGCACCCGGCTGGACGTGGCCAACGCCCGCGTCGCCGAGGTGGAGGCCAGCCTTGTGGTGGCCCGCTTGCCCGCCCGCCCGCATGAGATCGCCGCCGCCGAGGCTGAACTCGAGCGCGCCCGCTCGGGCGTCGAGGCCGCGGCCTGGCAGCTCGACCGGCGCACGCTCTACGCCCCCGCTGACGGCCGTGTGCACGAGATCCTGCGCAACGCCGGCGAGATTGCTGGCCCGCAGGCGCCGGTTCTGTCGATGCTGCCCGACGGCGCGGTGTTCGTGCGTCTTTACGTGCCCGAGACGGCGGTGGCGCAGATCGCCGTCGGCACCGTGCTGCACATCCGTTGCGACGGCTGCGGCGACGGCGCCGAGGCGGTGGTCAGCTATGTCTCGGACGAGCCGGAATTCACACCGCCCGTGATCTACTCGCTCGAGAACCGGCAGAAGCTGGTCTACATGATCGAGGCACGACCCGCGGGCGAGGCCGTCGTGCTGAAGCCGGGGCAGATCGTCGATGCCGACCTGGCCGAGACGCGGCCATGACGGACCCGGCGATCGAGGTTCACGGCCTGATCAAGCGCTTCGGCGACCGGACCGTGGTCGACAACGTCTCGATGCGGGTAGAGCGCGGTGAGATCGCGGGTTTTCTTGGCCCGAACGGTTCTGGCAAGACCACGACGATCCGGGTGATGTGCGGGCTGCTGAAACCCGACGCGGGCGGCGGCACGGTGCTGGGCCATGACCTGCGCCAGAGCGATCGCATCAAGCGCGAGATCGGCTACATGACGCAGAAATTCTCGCTGTACGAGGACCTGACTATCGCCGAAAACCTGGCTTTTGTCGCGGGGCTTTACGGGCTGCGCCCTGTGCGCCGCTATGTGCGCGACACGCTGGCGGACCTGGGCCTGACGGCGCGCAGCGGTCAATTGGCCGGCACGCTTTCCGGCGGCTGGAAACAACGCCTGGCGCTGGCCGCCTGTGTCATGCACCAGCCGCGCCTGCTGCTGTTGGATGAACCGACGGCGGGGGTCGATCCCAAGGCGCGGCGCGAGTTCTGGGACGAGATTCACCAGCGCGCCGAGGACGGTCTGACCGTGCTGGTTTCGACCCATTACATGGACGAGGCAGAGCGCTGTCACCGGATCAACTACATCAGCTATGGCAAGCTGGTGGCCAGCGGCACGGTCGACGAGGTGATCGCCAAGGCCGGGCTGACCACGGTGCTGGTCGACGGCCCTGATGTCACCCGCGCGGCGCACCTGCTTCAGGGGCGCGCCGGGGTCGATGACGTGACCCATTTCGGCGCCAGCCTGCACGTCGTCGGGCGCGACGGGCGCGCCCTGCGGGCCGCAATCGAGGACGTGGCGGACGAGCTCGACATCCATCACGCCGCCATCGACACCAGCCTTGAGGATGCCTTCATCCGCTTCATGGCCGACGCGCGGGACAACATGGCATGAACCGGCTGTTCTCTTTGCGCCGTCTGATCGCGCTGTGGCGAAAGGAACTGGTGCAGATGCGCCGCGACCGCGTCACCTTCGCGATGATGCTGGGCGTGCCGCTGATGCAGCTGGTGCTCTTCGGCTTTGCCATCAACAACGATCCCAAAGGCCTGCCCGCCGCGCTGGTCGCACCCACGCAGGACCGCTATTCCCGCGCTATCGTCACCGCGCTGGAGCTGACGGGCTATTACCGGTTCGAACATATCGCCGGCGTGGCCGAGGCCGAGGCGCTGCTGGAGCGCGGCGCGGTGTCCTTTGTCGTCACGGTACCGTCGGACTTTGGCCGGCGGGTGGATCGGGGCGACAACCCGCACCTGCTGATCGAGGCCGACGCAACCGATCCGGCCGTGGCCTCGGGCGCGATCTCCACCCTCAGCACGGTCGCGGCACAGGCGCTGCTGCACGAGAAGGGCGTGGAATCGCAGGCTGACGAGGAAAGCCGCCAGCAGCTTCAGGTCGTGGTGCATCGCCGCTACAACCCTGAGGGGATCACCCAGTACAACATCGTGCCCGGCCTGCTGGGGGTGATCCTGCAAATGACGATGGTGATGATGACCTCGATGGCGCTGACCCGCGAGACAGAGCGCGGCACGATGGAAAACCTTCTGGCCATGCCCGCCACCGCGCTGGAGATCATGCTGGGCAAGGTCATGCCTTACCTGGCCGTTGGCGCTGTGCAGGTGGTGGTGGTGCTGGTCGCGGCGCGGCTGCTGTTTGGCGTGCCCTTCGTCGGAGCGCTGCCGCTGCTGCTGGTCGGGGTGCTGGTGTTCGTGCTGGCGCTGGTACTGCTGGGCTACACCATCTCGACCGTGGCGCGTACCCAGATGCAGGCGATGCAGCTGACGTTCTTCTACTTTCTGCCTTCGCTTCTGCTGTCGGGCTTCATGTTCCCGTTCCGCGGCATGCCCGGCTGGGCGCAGGTGCTGGGCGAGCTGTTCCCGCTGACGCATTTCCTGCGGATGATCCGTGCGGTCATGCTCAAGGGCGCGGGTTATGCCAATGTGCAGGCACCGATGGCGGCGCTAGTTCTGTTCGCGCTGGCCTTCGCGCTGCTGGCGCTGGCACGCTTCCGCCGCACGCTGGACTAGGGGGAATCGCGCGTTATGGCGCTGGCATATCAGGGAAAGACCCCGTGGAGGCGAGTACCGGAATCGAACCGGTCTACACGGATTTGCAATCCGCTGCGTAACCTCTCCGCCAACTCGCCGCCGAGGTTGCCCCGGATTACTGGGTGGGCCGGGCGGCGTCAAGCGGGTATCGGCCAGCCTTTGGGCATGCTGACGCATCCACCGCTTTTCGCGCCGCGCGGAGATTGCCGCGGGTTTTTGAATGTGGCAGAACCATTGGCGAAATCAGAAGGAAAGTTCCCCCGATGACCGATTTTGCCGCACGCCGCACCATGATGGTCGATACGCAGGTTCGTCCTTCGGACGTCACCAAGTTCCCGATCATCGACGCCATGCTCTCTGTCCCGCGTGAAGCCTTCGTGCCGCGCGAGAAGCGCGACATGGCCTATGTCGGAGAGAACATCGACCTGGGCGGCGGCCGCGTCGTGCTGGAGCCGCGCACCCTGGCCAAGATGCTTGACGCGCTCGACCCGGCGAACTCGGACCTGGCGCTCGTTGTCGGTGCAGGGCTGGGCTACTCGGCCGCCGTTCTGGCCCGCATCGCCGAAGCCGTGATCGCCGTCGAGGATGACGCCGAGCGCGCCGACGAAGCGCAGACAGTGCTGTCCGACCTTGGCGCCGACAACGTGGTGATGCATGTCGGCCCGCTGGCACAGGGCGCCGCGGAACATGGCCCCTATGACGTGATCCTGGTCGATGGCGGAGTCGCGCACCTGCCGGCTGCATTGACCGATCAGTTGAAGGATGGTGGGCGCATTGCCGTGCTGTTCATGGAAGGCGCGCTGGGAACGGTGCGCATCGGATACAAGATCGACGGGGTCGTAACTTGGCGCCATGCGTTCAACGCAGGCGCACCGGTGATGCCCGGGTTCGAGGCGCACAGCGCGTTCACGCTATAGGTCGCGCCCGGCTGCGGGCCGGGGCGGCGGATTTTTTGCAGAAGCAGACGTGGAGTTGGAGACATGCTGAGAGTACACAAGGCGCTGACACGGTCCGCGCGGATCGGCTTGGCTGTTCTGGCGCTGTCGCTTCCGGCATCGGCCGAGACGCTGACCCAGGCACTGGTGTCGGCCTACAACCATAGCGGGCTGCTCGACCAGAACCGCGCCTTGCTGCGCGCCGCCGACGAAGACGTGGCCCAGAGCGTTGCCGCGCTGCGCCCGGTGATCGGCTGGTCTGCCGAGGTGTCGCGTGCCTTCGGCACCACCCGCTCTACCAGCACCGGCGGGCGCACGATCGGCTTTGTCAACAACGAGGCGACCATCGGCCTGGCGGCCGAGATGACGCTGTTCGACAATGGCGCCACCCGCCTGGCGGGCGAGGCCGCGAAAGAGGCTGTTCTGGCGACCCGCCAGCAGCTGATCGCGGTGGAACAGTCGGTCTTGCTGCGCGCGGTATCCGCTTTCATGGAGGTGCGCCGCGCCACCGAGACGGCCGCCGTGCGCGACAGCAACGTGCGCCTGATCGCAGAGGAACTGCGCGCCGCCAACGACCGCTTCGACGTGGGTGAGATCACCCGCACCGATGTCGCCCAGGCCGAGGCGCGCCTGGCCGCAGCGCGCAGTGCGCTGGCCGCCGCCAGCGGGGCGCTGGACGTGGCCCGTGCCGAATATGCCGCCGCCATCGGCCACAAGCCCGGCGCGCTGACCCCGCCGTCGCGGCTGCCGTCGCTGCCGGGCATGGCCAATGCGATCGACACGGCACAGCGCGGCCATCCCAGCGTTCTGGCGGCCCAGCACCAGGTTGCCGCGGCCGAACTGGCAATTGCCCGCGCCGATGCGGCGATGAAGCCCAAGGTGACGCTGGGGGCCCGGCTGGGCATGACCGACGATCTGGACAGCTCCAACTTCACCCACAGCGGCTCTGTCACGCTGGGTGTCTCCGGCCCGATCTACCAGGGCGGGCGACTGTCGTCGCTCAAGCGCCAGGCGATGGCGCAGCGCGATGCCGCGCGCAACGGCTTGCTGGTGACCGGCCAGACCCTGCGCCGCGATGTCGAGAACGCCTATGCGCAGTTCAACGTTGCCCGCGCCAGCCGCGACGCCAGCGAACGGCAGATCCGCGCCTCGCAGGTGGCTTTCCGCGGCGTGCGCGAAGAGGCCTCGCTTGGCGCGCGCACCACGCTCGACGTTCTGAACGCCGAGCAGGAACTGCTCGACGCCCGAGTCGGGCTGATCTCGGCGACGGTGGACGAGACGGTGGCGGCCTATGTCGTGCTGGCCTCGATCGGCCTGCTGACCGCCGACCACATGAACCTGGCCGTGCAGCGGTATGACCCCGAGGCGTATTACAATCTGGTCAAGTCTGCCCCGATTGCGCGCTCGGCACAGGGCAAACAGCTTGACCGTGTCTTGCAGGCATTGGGAAAAGAGTAACAATTCTTGGTATCTGTTGTGATAATTGGGGCAGGGGGATAACCTTGCTCCCGAGGTCGGAGTGGTAAGCGTATGTCTGATCCTGTCACAAACATGAATGTCGAGGACGTGCTGTCCTCGATCCGGCGTCTGGTGTCCGAGGACCCCGGAGCGCGCAAGATCCTGCGCAGCGAACCGCAGTCGGACCGGCGTGCCCCGCCAAGCGGCAAGCTGGTGTTGACCGCCGCTCAGCGGGTTGAAGACACTGCCGCCGCCGCTCCCGAAGCGCCCGAACTGCCGTTGGAGCCCGCTGCGGAAACGCCGGCAGAGCAGCCGGTCGCCGAGGTTGAAACCGTGGCCGCGATGATCGAGGCTGCCCGCAACGAAGCGGCCGAAGCGGTGCCCGAAGCCGAAGCCGCGCCAGAACCCGAAGCCGCGACAGCGCCCGAAGCCAAGCCCGAGCCGCCGGTTCTGGTCGCCCGCCCCGAGCATCGCGACGAGAAGCTGGTGCGGATCGAGGCGCTGGCGCGCAAGCTGCTGCTGCCGGCCAATGCCGATGCCAAGGAATCGATCCTGAGCGAGATTCGGTCGCTGATGGCAGCCCAGCCCGAAATGGCCACCGGCCCCGTGGCGCAGCTGGTTTTGTCCTCTGCCGACGAGTGGGACGACGCTCCCGCAGCCGAGGTAGAGCTGGACGGCGAGATGCCCGAGATGGCCGTCACGCCCGATGAGGGTGACGCACCGGACCTGCGCGACACCGCCGCGGCCGAACCGGTGGAAGAAGAGCCGGAATACCTGTCGTCTGACATGCAGGATCCGTATTTCGCCGATACGGGCGACAATGACGAACCCTTGCGCCTGGTGCGGGCCGATACCGTGGCCCCCGCCGGCGGTCAGCCTGACGTGCCGGAGGACCTGCCGCGCGCGGTCCAGACACCGGCACAGGCAGCCAAGACGCTGGAGCAGAAAATCTCGGAACTGGAACGGCTTGTGGGCCGATCCGGTGTCGAGTTCGAACCCGAGACGGCGGATTTCGGCGACAATGCCGCCGCCCCCGCGCCAGAGGCGGAAATGCCTTGGGACTTTACCCCCGACACCGCCGAGGAGGCAGAAGCGCAAGCCGAGGCCGAGGCGGAGCAGGCGCTGGACGGGGCAGCTCTGCCCGAAGATTACCTGCCCGAGGATGACAACGCCGAGGCCGCGCTGCCTGAGGATGTCCTGCCCGAAGACGACAGCGCCGAAGCCGCGCTGCCCGAGGACACGCTGCCGGAAGATCTGCCAGCCGAAGCCGAAGAAGCTGAGGCAGAGGATGATCTGACAGAGGCCGGCGCCGACATGACTCTGGAAGAGACGATGGCGCGGGTTGCCGATGCCGTCGCCATGGAAGAGCCTGAAGCGGACGAAGCTGAGGAAGACGCGGTCGAGGACGACCCGCGCGCCATCGCCTTTGCCCATCGCGACCTGGGCGCACGCAAGCCGCCCGTGCCCGAGACCGAGGACGACGAAACGACTTTCGACGATGTCGAACCGGCCGTCGATGCCAAGCCGGAGCCCGCCGCCACCCGTGTCACCGCCACGCCGGCGCGGCCCTCGGGCAAGCCCGAGCTGCATGTCATCCATTCGAACGACGATCTGGACCTGCCGACGCTGGACGAGGACGAACTGCACGAACTGGTCGCCCGCGTGATCCGCAAGGAATTGCAGGGGGTTCTGGGCGAACGCATCACCCGAAATGTGCGCAAGCTGGTCCGCCGCGAAATCCAGCGCGCGTTGATGCACCGCGATCTGGACTGATCCGCGCCGCCGGCGTGACGCACCCGAAACGAACAAGGCGCGCTGCCCATAGCAGCGCGCCTTGTTCTTTTGAAAAGGGGCAGTGGATCAGGCGGCTTCGGCCTGCTGCGCGGCATTGCGGCGCTCGCTCTCTTCGCGCGACAGCGCGACAGAGGTCCGCACACCCTTGGACACGAAGTCCATCAGGCCCAGAACGACACGTTCGTTCGGGTCGATGCCTGCACAGGTCAGCACTTCGCGGCCATCGCGCGAACGTGCCCAACGGGCAATCTGCTCGGGCCCGTTGCCATATTTCTTGTCGTCGGCAATCGCGTCATCAAGTGCGGCCAGAACAACAGCTGCAAACAGTTTGCGCGCGCGGTTGCCCTGCTCGGTGTTGAATGCTGTACCGTCAACGAAATCTCGCATGTTTCGTCCTTTTTTATTGCTCTTGTATTTCCTGGCGTGACGGCCCTTATGGCCTATTCCACTCGATTCGGGTACCCCGTTTATACATATCTAGTATGCAATTGGTGCATAGCTCAGAAGCGGATTAACCGAGATTTGGTTGTCTTGCGCCCGTGGAACCCGCCAGATATAGGAGGCGGCAAAATCTGATCAACCTTTTGACACGGTCTGGACATGCCCAAAATCAACGGTAACGAGATCCGCCCCGGAAACGTACTTGAACACAACAACAGTTTGTGGGCGGCGGTGAAAGTCGATCACGTGAAGCCTGGCAAGGGCGGCGCCTTCGCTCAGGTGGAAATGCGCAACCTGCGCAACGGCTCAAAGCTGAACGAACGCTTCCGCAGCGCCGACAAGGTCGAACGGGTCCGGCTGGAACAGAAGGACATGCAGTTCCTGTATGAAACCGACGGCCAGCTGGTGTTCATGGACACCGAAACCTATGAGCAGGTCGAGCTGCCGGCGGAAATCCTGGGCGAACGTCGCCCGTTCCTGCAGGACGGCATGACCATCCTCGTAGAATTCCACGAAGCCGAGGCGCTGAACGCCACGCTGCCGCAAAAGGTCACCTGCAAGGTGGTCGAGACCGAGCCGGTGGTGAAGGGTCAGACGGCCGCCAACAGCTTCAAGCCGGCGGTTCTGGACAATGGCGTGCGCATCACCGTGCCGCCGTTCATCGCGCAGGACGAAGACATCATCGTGAACACCGAAACGATGGAATATTCCGAACGCGCCTGATGCGCGGGGCAGGGCGGCGGGTGCCGCCCGGCTGCAAACACGATCGCGCCGCGGCCCTTGGGGCACGCGGCGCGTTGCGTTTTCAGGGCTGGTCCAGCCGGCTCAGGCCCATTGGATCATGTGGTCCGAGAAGGTCAGGTCTTCTGCCGCCACGCCTTCGAACAGGTAGCTGGCCGCCGGTGTCATCCAGCCCACCGGCCCGGTGCCCGTGGGCACATAGGGGTAGGCCTGGTAGAACGTGTCATAGTCATAGACATAGACCGTTGTGCCATAGGGCGATTCCTGCGTGCGGAACAGCGGGCTGTAGATATCGTCCTCATCCAGCCCGACATGCGCGTTCAGCAGCGATGTCGGCAGATCGTGCCAGATGTCGACGCTGTCATTCACCGGGTCGAAGTTGTGGATGACGAAATTGCCGCCGGCCGTGGTTTCGAAGTTGAACTCGTCCGCGCCGCTGCTGGCGTAGCGGTCCACCGTGCTGGCGCCGTGATCCTTGGGCGCGACATAGCCGGTAGCGGTGGGCGATTTCATGTTGCCGCTGTTCAGCTGCGAGGCGGTCACGCCCTGCACGAACACCGCCGCGTCGTAGTTGTTGCGGTTGCTGGCATCGCCGCCGTAATAGCCAAGCCCGACCATGACGCCGCCGGCGACGTCGATGACATGGGTCGGCCCGCCGGCCACGCCAAAGCGCATCGTGTCCTGCGCCGGGTTGAAGTCGGTGATCACGTCGCCACCCGAAACCTGGCCCAGGCCCCAGAACTGGAACGTGTCGTTGCCCGCGCCGCCGGTCAGCGTGTCGCTGCCTGCGCCGCCCTCGATGGAATCGTTGCCGTCGCCGCCCCAGATCTTGTCCGAACCGGCTTCGCCGTTCAGGGTATCGGCACCGGTGCCGCCCAGGATGGTATCATTGTCGTCGCCGCCGTCGATCTCGTCATCGCCGGAACCGCCGTCGAGCCAGTCGTCGCCATCCTTGCCATCAAGTTCGTCATTGCCACCGCCGGACAGCACCATGTCGCTGCCATCCTCGCCGCGGAAGTCATCTTCGGCGCTGCCAAAGACATACTGGTTGAAGCCTGACAGGTTGGTCGGCCGCGACGGCTCGGCGGGATCGTACACCGTTGGGCCGGTTGGCGTGGTCGGTGTCGTGGGCGCCGTCGGGGTAGTTGGGGTGGTCGGCGTGGTTGGAGTTGTCGGTGTGGTGGGCGTCGTCGGTGTCGTCGGTGTCGTCGGCGTGGTCGGTGCCGGCGGGGTATAACCCGGCAACAGCTGCGAGACGTTGATGTCGCTGGCGTCCGCGCCTGCCAGGAACAGCGTGGTGGTGTAATTTGCGCGCGCGGCGGTGTTGCCGCCAACAAAGCCGGTGCCGATCAACAGGCCAGTGCGCGTCTCCACGATGTGCAGCGAAGAATAGAAGTCCGACAGCTGTTCGCCCTCGGCCGCGGTCAGCACCAGCGTGTCGCGGTTCAATTGGTTGAAATCTTCGATGATGTCCGACTGGGGCGCCAGCGCCGACCACTCGACATAGTACACGTCGTTGCCGTAGCCGCCCTTCAGCGTATCGTTGCCCGCACCGCCGAACAGGTGATCGTGGCCATAGCCGCCTTCCAGTCGGTCGTTGCCGGCGTGGCTGACCAGCGTATCGTTCTGGTTGCCGCCCATCAGCGAGTCGTTGCCTGCGCCGCCGACAACGTAATCGGTCCCGTCGCCGCCGTAGAGCACGTTGAACCCTTCACCGCCGTAGATCAGGTCGTTGCCCGTGCCGCCATACATCGTGTCGTTGCCGGCCTCGCCATAGATCGTGTCATGGCCCGCGCCGCCGGTGACAAGGTCGTTGCCCTCGCCGCCCCAGACGGTGTCCTGGTCGTTGCCGCCGTGCACTTCGTCGTTGCCCAGGCCGCCGATCACTACGTCATTGCCCGCGCCGCCCGTGGCGGTGTCGTCTCCGTCGCCGGCGACCACGGTGTCGTTGCCGTCGCCGCCATGCGCTTCGTCATTGCCATCGCCGGCAACCAGCCCGTCGTCGCCGGCGCCGCCGGTGATGCTGTCGTTGCCAGAGCCGCTGTCGACGGTGTCGTTGCCGTCGCCGGCGTCAATCTTGTCGATGCCAGAGCCGGTTACCAGCCGATCGTCGCCCAGCCCGCCGCTCATGGTGTTGTTGCCCTGGCCGCCGTCGATATCGTCGTTGCCATCGCCGCCATCCATGCGGTCGTTGCCGTCACCGGCGCGCATGGTGTCGTTACCGGTGCCGCCCGCCAGAACGTTGTTGCCGTCGCCGCCGTTCATATCGTCGTTGCCGTCGCCGCCGGCAATCCAGTCGTTGCCCAGCAGGCCCGAGATGATGTCGTCACCGCCACCGCCGGTCAGCCGGTTCGCGCCTTCGCCGCCATAGACGGTGTCATTGCCTTCGCCGCCGTTCAGCCAGTCGTCGCCGACGTTGCCGGTCAGCAGATCGTGACCGTCGCCGCCATTGGCGCGGTCGTTGCCTTCGCCGCCGTGCAGCTCGTCGTTGCCTTCGTTGCCGTTCAGCAGGTCGTCGCCTTCGCTGCCCGATATGGTGTCGTTGCCCAGCCCGCCATCGGCGCGGTCGTTGCCCTCGGCGCCAACCAGCTTGTCGTCGCCGTCACCGCCATCCAGAGTGTCGTTGCCGGCATCGCCGAACAGGAAATCATTGCCGGTGTTGCCCACCAGCGTATCGGACAGCACCCCGCCCAGGATCGAGTCGGCGCCGTCGCCGCCGTCGATGGCGTTCATCCCGCCCTGGCCCTTGATCGTGTCATCGCCCAGCCCGCCGAACAGCGAGTCATCGCCCTCGTCGCCGGTGATGCTGTCATTGCCGCCCAGGCCGTCCATGTAGTCGCCGGCAGCGGTGCCGCGCATGGTGTCGTCGCCTGCGGTGCCAGATATCAGGGCCGGTATGTTGGTTCCGCCACTCGATCCGCCGGTGCCCCCGGTTCCGCCCTTGCCCCCGGTTCCGCCGCTACTGCCCGTGCCACCGGTCCCTCCGGTGCCACCCGAGCCGCCCGTGCCGCCCGAGCCTCCGGTTCCGCCAGAGCCGCCAGAACCGCCCGAAGAGCCGGACCCGCCACTTGGCGGCCGGATCAGCCAGATCGTGCCGATGTCTGTCACCTTGGGGTTTTCGGCCAGCCCCAACATCCGAAACAGCGAAAATCGGAGTTGAAAATCCGGAAGAATGCGATCGTCACTCAAAGCTCGTGCCCTTTTCCTCTCCGCGTAGACTCTTGGCAGCGCGCGGTGGTCTTGCTTATTGCCAGGGCCGGTCAGACGACGACCGAACAATAGGTCGCAAAAAAATGATGGGCACTCGGTAACTCAGCCCGGCAGATCTGGCGTTTCGGGACGGAGGTAGACCAAAGGATTCGGTAAGGATTTTGGCGGAAACGCAGCGAATTGGGGCGTTTCGGACCGTCAGGGCAACAGTGTCTGGCCGTTCCAGGTGATTGTTGCCGGACCGGCCTGCATCGCTCCGACGGCACGGTCGAAGCGCAAGAAGGCCAGCGCCAGCCCCCCGGATTGCGAGAATAAAGTGCCTGCCGGCTTGCCGTCGGCGGTGATTTCCGTGCCCACGGGGGCAGCGCCGTCAATGGCGACCTGCACCAGTCCCTTGCGCAATTCGGTCTTGTGTTTCATCCGCGCGGTCACCTCCTGGCCGACATAGCAGCCCTTGCGGAAGTCGACCCCGTGCAGCCGTTCGAACCCGGCTTCCAGCAGGAAGGTATCGGGCGTCAGCTCGATCCCGCTTTCGGGGATGACATGCGCCACGCGCTGCGCCGTCCAGTCCGTTCCGTCGCCCGGCTGGCCGTCATAACCACGCCAGCCCATCGCCGGATCGCGCGGGTCGGCAAACGCACCCTCGGGCGTCGGGCCCAGCCCGCGCGTTACCGCGATTTCGGCCGGGGCCAGCGTCACGTCAGAGCGCAGCTTGTACATCGACAGCCGTTGCAGCACTCCCGCGGCCAGCGGCGTGGCGATGTCCAGCAGGATCGCGTCCGGCCGAGGCACAAGAAAGAAATCGGCCAGGTACTTGCCCTGCGGCGTCAGCAGCGCGGCATAGACCAGCCCGTCGCGCAGCCGGCCGACGTCGTTCGACACCAACCCTTGCAGGAAATGCTCGCGGTCATTGCCGGTGATCCGGATCACGCTGCGCGGCTGCTCTGTCACTCGGCGTCCTCCTGGAACTGCAACTGGTACAGCGCCGCATAGGCGCCGCCTTGGGACAGAAGCGACTCGTGCGTGCCTTCCTCGACAACGCGGCCCCGGTCCATGACCACGATCTTGTCGGCATTGCGCACGGTCGACAAGCGGTGCGCGATCACAAGCGTTGTGCGCCCGCGCGACAGACCGTCCAGCGCCTCTTGCACCATCCGTTCGGACTGCGCGTCCAGCGCCGAGGTCGCCTCGTCCAGCAGCAGGATCGGGGCATCGCGCAGCAATGCCCGCGCGATTGCCACCCGCTGCCGCTGCCCGCCCGAAAGGGCAGAGCCGCGCGGGCCTGCCGGGCTGTCCAGCCCGTTGGGCAGGCGCGGAAGGAAGTCCGAGACATAGGCCGCGTCCAGCGCCCGCGTCAGCTCTGCCTCGGCCACGTCAGAGCGGCCCAGCAGGATGTTCTCGCGCACCGTTTCGTCAAACAGCAGCGCCTCCTGGCTGACCACGGAAAACAGTGCGCGCAAGTCGGCCAGGCGCATCGCCCGCGTGTCGACGCCGCCGATCACCGCCGCGCCCGACGCCGGGTCCACCAGGCGCGTCAGCAGGTTGAACACCGTCGACTTGCCCGCCCCCGAAGCCCCGACCAAAGCCGTGGTCTTGCCCGCCTCGGCGACAAAACTGGCGCCGTCCAGAACTGTCAGATCGCCATAGCGCACCACGGCCGCTTCCAGCCGCACCTCGGGCACGCCGACGGGTGCCGGGATCGGCACAGCCGGGTCGCGCAGCTCTGGTGTCAGCGACAGCAGCGCGCGGATCCGTTCGATCCCCGCCGCTGCGGTCTGCCACACGCCGCTGATCGCGCCCAGCCGTCGCAGCGGTTCGAACGCCAGGCCGATGGCGGTGAAAAAGGCCATGAACTCGCCCACGGTCTTCTGCCCGTCGATGATCTCGGCGCCGCCGTAGAACAGCACGCCCATCAGGCCGGCGCCGGCCAGGATGTCGATCATCCCCGGCACCAGCGCCTCGCCCGTGGTGGTCTGAACCTCGGTCTGGATGCGGCTTTGCGTCAGGTCCTGGTAGCGGCGGCTCTGATAGGCTTCGTTGCGGTTCAGCTTGATCGGCAGGATGCCGTGAAACACCTCGTCCAGCCGGGTCGACTGCCGGGCCGCGATTTCGCGTGCGCGGCGGGCGTTCAGGCGCACCTTGCGCTGCACGATGGTTGCCGGCAGCACCAGCAGCGGCGCGCCCAGCAGCGCGATCAGCGTCCAGCGCCAGTCCACGCCAATCGCCACCGCGAACAGCGAGATCAGCGCAACCACATCGCGCCCGGCACCGGTGATCACGGTGCGCCAGACCTTCGAGATCGCCTCGGTATCGCCGTCGATCCGTTGGATCAGATAGCCCGGCGGGTTCATCTGGTGGAAGGTGCCGTCCAGCGTCATCAGATGTTCCAGCAGCCCGGTACGCATCGCCGCCAGGGTGCGCTGCGAAACCTTCGCCAGCAGGACCTTCTGCCCGACGCTGGCAAGCGCCCGGATGACGAAGATGACAAATATCAGCGCGGCCACCCAGGCCAGGGCACCGGTCTGCCCACCGACGAAGACCTTGTCGAACATCGGTTTCATCATGTAGCTCAGCGCGCCGAACATCGCCCCTTCGAGCGACATCAACACCACCGACAGCGCGAGCATTCCGGTGTGCGGGCGCAGGTAGCGCCGCCACAGCCAGATCAGCAGTCCGCGCGGATTGTCCTGGCCGCTCATTGCGGGAAGGCCATGTCTTCGGCCGGCACGCCGCCGTCAAATCCGGACTGAAGCCGTTTGTGATTGTACTCGGTGCGCAGCCAGTCTTCAAAGCCAATGGGCCGGTGCGCGTTGCGCGCGGCGTAGACGTCCAGCATGTAGTCTTGAACGCCTGTCTTGGTGCATTTCAGGTGGATGTACTTCAGGCTCAGCTGTTTTTGCGCCTCTTCCACCGGTTTCCCCTCGACCACCATCAGGTAGATCGCGGCCATGATGCCGGTACGGTCCGCGCCCGACTTGCAATGGATCAGCATCGGCTTTTCCGCCGTGCGCATGGCCTCCAGCGCGGCAAGGAACTTGTCGGCACTGTAGAGCTGACGCGCGTGCAGCTTGACGTCAATCAGGGTCAGCCCCAGCGCGTCGCAGCTTTCCTTTTCGAACAGGTAATGCGCCCGCGGATCCTCGCCGCGCAGGTTGATCACCGTCTTGATCCCCATCGCCGCGTATTTTTCGAACCGCCGGTGCGTCGGCTGGTTGGACCGGTACACGCCCGGGGCGATCTGCCAGAAATTGGTCCAGATCGTGCGCAGGAAAGCGTGGTCGAACAGGTTGACATGCAGCGCCGACCAGCGCCGCTGCGCCGGGTCGGTGATATTGTCGCCAAAACTGTAGCGCAGGCGCCGTTCGGCGCGGTCCAGTCTGGCGATCAGTTTGGACAGCATCGGAAACTCTCTTTCGCGGTTCACGCGGGTTTAGTCCTTGGACCGCGCGGTGACAAGCGCCCGGCAGATTGACGCCGCCGCCCGGGTGGGTAGGGTCGCCCGGTAGCGAAGAACGGAGCCCCGCCATGACGCTTGCCAACGGCCGACCATACCTTGCCATTCCCGGACCTTCGGTAATGCCGGACCGGGTGTTGCAAGCGATGCATCGGCCCGCGCCCAACATCTACGAGGGCGAACTGGTGGCGATGACCCACAGCCTTTACCCCGATCTCAAGGCGGTTGCCCGTACAGAAGGTAATGTGGCGATCTACATCTGCAACGGGCACGGTGCGTGGGAGGCGGCGCTGGCCAACACCGTTGCGCCGGGCGAGACAGTGCTTTCGGCCGTGACCGGGCGCTTTGGCAACGGGTGGGCCGACGTGGCCGAGGGGCGCGGCATCACCGTGCAGCGGATCGACTTTGGCACCCGCGCGCCGATCGACCCGGCCCGCGTTGCCGAGGCGCTGCGTGCCGACACCGCGCACAGGATCAAGGCGGTTCTGGCCACCCATGTGGACACCGCCACCTCGGTGCGCAACGACATCGCCGCGCTGCGCCGCGCCATCGACGAAACCGGCCATCCCGCGCTGCTGATGTCGGACAACATCGCCTCGCTGGCGTGTGATCGATTCGAGATGGACGCCTGGGGCGTCGACGTGATGATCGCGGCCAGCCAGAAGGGGCTGATGACCCCGCCGGGGCTGGGCTTTGTGTTCTTCAACGACCGCGCCGACCAGGCGCGCAAAGCCATGCCGCGGGTCAGCCGCTACTGGGACTGGGCGCCGCGCGCCAATCCCGAGTTCTATTACCAGCTGTTCTGCGGCACCGCGCCGACGCACCATCTGTTCGGCCTGCGGGTCGCGCTCGACATGCTGATGGAAGAAGGGATCGAGGCCGTCTGGACCCGCCACGCCGCGCTGGCGCGCGCCATCTGGGCCGCGTGCGAGCGGTGGGGCGAGAACGGCGCGCTGAGGCTGAACATCGCTGACCGGTCGCTGCGCAGCCATGCGGTGACCGCTGCCCGTCTGGGCAAGCCCTGGGGTGCGGCCCTGCGAGAGTGGACCGACACCAAGGCCGGTGTGACGCTGGGCATCGGGCTGGGCATGTCCGAGCCGGATGACCCGACAGGCAGCGGCTTTTTCCGTTTCGGCCATATGGGCCATGTCAACGCGCACATGATCCTGGGCCTTCTTGGCGTGGTCGAGGCGGGCATGGGTGCGCTGTCGATCCCGCACAGCCCCGGCGGCGTCGAGGCGGCCGCGCGAGAGATTGCGGCGGCGGCGGGCTAAGCCGGTCAGGGCAGAGCAGGTCCGGTCAGCCTTCGCGCGGCCAGGCGCGCTCTGCCTCGCGCCGGATCAGGTGTTGTTCCAGCCGGCCGATCAGGTGGTTCAGGCCCAGCCCGGCCAGGACCACCCCGCCCAACCCCCAGTTCACCCAGATCACGCCGAAGATCCACAACAGGTTGATCAGGCCCAGCACCAGGCTGGGCACGGTGTAATTCTCCACTCGTCGGTGCGAGGGCATCGGCGGCCTCCCTCTGGCATGGCGCTGCGCCGGCTGGCGGTACTTCCGGCAGGTTCGCTTCAACGCTAGCAGGCTTGGCGCCGCCCGTGGCTCACGTCTGCGTGGCCGCAGCCGCCCGGTCCAGCGCGCCGGGCAGGGCCTCGGCCAGGATGTCCAGATCCTCGGGCCTGCCGGCGCTGATGCGGATGCACCGGTCTTGCGGCGCGACGAAGGGCATTCTCACGAAAACGCCATCCTCGGCCAGCGTGCCCAGCAGCGCGCGCGCAAAAGCGCCGCCACGGCCGCAATCGACCGCGACAAAGTTGGTGGCCGAGGGCAGGGCGCTCAGCCCGTTGTCGGCGGCGATGGCGCCGATCCGGTCGCGTGCCGCGGACACCTGCGCCTGCACGTGCGCCAGCCAGTCGTCATCTTCCAGCGCCGCCAGCGCGCCGGCCAGCGCGGCGCGGTTCATGCCGAAATGGTTGCGGATCTTGTCGAACGCCTTCACCAGCGGCTGCGCGCCGAACACATAGCCCACCCGCGCCCCGGCCAACCCGTAACCCTTGGAGAAGGTGCGCAGCCGCAGCACGCGCGGGTCGTCGGCAGCGATCTGCGGCACTGCCTCGGCAGGGGCGAATTCGGCATAGGCCTCGTCCAGCGCCAAAAGGCAGCCTTCGGGCATGTCGTCCAGCGCGGCGACGATCTCGGCCCCGGTGGACCAGCTGCCCATCGGGTTGTCTGGATTGGCGAAGTAAATCAGCTTGGCATCGACCGCGCGCGCCTTTTCGATCAGCGCGGGCAGGTCCTCGCCATCGGCGCGGTAGGGCACCTTGTGCAGCACCCCGCCGAAACCCGCGACGTGATAGTTGAAGGTCGGGTAGGCGCCGTCCGAGGTCACGACCGCATCGCCCTGCGCCACCAGTAGGCGCACCAGGTAGCCCAGCAGCCCGTCGATGCCTTCGCCCAGCACGATCTGGTCAAACGGCACGCCCAGCCGCGCACTCAGCGCCGATTTCAACGCCTGATGGCTGGCATCGGCGTACATCCACAGTTCGGATGACGCGGCCGCCATCGCTTCGACAGCGCGGGGCGATGGGCCAAAGATGTTCTCGTTCGCGCCCAGCCGGGCACGGAACGGACGGCCCAGACGCCGTTCCAGCTCTTCGGGGCTGACGAAAGGAACGGTCGAGGGCAGGCTGTCGATCAGCGGGGTGTAGCGCGGTCCGGTCATAGCCTTGGTTACAATGCGCCCACGGCCCTTGCAACAAGTCGCATGGTGCCCATATCGAAGCCCCTAGGAGGACCCGCCCATGCCCGCCCTGAACCGCCGCCAGTTCCTGATCGCCACCGCCGCCGCCGGTGCCGCGCGCGCGCTTCCCGCGACGCTGTCCGTCGCCCGGCAACGCCGCGTCCTGACGCTGGTCTATGACAAGGCACTGGGTGCGATGCGCGCGATCGACCGGGTGGTTCCCTGACGGCGCGGCACTGCGTTCAGCGCAAGAAACGCCGGCGCGCCTCGCGTGCGATTTCGTAGCGCATCTGCAGATCGGCGACCCGCGCCATCGCCGGCTTGCGCTCCGCGCCCTGCGCCTCGGCCAGCGCCGCGAGTGCTGCGTCCAGCTCTGCCTTCAGCCGCAACTCTTCCGGCACGACCCCGGCCTGCGCCATGATCCGAAAGCCCGCCGCGACCGCCGGATCGACCAGCGCATCGCCTGGACGGTCGGGCAGGGGGCGGCCTTCGCCCTCGAGCCCCGAGAGCTTGCCCTCGGCCCGCGCCTTCAGAATCTGCCGTTCGATCAGCCTTTGCCATGCGCTCATGCGCATCATGGTGATCCGGCGCCGGTCCGCTGTCCAGCGCTGCCACGCTTGACCCGGGGCAGGATCGGCGTCAGTTAATCGCCTGAGCAGTTTCCACAGAAGGCGGACATGGCCGCAACTCCTCCTCCGTTTGCCCCGTTCGAATGGCAAATCGCCTGGCGCTACCTGCGTGCCCGCCGGGCCGAGGGCGGCATTTCGGTGATGACCTGGATCAGCCTGATCGGCATCACGCTGGCCGTGGCCGCGCTGATCGCCACGCTGTCTGTGCGCGCCGGTTTCCGCGCCGAGTTCGTCGACACGATCCTGGGGTCCAACGCCCATGTCACCGTCTATCAGGGCGCCGTGCTGGACGATCAGGGCCGGCAGGACCGCACCATCATGGATTACGACGGCATGGCAGAGCGCATCCGCGAAGTGCCGGGCGTGATCCGTGCTGCACCGCTGATCAAGGGCCAGATCATGGCCAATGCCGCCGATCGCAATGCCGGGGTCGAGGTATTCGGCATCACCGGGGAAAACCTGGCCTCAATTCCCCGTATCGCCGATCCGTCCGCCGCTCAGGGCAACCTGGCCGATTTCGAAAGCGGCATCGCCATCGGCGCCGGGCTTGCGCGCGAACTCGGCGTGATCGTCGGCGACAAGGTCAAGCTGATCGCACCGAACGGTGTGAAAACCGCCTTTGGCACCAGCCCGCGGGTCAAGGCCTATCCGGTCAGCTACATCTTTTCGGCGGGGCGCTGGGACATCGACCGGACCCGCGTCTACATGCCCTTCGCCGAGGCGCAGCTTTATTTTGATCGCGAAGGCCGCGCCGACGAGATCGAGGTGATGGTCGCCGATCCCGACGCGGTAGAGGCGCTGGCGATCCCGTTGCTGCGCGCCGCCGGCGACCGCGCCCTGATCTGGAGCTGGAAGGACGCCAACGGCGGCTTCCTGCGTGCGCTCGATGTCGAGGACAACGTGATGTTCGTCATCCTGTCGATCCTTGTGATGATCGCGGCGATGAACATCGTCTCGGGGCTGATCATGCTGGTCAAGAACAAGGGCCGCGATATCGGCATCCTGCGCACCATGGGCCTGACCCAGGGGTCGGTGCTGCGGGTGTTCTTCCTGTGCGGTGCCGCCACCGGGCTGATCGGCACCGCGCTGGGGGTGATCCTGGGCTGTCTCTTTGCCATCTACATCGACCCGATCTTCGCGCTGGTGAACACGCTTTCGGGCGGCGGTGTGTGGGATCCGTCGATCCGGGGCATCTACCATCTGCCGGCCCGCCTGCTGCCCGGCGACGTGGCCTCGGCGGTGGCGCTGTCGCTGGGGCTGAGCTTTGTCGTCACGCTGTTCCCGGCCCGCCGCGCCGCACGCATGAACCCGGTAGAGGCGCTGCGCTATGAGTGATGCCGCCCTGCGCCTGAAAGGGATCGAAAAGACCTATCACAGCGGCGATACCGCCGTTCCGGTGCTGCGCGGCGCCGACCTGGTTCTGGAACCGGGTGAGGTGGTGGCGCTGGTGGCGCCCTCGGGTGCGGGCAAGTCGACGCTGCTGCATATCGCCGGGCTGCTCGACACGCCCGACGCCGGCACGGTGGAAATCGCCGGCAAGGACATGACCGGCCGCCCTGACGCAATGCGCACCGCCGCGCGCCGCCGCGACATCGGCTTTGTCTACCAGTTCCACCACCTGCTGCCCGAATTTACCGCGGCCGAGAACATCGTGCTGCCGCAGCGCGCCAATGGCATCGCGGCGCCGCGGGCCCAGGCCCGTGCAGCCGAGTTGCTGGACGCCGTCGGCCTGGCCGAGCGCGCCAGCCATCGCCCGGCGCAGCTGTCGGGCGGCGAAGCGCAGCGCGTCGCCTTCTGCCGTGCCATGGCCAACGCGCCGCGCGTTCTGCTGGCCGATGAACCCACGGGCAACCTTGACCCGGCCACCTCGGCCCAGGTGTTCGAGGTGTTGCTCGCTCTGGCGCGCGATACCGGTCTGGCGGCGTTGATCGCGACGCACAACCTCGACCTGGCGGCCCGGATGGACCGCCGGCTGCGGCTGGACCGCGGGCAGCTGACAGTCGGCTGAGGCGCGTCCGCTCAGGCGCGCTGGGTCACCCAGACACCCAGCGCCATGATCGAGATTCCGGCCGCCCGGGTCAGCGTCAGCGGAGATATCCGCGCGCCGAACAGCCCGAAATGGTCGATCGCCGCGGCCGAGATCAACTGGCCGATCAGCACGAAGAACACTGCGTTGCCCACTCCGAACTTGGGCGCGATGAAGGTGATCGACAGTACGTAGAAGGCCACCAGAAGCCCGGCCAGGAACAGGTGACGCGGCGCCTCGACCGCCCGGCCCAACGCCGAAGGGCCGGTGACCAGTAGCAGAACCGCGGTCGCGCAGAAAGCAACGCAGAACAGGATCGAGCCTGCCGCGATGGGCGAGCCCAGCCGCACCCCAAGCGCCGCATTCAGCGCCGCCAGAACCGGAATTCCCAGCCCCGCCAGCAACATCACCCCCGCATAGACCGGCATCCCGTTCCTCCTTGCCCGACTCGCGGCCACAGTGGCGCGGCCGTGCCGGACTGTCACGCCCCGAATGCATGGCGTTGCACCCCGCGCCGGGCCGGTGGTATCACAGGGCCAGATCCGCACCCGCCGAAAGGACCGCCATGCGCCGCATCCTCGCCGCCCTTCTGCCGGCCGTCGCCCTGTCGGGCTGCATCGAAGGCTCGCCCCAGACCATGCCCGCCGCTTCGGACGGGCGCGCGCTTTACATGACCTATTGCGCCGATTGCCATGGCCCCGAGGCCAAGGGCGACGGCCCGCTGGCGCGCTCGATGGCCAAGCCGCCCAAGAACCTGACGCTGATCGCGGTGCGCAACGGCGACCGCTTCCCGCGCGCCAAAATCATGAGCACGGTCGACGGCTATGCCCGCTCTGACAGCGTCTATCCAGGCATGCCCGAATTCGGCGCCCTGCTGGAAGGCGATCTCGTCCCGTTCGACTCGGGCGACGGCAAGCTGACCCCCACGCCCTGGAAACTCGCCGCCCTGGTCGAATATCTGGAAAGTGTTCAAGCCAAGCGGTGATCCGGCAGCGGGGCTCCGCCCCCGAAAGGCCTGGCCCGTATTACGTCACGTCGCCAACCCTGGTGTTCCGCTTCGGCTGGAGCGTGACAACGATACGGGCAAAGGCGCATGGCGGTCCGGAGGTCTTGACTGCCTGGGACACAAGCCGGGCAGGGTTAATGCGATGGCTCTGCTTCTTGACGGCAAATAACGCCTGACGCTTCTTGCGCCCCCGACGCGCAAGGCATAGGTTCCGCGCAATTCGGCGGGGCCACCCCGCAGTCATGCAAAGGATATGGCCCATGGAAGGCAACGCATTCGCACAGTTCGTGCCGCTGATCCTGATCTTCGCGATCATGTATTTCCTGCTCATTCGCCCGCAGCAGAAGAAGGTGAAGGACCATCAGAAGATGGTCTCGGAACTGCGCCGGGGCGATCAGGTCGTCACCCAGGGCGGGCTGATCGGCAAGGTCGTGAAAGTGCGCGAAAACAACGAGTTGGAAGTCGAAATCGCCGAGGGCGTGAAGGTTCGCGTGGTGCAGAGCACGATCGCGCAGGTTCTTTCCAAGACCGAACCGGCCGAGAGCTGAGCCACGGGCGGCGTACGAGATGCTTCAGATCGAAACCTGGAAACGCGTCCTGATCTGGGCGCTCGTGGCCGCAGGCTTGATGCTGGCGGCGCCCAACCTGTTTTACGGACGGGTCGAGCAGCACAATGATGCGCTGACCGCCATCGAACGTGGCGGCAGCACCCCCGAGCTGGAAGAGAAGGCGGGCTCCTGGCCCTCGTTCCTGCCCAGCAGCGTGGTCAATCTTGGCCTGGACCTGCGCGGCGGCGCGCATCTTCTGGCCGAGGTCAAGGTCGAGGACGTGTACGCCGCCCGGATGAAGGCGCTTTGGCCCGACGTGCGCGACGCGCTGCGGCCCGAGCGTGACACCGTGGGCGCGATCCGGCTTCTGGACGGCAAGCCGGGCGAACTGCGCGTCTACATCGCCAATCCCGAGGGCATGGCACGGGCGCTGGAAATCGTGCGCGGCCTGGCCCGCCCGGTTGCCAGCCTCAGCGCCGCCGGCGCCAGCGACATCGAGGTATCGGGGCAGGGCAACGAGATCGTCGTGACCCTCTCGGAGGCCGAGAAGGTGGCCACCGACGACCGCACCGTCAAGCAGGCGCTGGAGATCATCCGCCGCCGCGTCGACGAGGTCGGCACCCGCGAACCGACCATCCAGCGCCAGGGCGGCGACCGGATCCTGATCCAGGTGCCCGGCCTCGGCTCGGCGCAGGAACTGAAGGACATCATCGGTACCACCGCCCAGCTGACGTTCCAGCCTGTCGTTTCGCGCGGCACCAATGCGGATGCCGCGCCGGGTGTCGGCAACGAGGTTCTGCCGTCGCTGGACGAAGAAGGCGTCTACTACACGCTGGAATCCGCCCCTGTGGTTACCGGCGAAGAGCTGGTGGACGCGCAACCCTCGTTTGACCAGAACGGCCGCCCGGCGGTCAGCTTCCGGTTCAACCCCTCGGGCGCGCGCGAATTCGGCGACTACACCGCCGAGAACATCGGCAGCCCCTTCGCCATCGTCCTGGACGGCGAGGTGATCAGCGCCCCGGTGATCCAGTCGCATATCCCCGGCGGATCGGGCATCATCACCGGCAACTTCACCGTCGAGGAAAGCACCAACCTGGCGGTTCTGCTGCGCGCCGGCGCGCTGCCCGCCGGGCTGAACTTCCTCGAAGAGCGGACTGTCGGCCCGGAACTGGGCAAGGACAGCATCGAGGCCGGCAAGCGCGCCGCCGTGGTCGGCGCGGCCCTGGTCGTGGTCTGGATGGCGCTGGCCTACGGCCTGTTCGGCTGGTTCGCCAATATCGCCCTGGCGATCAACATCGCGATGATCTTTGGCGTGCTGTCACTGATCGGCGGCACACTGACATTGCCCGGCATCGCCGGCATCGTATTGACCATGGGCATGGCGGTGGACGCCAACGTGCTGATCTTCGAGCGTATCCGCGAAGAGATCAAACGCACCCGAGGGGCCGCGCAGGCGATCGAGCTGGGCTATGAAAAGGCGCTGTCTGCCATCATCGACTCCCAGCTGACCACGCTGATCATTGCCGTGATCCTGTTCGTGCTGGGCGCGGGCCCGGTGCGCGGCTTTGCCGTCACCCTGGGCATCGGTATCTTTACCTCGGTCTTCACCGCGATCTTCGTCACCCGGCTGATGATCGTCTGGTGGTTCGCCAAAAAGCGTCCCAAGACAGTGCTGCAATGGGGCGTGCGGCTGGTGCCCGAAGTCACCAATTTCGACTTCTTCAAGATCGCCAAGATCACCTTTGGCGGCTCGGTAGCGCTGCTGGTGGCATCGGTCGTGCTGTTCTTCGCCATGGGGCTGAACTTTGGCATCGACTTCAAGGGCGGCACCACGATCCGCACCGAAAGCACGCAAGCCGTGGATGTCGGAGCTTATCGTTCGGCGCTGACACCGCTGGGACTGGGCGATGTTCTGATCTCAGAGGTGTTCGACCCGGCCTTTGCCGCCGACCAGCACGTTGCGCAGATCCGCGTGCAGTTGCAGGAAGGCACCGAGGCGATCACCCCCGAAACCGTCGGCCAGATCGAGGCCGCGCTCAAGTCCGTGGATCCCGCAATCACCTTCCCCAGCGTCGAAAGCGTGGGGCCCAAGGTTTCGGGAGAGCTGGTCTGGACGGCGATCCTGTCGGTTGCGGCGGCAGTGGCGGCGATCACCGTCTACATCTGGCTGCGGTTCGAATGGCAGTTCGCCCTGGGCGCCGTGGTTGCGCTGGCGCATGACGTGGGGCTGACAATCGGCCTGTTCGCCTTGTTCCAGCTGAAGTTCGACCTGACCATCATCGCGGCCTTGCTGACCATCGTCGGCTATTCGATCAACGATACCGTGGTCGTGTTCGACCGGGCGCGCGAGAACCTGATCAAGTACAAGACGATGCTTCTGCGCGATGTGCTGAACCTGTCGGTGAACGAGACGCTGAGCCGGACGGTGATGACCTCGGGCACCACGCTGATCGCGCTGATCGCGCTGCTGGTCCTGGGCGGCGACGTGATCCGAGGCTTTGTCTTTGCAATGACCTGGGGGATCGTGGTCGGGACGTACTCGTCCGTCTACATCGCCAAGAACATCGTGCTGATGCTGGGCGTCAAGCGTGACTGGTCCAAGCCGTCCAACACCGGTGGCAACCAGTTCGCAAACGTCGATGCCTGACATTCTGGCCCAGGCCCTGGGGCAACCGGGCCTGGGCTGGATCGTCGCCGTCACCCTGGCGGCGGGTATCGTCTATGGCTTTGCCGGGTTCGGCGCTGCGCTGATCTTCATGCCCGTGGCCAGCCGGCTAATGCCGGTCGAGCTTGCAGTAGCGTCGTTCAACCTGGCGGCGATGGCCTCGCTGGTGACTGTGGTGCCGCAAGCCTGGCGGCAGGTGAACCGCCGCAGTGTCGTGCTGATGATCGCCGTGGCGACGCTGACCATCCCGCTGGGAGTGCGGTTGCTGAAGAGCGGCGATCCAGAGACACTGCGATGGGCCGTGCTGGGCGTGACGGCGGTAACCCTGCTGGCGCTGGTTTCCGGCTGGCGCTACCAGGCCGCGCCGACGCCAGTCGCCCGGGCCGCTGTCGCAGCGGGTACGGGGCTGGTTGGGGGCGCAACCGGGCTGATGGGGCCGGTATTGATCCTGTTCCAGCTGGCCGGCCGCGACAGCGCCGCGACATCGCGCGCCACCACCCTGGTGTTCCTGACCGTAACGAGCTTGCTGCTGCTGCCGCATATGGCCCTGCAAGGGCTGATCACCGGCCAGTCCGTAGCCCTGGGTCTGCTACTGTTGGTCCCCTACGGGCTGGGTACGAGAATCGGGCGAAGCCTTTTTCAACCAGCGGATGAAAGGCTTTATAGATATGCGGCATATGTGTTAATCGCTTGTGCCGTTGTGGCAGGCTTGCCGGTTTGGGATTAGGAAGTTTGATATGCGCCTGAAAGAAATCAACTATTCCGATGCCGCACCGGTCGATGGATACGGCCCTGGGTTCTTTCGTATCGGCGGCAAGCCGCATCAGGGCGCGATCTGCCTGTCGGCCCGCGGACCGGAACCCTGGGGCGGTCTGGACGATGCTGAGACGCTGACCCGCTTGCAAGGGCAGGTCGATGTGCTGTTTGTCGGTACCGGCGCCGATATCGCGCATCTGCCCGCGTCCCTGCGCGACACGCTGGAAGGCGCTGGCATAGGGGTCGAGGTGATGAATTCGCCATCGGCCTGCCGGACCTACAACGTGCTGCTGGCCGAGGGACGGCGCGTCGCGCTGGCGGTGCTTCCGGTATGACCGGCCGAGGCGCGCTTTGAGGCTTTCTTGTCCGGCCCCGGCGCGGTAAGGCACGGGCATGGAACTGGTTGTCAGGGATTTGGGCGTGGCGCGCGGTGGCGTGCCGGTGCTGGACGGGGTCGGCTTTGCGCTGGCGCCGGGCCGGGCTCTGGTGCTGCGCGGGCCGAATGGCGTGGGCAAGACAACCCTGCTGCGCACCGTTGCCGGGCTTCAGCCGGCACTGGCCGGAACGATCAGCGGTGGCGGCGAGCGCATCGCCTACGCCGGGCATTCCGACGGGTTGAAAGCGATGCTGTCTGTGCGCGAGAACCTGACCTTCTGGGCGCAGGTGTTTGGCCAGAGCGACATCGCCCCGGCGATCCAGGGCTTTGGTCTGACCGGGCTGGAAGACCGCATGGCGGGCACCTTGTCGGCCGGACAGAAGCGCCGTCTGGGTCTGGCCCGGCTTGGGGTGACCGGGCGTCCGGTCTGGGTGCTGGACGAGCCGACCGTGTCGCTCGACACGGCCTCTGTCGCGCTGTTCGCGCAGGCGGTGCGGCAGCACCTGGCGTCGGGCGGCTCTGCCCTGATGGCGACCCACATCGACCTGGGCCTGGATGAGGCCGAGGTGCTGGACCTGACCCCGTTCCGCGCCAAGCCGCGCGCGGCCGTGCAGGATGAGGCCTTCCTGTGATCGCGCTTCTGAAACGAGATATGGCGCTGGCGGTGCGCGCGGGGGGCGGTTTTGGCCTGGGGCTGGCGTTCTTTCTGATCGTGGTCACGCTGGTGCCCTTCGGCATCGGGCCCGAGTCCGATCTGTTGTCTCGCGTCGCTGCCGGTGTGCTGTGGATCGGCGCCCTGCTGGCCTGCCTGCTGTCGCTCGACCGGATCTTCGCTCTGGACTGGGAGGACGGCACGCTGGATCTGCTGGCCACCTCGCCGCTGCCGCTGGAAGGCGCGGTGACGGTCAAGGCGCTGGCCCATTGGCTGACCACCGCGTTGCCGCTGGTTCTGGTTTCTCCGGCGTTGGGGCTGCTGCTGAACCTGCCGGCGGGGGGCTATCTTTGGGTGCCGGTGTCGCTGGCGCTAGGCACGCCGGCGCTGTCGGTGATCGGCACCTTTGGCGCGGCGCTGACCGTCGGGCTGAAGCGCGGCGGGCTGCTGCTGTCGTTGCTGGTGCTGCCGCTTTACGTACCGACGCTGATCTTCGGCGCCGAGGTGGCGCGGCGCGGTGTCGACGGGCTGGAGTTGCAGGCGCCACTGCTGATGCTGGCCGGGATCAGCTTTGGCACGCTGGCGCTGCTGCCCTTTGCCAGCGCCGCGGTGCTGCGGGTGAACCTGCGCTGAGACCGGCGCGCGGGCCGGTGCGGCGAAGCGCCGTGTTCCCTTCGGAAAATTGAATTGCGATGCCTGTCAAACGCGGCTAGGGGAAGACGCATGTCGATCTGGGAATATGCCAATCCGGTCAAGTTCATCCGCACCACGGACAAGGTGCTGCCCTGGGTTTCGGCCCTGGCTGTGCTGGCGCTGGCAGTGGGGCTGACCTGGGGCTTCTTTTTCACCCCCGCCGATTACCGGCAGGGCTCGACGGTCAAGATCATCTACATCCACGTGCCCTCGGCGCTGATGGCGATCAACGCCTGGCTGATGATGCTGGTTGCCTCGCTGATCTGGATCGTGCGGCGCCACCATGTCAGCGCTCTGGCGGCCCGCGCCGCCGCGCCCGTGGGCGCCGTCATGACGGTGATTGCGCTGCTGACGGGGGCGATCTGGGGCCAGCCGATGT
>JAGRMT010000134.1:46563-49251 GCA_020441125.1 Roseivivax sp.
TGGGCCTGGGATCCGCGGCTGACCTCGTTCCTGATCCTGTTCCTGTTCTACCTGGGCTACATGGCCCTGTGGGAAGCGATCGAGAATGACGACACCGCCGCCGACCTGACCTCGATCCTGTGCCTGGTCGGTTCGGTCTTTGCGCTGCTCAGCCGATACGCGGTGCTGTTCTGGAACCAGGGCCTGCACCAGGGCGCGTCGCTGTCGATGGATGCCGAGGAAAACGTCGCCGACGTGTTCTGGTATCCGCTGCTGGTCTGCATGGCGGGTTTCGTGCTGCTGTTCATCGCGCTGGTGTTCCTGCGCACCCAGACGGAAATCCGCGCGCGCCGGATGCGCGCGTTGCTGGCGCGGGAAGGACGGGGCTGATGGCGGAACTGGGTAAATACGCGGTTTACGTGCTGTCATCCTACGGCGTGTCGCTGGCGCTGTTGGCGGTGCTGGTCGGTGCCAGCGTGCTGCGCGCCCGGCGCGTCAAGGCGCAGCTCGACGCGGTCGAAAAGCGGGGCGGGCGTCATGGCTAAGTTCTCGCCGCTGATGATCCTGCCGCCTGTGCTGTTCGCCGCCTTTGCCGGGGCGGCCTATTTCAGCATGACGCACAACGACCCCGAGCGGTTGAAGTCGATGCGCGAGGGCAAGCCCGCGCCGGCGCTGCCCGAAGAGGCGCTGCCCGGTTATCCCGCGATCACCCCCGACATGCTGCGCAGCGGCGAGGTGACTCTGGTCAACTTCTGGGCCACATGGTGCCCGCCGTGCCGGGCCGAGCATCCCAAACTGATGGAAATGCAGGCCAGCGGCATTCGCATCATCGGCGTGAACTACAAGGACGGCGTGGATGCGGCCAAGAAGTACCTGACCGAAGAGGGCAATCCCTTCATGGCGGTCGGTTCCGATCCGCAAGGCCGCGCCGGCATCGACTGGGGCGTAACCGGCCCGCCCGAGACCTTCATCGTCGATGGCGATGGCACCGTGCTGTTCCGCTTCGCAGGCCCGCTGGTGGGCAGCGATTATGAACAGCGCTTTGTGCCAGAGCTGGAAAAAGCGCAGTCGAACTGAGAAGCGACTAAATTTTAAGCGACTCGCCCATCGGGCGTATGATGTCCTCGTCTGTGCGCGGAGGATATCATGCAGAGACTGACCATTCCCATACTTCTGTCGATTGTGTCCGCCAGTTCGCTGGCGGCCGATCCCTCGGTCGAACGGGGGAAGTACCTGGTCGAAGGCCCCGCGGGCTGTGGCAACTGCCACACGCCATTCGGGGCCGAAGGGTTTGATTTCACGAAAAATCTGGCTGGGCGCCTGGTAGAGGAGAACCCGGCGTTCAAGGCGATTGCGCCCAACCTCACCCCGGCAGGCCGCATCGCGGGGTGGAGCGACGCCGACGTGGTGCGCGCGATCCGCGAGGGTGTGCGCCCCGACGGCAGCGTCATGGGCCCGCCCATGCCCTTTGGCATGTACCGCGGCCTGTCCGACGATGACGCGGGCAGCATCGTGATGTACCTGCGAACGCTTGCGGCGGTAGAGAACGACCCGGGCGCCAGCGTGTACAACATTCCGTTGCCTCCGGCCTGGGGGCCGCCGGTGGGAACCGTGGCACAGCCCGCAGCGGGCGTTACCGCGGAATACGGCGCTTACCTGGCGGGGCCGGTGGCGCACTGCCTGGAATGCCACACGCCGATGGGCGACATGGGGCCGATGCTCGACACCCGCCTGGGGGCGGGCGGATTCGAGTTCCACGGCCCCTGGGGCACGTCGGTCGCGGCGAACCTGACGTCGCATGAGGACGGCCTGGCCGGCTACAGCGACGACGATCTGCGCATGATGATCACCCAGGGCAAGAAGCCCGACGGCAGCGCGATGATGCCGCCGATGCCTTACGGTTATCTTGCCAACATGACGCCGGACGATCTTAGCGCGATTATCCTGTTCCTGCGCAGCCTGCCGCCGTTGCCCGACGCGGGCTGAGACAGGCGCAACAAAAAAGGCGGGCCGTCAGGCCCGCCTTTGGATTGGTTCAGCCCCCGGTCAGGAAGCCTTGGCCAGGTTGCGCAGCACGTAGTGCAGCACGCCGCCGTGCTCGATGTACTCGATCTCGATCGCGGTATCGATTCGGCACTTCAGCGCGATTTCTTTCACCGTGCCATCGGCATAGGTGATCGTGCAGGGCACTTCCTGCAGCGGCTTGATCGTGTCCAGACCCGAGATCGAGACGGTTTCGTCGCCGGTCAGGCCCAGCGACTTGCGGGTATCGCCGCCGGTGAACTCGAACGGGATCACGCCCATGCCAACCAGGTTCGAGCGGTGGATACGCTCGAACGACTCGGCGATCACAGCCTTGACGCCCAGCAGGGCAGTGCCCTTGGCCGCCCAGTCGCGCGAGGAGCCGGCGCCGTACTCGATGCCGCCGAAGATGACCAGCGGGGTACCCTCGGCCTGATAGGCCATGGCCGCGTCATAGATCGAGGTCTGCACGCCGTCCGGGCCCTTGGTGTAGCCACCCTCGACGCCGTCCAGCATCTCGTTCTTGATGCGGATGTTGGCAAAGGTGCCGCGCATCATGATCTCGTGGTTGCCGCGGCGCGAGCCATAGGAGTTGAAATCCTTCGGTGCGACCTGGCGTTCCACCAGATACTTGCCGGCCGGGGTGGTGTTCTTGAACGACCCGGCGGGCGAGATGTGGTCGGTGGT
>JAGRMT010000135.1:0-911 GCA_020441125.1 Roseivivax sp.
TGAACCGCGCCGGGTATGCCGGAGGCTGATTGACGTTAGTTACGCAGCGATGGCTTCAGTTTCCAGAGCTGCATATAAGTTGGCCTCGGCTTCTGTGGGCGGGATGTTCCCTATGGGCTCGAGAAGACGGCGGTTGTTGAACCAGTCCACCCATTCGAGCGTCGCGTATTCCACGGCTTCCAAGCTGCGCCATGGGCCATGGCGGTGGATGACCTCCGCCTTGAACAGGCCATTGATCGTTTCGGCCAAGGCGTTGTCGTAACTGTCGCCGACGCTGCCCACCGAGGGTTCGATACCGGCCTCCGCCAAGCGCTCAGTGTAGCGAATAGACAGGTATTGCGAGCCCCTGTCGCTGTGGTGAACCAGCCCCATGCCCTTTCCCGGGCGGCGATCATGCACCGCCTGTTCCAGGGCATCGAGAACGAACCCCGCATGCGCCGAACTGCTGACGCGCCAGCCAACGATCTTGCGAGCATAGGCATCGATGACAAAGGCGACATAGACGAAACCCGTCCAGGTGGCGACATAGGTGAAATCCGACACCCACAGCATGTTCGGGGCCGGAACGCGGAACTGGCGGTTCACCTTGTCCAGCGGACAGGGGGCTTTCTTGTCCGGGATCGTCGTCCTGTGCGACTTGCCGCGGATAATGCCCTGAATACCCATGCTCTTCATCAGCCGTGCCACCGTGCATCGCGCGACATCGAAGCCCTCACGGCCAAGCTGTCGCCAGACCTTCCGGACACCATAGACCCGCCAGTTCTCTTCGAACACGCGAAGGATCTCGGGGCGCAGCGCTTCGTCCTGACGTGCCCGATCCGACAGCCGAGACGGATCGGCCCGCTTGGCAAGGTGATCATAATAGGTGGACAGGGCGATCGGCAGCACGTCGCAGATCGGCTCGACCCCGT
>JAGRMT010000135.1:996-9500 GCA_020441125.1 Roseivivax sp.
AGGATCTCGTTCGCCTGGCGCAGCTCGCGGTTCTCGCGTTCCAGCGCCTTCATTTTCTCGGCCATCTCGCTGGAGACGCCCGGACGCTTGCCGCTATCAACCTCGGCCTTCTTGACCCAATCGTTCAAGGTCTGCGGCGCACAGCCGATCTTCGCCGAAATCGACATGACCGCCTGCCACCGCGATCCATGCTGACCCTCATTGTCCAGGACCAACCGCACCGCGCGTTCACGCACTTCCGGAGAAAACTTGTTCGTTGTCTTGCTCATGATGCTCCACCTTACTCAGGAGTTGGAGCCTCCGGCAAACTCGGCGCGGTTCACAGCCACTTGTAGAGGGAATACGTGCTGACGCCCAAACGCCGGGACACCTCTCGCACAGGATAACCGCGAACCGTGACCTGATGCACCGCATCGCGCTTGAACTCATCGCTGTAATTGCCTGTCCCCATCTCCGCCTCCTCTCCTCATAGTAAGGGGGCAAAGCATCTACTAATCTAGGGGCACCTCAGGCCTTGAGGGCGCGCAATCAACGCGAAACTGGAAGCATCACGCTTGCCTCGAAGCCTGACGTCTTGGACGGTGCAGGAGATTTGAGCTCCAGAGTGCTTCCAATACGGTCCGCGATCGCAGAGACGATGGCCAAACCAAGGCCGCTTCCGTCGACATACGTATTGGCGCGCTCGAACCGAAGTTCAAGTCGTGCCAGCGTCTCGGGTGGCACGACCGTGCCTTCGTTTGCAACTCGGAAATGACCATCCTGCGTCAACGTCACCTCGACGGCGCCAGCCGTTGACCCGTGCCGAAGGGCATTTTCGACAAGGTTTCGGCACAAGATCCCGAAGGCGTCGGGATCCAGGTCCGACATCACCGGCACGTCGGGCAAGCTCAGAACAATACGGTTTTCGGCACTCGTTCGGGCCAGTTCATCTGCCACGATGCGGGCCACGAGGCGCAGATCCGACAGCCGTTCCTGTCGAAGCCGCCCGCCTTCCGCTCGTGCCAGTTGCATCAGGCGTTCGGAGAGACGGGTCAGGCGCTTGAGCGTGGTCTCGATTTCTGCGGCGCGCGCCTTTGCCTTGGCATCCGAGGTTTCAGAACCAAGCCGTTGCGCTTGCGCGATAGCGCCGGCGAGCGGTGTTCGCAGTTCGTGCGCCGCATTGGCCGCGAAACTTCGCTCTGCTTCGAAAGCCGATTTCAGCCGAGTCAGCAAACCATTCAGGGTGGCGGCGATCGGTGCGATTTCGGCAGGGATGTCTTCGGCCGGGATGGGCGACAGATCACGCGCTTCGCGGGTTTCAAGGCGCGTCCGAAAGCGCAGCAGCGATGACAGGCTTGCGCGCACGGCAAGGGCGATGGCCAAAAGGGCCGCCGGGATCATCAGCAAGACCGGCAAACCGAGACCAAGAAGCGTTTCGCGGGCGACCGCGGCGCGGTGTTCCAGAGGTTCGGCGACAGTTATGCGAACGCTGCCCTGCAGGGCTTCTTCGTTGAACAACCGATGAGTAGCCGTCTGACGAAATCCCGGACCGTCCCAATCAGGGAACACGACTGGGTCTGCGGCGTGCGACTGCAAGAGAATGCGCCCGGCTGCGTCACGCACGACGTAGGTGAAGAATTCCTCGTGTTCGCGGATCACTCCGAGCCGCTGGATTGTGCCGTCATCCTCGCGTCCGACGATGTCCACCACCGCGAGGGGCAAGAGTCGCTGTGCCGTTTCTTGCAAGGCGCTGTCGAAAACCTCATTCATCTCATGGCGCAAGATAAGCCCGGTGACCGAAGCCGCTGCGATCCATAGAATGGTCAGGGTCAGGCCGAGTGACAGTCCGAGTCTTCCCTGAAGGCTTGCGGGCCACCTCATGGCTTGCCCAGCCGGTAGCCCATGCCCCGTTCGGTTTCGATGACCGCACTCCCAAGCTTCTTGCGCAGGCGGCTTACGTGGACCTCGATTGTGTTGCTCTCCACTTCGGCGTCGAAGGCATAGAGCTTTTCTTCCAGTTGTGCCTTCGACAGAAGCTGCCCTGGCCGCGCGAGAAAGGCCTCGAACAGCGCCCATTCGCGGGCGGTCAGGGGGACAAGCTTGCCGTCGCGGTGGATGCTGCGGGCCGCAAGGTCGATCTGCAGCGCGCCATGAGACACCAGCGGGTTGGGATTGCCGCTGTAGCGCCGGGCGACCGAGCCGATCCGAGCGGACAGTTCGGCAAGGTCGAAAGGCTTCACGAGGTAGTCATCAGCGCCCGCGTTCAACCCCTCGATCCGGTCCGAAACCTGGTCGAGAGCAGTCAGGATGATGACAGGGGTCACGTCGCCGCGCGCGCGCAATTCCTTGAGAAACCCGATGCCACGGCCATCAGGCAGCATCAGGTCGAGCAGGATCAGATCGAAGGCAGTGGTCCGCACGGAATCGCCCGCCACATCGAGACGCGTCACCCAATCCACCGACTGGCCATCCGCCGCAATCTGATCGCGCACTGCGGCTCCCAGTACCGTGTCGTCTTCGATCAGAAGGATACGCATCCTGTTCCCCGTCCTTTGCCGATGGCCCTCGATGATCCGGCAGGCTGACACGAAGCTGAAGAGGGCAGGTCAGTCCCCTTCAGGCTGCTGTCAGCTTAATGGTGCAGGAATCCTGTCGAGATCGCTGTGACATCGCTGTGACGAGGAGTTTGGCCCATGAAGAAGACATTGACAATTCTTGGCTTTCTCGCGGTCTTCCCGGCCGGCGTCGCCTTGGCGGACGATGATTGCTTTGTGCCGATGGCAGATTGGCAACCGCGAGACGCGGTGACGCGGCTTGCGGACGAGAACAGCTGGACCGTGCGCCGCATCAAGATCGACGACGGGTGTTACGAGATCGACGGCCGCGATGCCGGGGGCCGCCGGATCAAGGTGACCGTGCACCCGTCGACCCTGCAAATCATAGAGTTCGAATACGAGGATGATGACGATGATTGAAACTTCCGCCTCCGGGCACGCTGCCGGCAGACGTGATGCGGATGGCACGATCCAGGTCTGGGATCCGTTGGTGCGGGTCTTCCATTGGGGCTTGGTCGCGGCTTTTGCCGTCGCCTACCTGACAGCCGAGGAGCTTTCCACCGTTCACGAAATCGTGGGCTACACCGTGGCGGGACTGGTCGTCTTTCGCCTGTTCTGGGGCTTCGCCGGAAGCCGGTACGCACGGTTTTCACAGTTTCTGAAAGGCCCGTCTGTCACGGTCGGCTATCTGGGTGACATGCTGGGCGGGCGGGAGCGCCGCTACCTGGGGCACAACCCTGCAGGCGCGGCGATGATTGTGGCGTTGCTGCTCACGTTGTCCGGAACCGCTTTCACGGGATGGCTGTTGGAAGATGAAAGCCGCATCGCCATGCTGCCTGCCCTGCCACAGATCGTGGCGCCGGCCTGGGCCGACGATGATGGCGACGAGCGCGAGGAATATGGCGAGCGGGGCGAAGGTGGCGAAAGTGCCGTGAAGGAACTGCACGAGGTGCTCGCGAACCTGATGCTGTTTCTGATCGCGGCGCATGTCGCCGGCGTGGTTCTGGCGTCGTTCCGCCACCGCGAGAATCTGGCGCGGGCCATGGTTACCGGTGAGAAGCGGGCGCCCGGCCCTGGCGACATCGCCTGAACGTTCCCCCGGCCGCTTCGTCCCAACGGCCGCACTGGCCCCGCCGAAATCGGCGGGGCCTTTTTCGTTCCTGACGGCAAGCTGAAGCGGTCTCCGCGATTCCGTCAGGAAGCCCTCAGGTCGGGCCACCAGATTGGCCTCAGCAGACGAAAGGAGACCCTGCCATGAAGAAGACCCTGACCCTTCTAGCCGCATCCACAGCGCTGACTGCCGCGATCGGCGTCCCTGCCTGGAGTGCCATGCAGGCCCCGGCCGATGGCGTCGTTCGGCCCGTTGCCGCGCTCTTCGAAGACGCCGCGCAAGCCATGCCGCTCGTTCTCGCAAGCGACGATGACGACGATGACGACCGCTGGCGGGAGGGTTCGCGTCGCGGCCACGATGACGACGACGACGATGATGAAGATGACTGCGACGACGATGACGACGACGATTGTCGGGGCAGTGCCCGCAATCCCGCGCCCGCCGGCACGGTCGCGCCGCCGCGGAACGGTCTCTTCGGGAACGGCGCGCCTCCGCAGGCTCAGGTGAACTGAACCGCTCCTAAATCCCTGTCCTAAAAAGGATCCATCCGATGAAATCGCTTCTCGCATCGCTCGCGCTGACCACGGCGCTGACGCTTCCCGGCCTCGCCCTGGCGCGGCCGGTGACCTTGACCACGACCCTCAACACCTATGGCGGCGATGGGGCCTATCTCGCGCTTTACGTCACCGACGCCTCCGGCGCCTATGTCGGTAGCCTCTGGATGGCGGGCGGCAAGTCCAAGTACTACGAGCATCTGAGCGACTGGCACCGGGCCACCGGCGGCGACACCGCTCAGGTGAACGGCATCACCGGCGCCAGTGTCGGCTCGGGCCGCACGCTTGAGATCACGCTTGATCTGGCAGACGCGCTCTTCGACGCGGGCTACACGATACACATCGACGCGGCCGTCGAGGACATGCGTGACAGCCCGAACGAGGTCGCCGTCCCGCTCACGACCGATGGCGCGGGCACGCCGGTGAGCGGCCGCCGCTACATCGCCAGCTTCGGCTACGACATGTGAGGGGCGGGGCCATGATCCGTGCAATCCATCGCTGGCCGGGTCTGTTGGCCCTCGCGCTCATCACAATCCTGAGCCTGAGCGGCGCGGCGTTGTCGATCTTTCCCGCGGCCGAGCGCCTTGCCGCCCCGCAGGCAGAAGCCGGCCTGACCGTCGCCGCTCTCGCGGATCGCATTCAGGAGGCCTATCCGGGCGTGGAGCAGATCCGCCGGTCGCCCTCGGGCCGAATTACCGCCTACTGGTTCGATCAAGGTGCGCCGGGAGCCGCCGTGATCGACCCGACGACGGGTGCGGGCGTGGCCTCGGCCGACCCGAACCAGGCTGAACGCTGGCTTACCAACCTGCACCGATCGCTGTTCCTCGGGGATGGCGGCCGCATCGCCATGGCTGCAGGGGCTGCCGCAATGCTGATCCTTTCGCTCTCCGGCGCGGCGCTGGTCGCGCGTCGGGCGGGCGGGTGGCGGCACTGGTTCGCGCGTTTGCGCGGGCCGTTTGCCGGGCGGCTGCATGTCGAAATCGCCCGGCTCGCCGTCATCGGCCTGGTTCTGTCCTCCACGACCGCCCTCTGGATGACGGCGTCCACGTTTGATCTTCTGCCGGATGGCGGCGCCATGCCGGCCGCCCCGGCCGAGGTCAGCGGGCAGATCGGCTTTGCTCCAGGCCGTATGCCCACACTTCGGCAGACGCCGGCGGCTGAGTTGCGCGAACTGAGCTTTCCCTATCCCGGTGACGCAACGGACGTGTTTACGCTCAAGACTGACCGGGGCACGGGGTATCTCGATCAGGGCGACGGAACTCTGCTCGCATGGGTTGACCTGACGGGATGGGAGCGCGTCTCGGAAACAATCTACATGCTGCACACCGGACAGGGCGCGGCGACACTCGGCCTTGTGCTCGGGCTTATGGCGCTCGGCGTGCCCGCGATGGGCGCGACTGGTGTCCTGGTCTGGCTCGCCGGACGGCGCGGGCGGCCGCGCATCCGGGGCAACCAGCTTGCGGGGCGCTCCGAGACGATCGTTCTCGTCGGCAGCGAGGGCGGCAGCACCTGGGGCTTTGCCTCGACACTGCACGCCGCCCTGACCGAGGCAGGGCAGAGCGTACATGTCGGCCCGATGTCGGCCTTTGCCCCCGAACGCTACACCAAGGCGCAGCGCATCATCCTGCTTGCCGCCACATATGGCGAAGGGGCTGCACCCGCTACGGCGAAGGGATTCCTCGACCGCCTGATCGCCCTCGACCGGGTGCCGGACATGCCTCTGGCCGTGCTCGGCTTCGGCGATCGCAGCTTTCCGGACTATTGCGCCTTCGCCAAGGACGTCGCGGCAGCCGCCCGGGCGAAGGGCTGGCCCGAGCTTATGCCGCTCGACACAATCGACCGGCAATCGCCGCAGGATTTTGTCCGCTGGGGCCGGGCGTTCGGAGACGTGCTTGGCATTGCGCTCGAACTGACGCACCAGCCAATCCCGCCGCAGACGACCAAGCTGACCCTCGTCTCGCGCCGCGACTACGGCGCCGAGGTGCAGGCCCCGACGGCGATCCTGCGCTTCGCGCTGCCGCGCGCGACTCTCTGGCAGCGGCTGACCGGCGCAGGCTTCGCGCGCTTCCTGGCCGGTGACCTGATCGGTGTCTTTCCCGACGGGAGCCCCGTGCCGCGGCTCTATTCGCTCGCCTCCGGTCGCCGTGACGGCTTTGTCGAGGTCGTGGTCAAGAAGCATCCCGGCGGCCTGTGCTCGGGCCAACTCACGGCACTGGAGCCCGGCGATACGGTGACCGCCTTCTGCCGCCGAAATCCGGGTTTCCGTCTGGGCCGGAGCCGGGCGCCGCTGATCCTGATCGGCGCGGGCACGGGAATTGGGCCGCTCGCGGGCCTTGTTCGCGGCAACGCACGCCAAAGGCCCATTCACCTGTTCTTTGGCATCCGCCATCCCGATAGCGATTTCCTCTACGGCGCGGAATTCCCCGGCTGGCAGGGCGAGGGACGTCTCACCCGCCTGATCACTGCCGTCTCGCGCGGGGCGCGTCCCCACTACGTGCAGGACGTGCTGCGCGGCGAAGCGACCGAAGTCGCAGAGCTCATCCGCAAAGGCGCGCGCGTGATGGTCTGCGGCGGGCGCGACATGGCTGCGGGTGTGGCCGATGCATTGGTCGAGATCCTTGCACCGGCCGGGCTAACGCCGGCAGTTCTGAAGGCGGAGGGGCGGTATGTCGAAGATGTCTACTGAACCGGCGCGCATCGCCCTGAACGGCGCGACGATGGGCACGCGCTGGTCTGCGTTATTCTTCGCTGGTCCCGACGTCGACAAAGAGGCGGTCCGGGGCGCACTGCAGGCGGCCGTGGACGAGGTGGACGGACAGATGTCGACCTGGAAGCCGGACAGCGATCTGATGCGGCTCAACGCGGCACCGGTCGGTGAATGGATCGCTGTTCCCGTGCGATTGCTTGAGGTACTGTGCCTCGGCCTGGAAATCGGCCTCGCCTCTGGCGGAGCTTTTGACATCGGCATGGGCGACGCGGTGACGGCCTGGGGCTTCGGGCCGCAAGCCGCCGCGCCCGAGGGCATTCGGGCTGCGATGGAAACTTCGCGCCGCCCGGCTCATCAGGCTCTGGAATTCGAAGGCGATCGCGTCCGCAAGCTCGCTCCCGTGGCGCTGGATCTGAACGGCATCGCCAAGGGCTACGGCGTGGACCGGCTTGCCGAAACGCTGCGCGACCAAGGGATCGCCGACGCGCTCGTCGGGATCGATGGCGAGATGCGCGCGATGGGTCTCCGGCCTTGCGGCGATGCGTGGAGTATCGCGGTCGAGGCGCCGGACGCAGAGCGCCGGACGCCGCATTCGATCCTCGCGCTGCAGGATGCCGCCGTCGCCACCTCCGGCGATTACCGCCACTGGGTCGAGGTGCAGGGACGACGCCTGTCGCACACAATGGACCCGAGGCGCGGCGCGCCGTTGATCGCGTCGCCAGCCTCCGTCACGGTCGTGGCCCGCACCTGCGCAGAGGCCGACGCCTGGGCGACGGCCCTCATGGTGCTTGGGCCAGAGAAGGGCGCGACGCTTGCAAGACAAAGCGGCCTCGACGCCCTGTTCCTCTTGCGCAATGATGATTCAAGCGCTCGGGGCGTCGGAGTCGGACGACTATTTTCCGAAGAACCAACGGCAATCGCCTAAGCCGAGACGAGATGAGCCGCAAGGAAACGACCCGGGCCGATCGCTTTAAAACCGTCATTCTGCAGCTGGCTGTCAACCAGCCTGCAAAACTCACCCTCTATCGGCGTCCAAAATTGACCCCTCTGGCCCTGATCGGGGTCAGGCGCGGTTTTTGAATCGCCATGAGTCGTTGCCGGTCTCGATGATTTCGCAGTGGTGGGCGAGCCGGTCGAGCAGCGCGGTGGTCATTTTGCGTCGCCGAAGACGGTGGGCCATTCGCCGAAGGCGAGGTCGGTGGTGACGATGATCGAAGTGCGCTCGTATAAGTTGCGCAAGTAGATGAGCAAGAAGCCACAGGCCATGAATGCAGCCAGGAACAGAAGGCCGGTTGCAATGTAGGTCTATCCGTATTGCGTGATCGTCCCTTTCACACGGTTTGTCTTGCGTCAGTTCGCTAGTGAGCGTTGGGCAGGGTCCTTTCGCCGAAGGTCCTCGAGGACTGCGTAAAACGCGGGCAGGACGACGATCACCAGCAGAGTCGAGGCTAACAGGCCAAACACCACTGCAATCACCAGGGGTTTCAGGGTCTGTGCCTGGGTCGAGGTTTCGAAGAGAAGCGGCGCCATGCCGATGATCGTGGTGGACACAGACACGAAGATAGGCCGGAATCGGCTGCGGACAGCTTCTCCGGCAG
>JAGRMT010000135.1:9577-29194 GCA_020441125.1 Roseivivax sp.
TCGCGTTATTGACCACGATCCCCGCAAGAGAGGCTGCTCCGACAAGCGAGGGCATCGAGATATTGTAGCCCATCAGGACATGACCCCAGATCACGCCGAGAAAGGCCAGCGGGATCGTCAACATGACGATGAACGGTTCTACGTAGCTGCGGAATTGGAAACTCAGCACCATGTAGACTCCCACAAGGCCGATGAGAAAGCCGCGAAGGATCGAGGCAACGGTTTCGGCCGAATTCGCGGCCTGACCGCCGATTTCGAACCCGAGTCCCGGAACCTCGCGCGCGAGTCCGGGCAGGAAGTCAGCTTCAAGAAGGGCCGTGATCGCATCCGCATTGCCGACACGACCGTCGACATCAGCCGAAACCGTCAGGGTTCTTAAACCGTTGCGCCGGGTCAGACTGCCCCAACCGCGCGCCTCTTCGATCGATGCAACGGTCGACAACGGTGCGCTTCCGCCGCCCGGAAGCGCGATTTCGAACGTCGCAAGGTCGCCGCGCGTTTCGCGATCCGCCTCCGTCAGTAGGACCTCTACGTCCCAGGCGTCGTCGCCACGCCGAAGTTCGACCAATTGGGTGCCAAGAAAGGCGGCGCGCAACTGCCCCGCGACGTCAGCGGCCGTAAGGCCCAGCGACTCGGCACCCGGCGCGAGCGAAAGTCGAAGCTCCGGGGCGCCCGGTCGCAAGTCGACGATGGCGTTGCGTACGCCGGCATAGGTCTCAAGCTCGGCGAGGGTTGCTCGGCCGGCGGCCTCAAGAACGGCCAGATCGGGATGGGTCAGGCGCAGTTCGACAGCGATACCCTGCGGCCCGATGCCCGGTTCGGTCAGGACCAGCGATGTGACACCGGCCAGGGATCCTATCTCCTCGCGCCAGAGAACAACGATCTCGTCGAGCGTGCTGGTCCGGGTTTCAGCCCCCAACAGGTCCACAGCCACGGTCGCGACATTGCCCCCAGCATCGCCAGCCGACAGGTTAAGGCCCATGCGGGTGATGCGGCGCAGGACCAGGCGCTGGCTTGCGGGTTGTGCCGGCGTAAGCAGGGCGTTCACCCTGTCGGCAGCAGCTTCGACCTGCCCGACGGCCTCAACCGTGCGGTCGAGCGGCGTGCCGGCGGGCAAGATCAATCGTGCTTCCAGCACATCTCCGTCGATCTCCGGCATGGCCTCGCGTTTGACTATCCCTCCGCCAAGAGCGCCACCGGTAAGCACGAGGGCGCCGATCGAAAGGCCAACCACCAGCCAGCGCGCCCGGATGGCCAGATCGGCCAGGCGGCCAACGCCCCGTTCGCGCAATGCCTCGAAGGCGCGGTCGAACCGGATGCGGAACCGTGAGGGAGGTTGTTCTCGCAGAGTGCCCTTCAGATGATGTGGCAAGATCAGGAAGGCTTCTACAAGGGACGCGGCGAGCGCGGCCAAAAGGACGACCGGCAGAACCTCGAGAACGGCGCCCAGTTCACCGGCAAGAAACGCGAGCGGAAGAAAGACCGCAAGCGTCGTCAGGAAAGAGGACACGACGCCTGGTGCAACGCTGGCAGCGCCGGAAACCACGTTTTCGAGCGTTGCGCCTTTCGCTGTTTCGACCGCGATCGCTTCGGCAATGACGATGGAATCGTCCATGACGATGCCGATCGCCATCAGGAGCGCGACAAGCGTCATCATGTTCAGGCTCAGGCCGGTTAGGCCCATCCACAGGAACGCACCCGAAAAGGCGACCGGAAGCCCCATCGCCGCCCAGATGGCAAAACCCGGCCGGAAGAAGAGGCTCATGACCGCAACGACCAGCACCAGCCCCATGACCCCGTTCTGGACCAACATCACCAAACGGTCGCGGATGATCGACGTGACATCCTGAACGACTTCGACCTTCAGGCTTGCGGGAAGACGCGCCGTTTCCTCTGCCACCAGGTCCGTGACCGCGTCGAGAACTCGCAACGCGTCGGCATCAAGCGCCTTGGCGACGTCAATCAGGATCGCGGGCGTTCCGTCCAGGAATATCCGGTCATATGCCGGCTCGAATGTTTCTTCTATCTCCGCGACATCACCGAGCATCAGCGTGGCGCCGTTCTCGAGGGCAAGGACAGGAATGCGTGCAAGTTCCGGCACCGTCTCGCGTTCTGCCGTGAAGCGCAATGTCAGGTCGGCGACCGGCCCTTCGAGCGTGCCAAGAGGCAGATCAACATTCTGTGCGGCCAGTGCAGCGGCCAAGCTGGTCGGCGTCAGTCCGTGCGCCTCCAGGACATCGGTCTGCGCGCTGATGCGAATGGTCCGCGTCCCCAGTCCAGACCTCTTTACTCGGGCAACGCCGTCCATGGCTGTCATTCGATCCGAAAGCGCTTCCGCGTAGAGATCAAGTTCGGCCAACGGCAGGTTGCCCGAAACGGCGACCGAGGTGACGGGGTCGGTGCGATGCAACTCCCGGACGATGGCCGGATCGGCGCGTTCGGGGAAGCTGTCGATTGCCGCCACTTCGGTACGCAGCATGTTCACGAAACGGATCGGATCGTTGCCGGGCGCCATCGTGGCGACAGCACGCGCCCGGCCGGTCTGGGCAGTACAGGTGAAAGTCTCAAGACCTTCCACCCCCTGAACACCATCCCAGAGCGGGGCGCAGACGGCGCCTTCCACATCTTCCGCCGCAGCGCCACGATAGGGGACGGTCACTTCTGCTTCGACGGCGCGGAAATCGGGGAAAGTCTCGCGCAGCAAGCCAGGCGCGGCAAAGCTGCCGGCTGCCAGGAACAGCAGCAGCAGAAGATTGGCCGCCGTCGGGTGCCCAGCAAACCACCGGATCATCGCGTCACCTCGACAGGCGCGAGAGCAAGGCCGGGAATCGCGGGCGCAATGGCGTCGATCACGACGCGGTCGCCCGGAGCCAACCCCTGCGTGATCACGATGCGTCCGTCCTGCGCAAACCCCGGTGTGACTGGCCGCAATTCCAGCCGGTCGTCTGCGTCTGCAACCAACACGATCCCGCCATGCAATACCGCTTCCGGAACGGTCACGACATCCGGGACGGGTGCGCCGATCAGCGCGACTCTGACCTGCATGTTGGGCACGAGCGGCAGACGGAGCGGCGGATCAGCACCCGCGTAAGGATCGGCGATGGTTACCACCACCGGCACGGTTCTCGCTCGTGCATCGAGCGCCCCTTCAACCCGCGTTACCCGCCCTGACCATATCTGATCCGGGTCGGCAATCGGGCTGACCTCGACGTCAATCGAGCCGGCCGGTCCATGGCGCATCGCATCCTGCAATGCGACCCCTTCGGGCAAGCGGGGGATCAGGCGACGAAACGCATCGATGGGAAGATGTGCAACGACTTCAACCGCATCCAAGCCATCGCCGCGTATGGCGATCTGGCCCGGATTCACGGACTGGAACAGCTCGATCGCCACTTGCGTCACCCGAAGATCGAAGGGCGCGGTCAAGGTCGTCCGCTCCAACGACCGTTGCGCCCGGTCGGCGGCCGATTCCGTGCGCGCGATCTGCGCATCCAGCCTCTGTTCACGCGAAGGAATGAGCGACAGGGTGTTTTCCAGTTCGGTCACTGTGCGTCGGGCCAGCAGAGCGGCGCGCTCGGCCTCGTCGGCTTTTGTCTGCGGGACAGTTCCCTGAGACACGAGCGTTCGGGTTCTCTGGAGATCCGCCTCCGACAGGGCGAGCCGCGCCCGTTCCAGTTCAAGAATGCGCGACGTGTTGGCGGCTTCGATCTCGATTTGTCCGCGCTCGGCCCGCAAGGCTGCAAGATCTGCCTCGGCCTGTCCAAGGGCAAGCACATAGTCGGCAGGGTCAATCCGCAAAACCTCGGTTCCCGCGGGGATCATGCGGCCCTGTTCCAGATCAGGGTGGCGCCAGATGACTTCGCCTTGAACCTCAGCCACGGCAACCCAGGTTTTGGCCGCCCGCAAGTTTCCCCAGACCGACGAAGCGGGCCGGATCGTCTGTTGCGCCACCGTTTCGACGCGAACGGAAAGTCCCGGTGCGGTGGCGTCCACCTGTGCGGGGCCTGGTGCATTGCCAATCAGCCAGGCTGCGGCAGCTATTCCCAGGACGATGGGCGGAACGGCGAGGAAGGGACCAATGCGCATGGGCTCAGTCCTGCGGCCGGCGCATGCGTGTCAGGATACCGTCCCGCAAAATGAACTGATGGTACAACGCGCCGGCGATGTGCAGAGCGACAAGTACCAGAAGGATCACTTTCATCACGTTATGGCCCAAGGCGGCTACTTCGACGCCGCCGAACCATGCAAACGATCCGCTGATCGGCATCAGGAACATCAGCGCGTACAGTCCCAGATGCGTCACCCTGGCCAGCACCTGCTGAGATGTCGAGCCGGTTTGCGATGGAACCCCACGCCTGGCGCGCAGCAAGAGACGCCAGAGCGCGAGGACGAGCACCAGGGCCCCACCCGCAACATGGGCGAAAACGATCGGGTCAAAGGCAACTTCGGCGCCTTCGGATGTCCGCTCCCAAGCGGCGGAAATCGCGTCCTTGAAAAGGTATTGCTGTGCGACAAGGGCGAATGCAGCCCAATGTAGGACGATCTGGGTTCGAGAGTATCCGGCAAGGGGCTTCATGGATGTCTTTCCCTCGGGGTTGGCGACTCGAAGTCGATGTTGCAATCTGCATGATTGTATGTGAGTTATAACTCACTTACAAGGAGCTGCCCGATGCAACGAAAGAGCGCCGAAGACCGAAAAACGCAAATCATCGCTCAAGTGCTTAGACTGGCGTCGGAAATTGGACCGGATCGCATGAGTACGACCGATGTCGCGCGCGCCGTTGGCATCAGCCAGCCCGCCGTGTTTCGTCATTTCCCTACCAAGGGAGACTTGTGGGTAGCCGTGGCAGAGGATGTCGCAGCCACTATACGGGAACACTGGGCAGCGGCCGAGGCGCTGGCGCAGACGCCGGTGGAAAGGCTGCGAGGTCTGATCGGAGCCCAACTTGCCGCAATCGCCGAAAGGCCCGCGCTACCTTCAATCCTGTTTTCTCGCGAACTCACGGTGGACAACCCCCTGCTGCGCGAGGTGTTCGACCGGTTACTCGCATCATTTCTGTCGCGACTTGCTGCTGCGGTCGGCGAGATGCAGTCCGAGGATATGCTCAGTCCGGACATCGAAGCGAGAGATGCGGCTGTCCTCCTTGCCTCGATCGTGCAGGGCGTCGCGATCCGGTGGGCTCTCGGCAATCGCGGCTTCGACCTCGTCGGCGAGGGAAGTCGCCTGGTCGAGGTTCAATTGACACTCATGAGCGCTGGAAAAGGAGTTGTGCCATGACTGGACGAAAGCAGGGTACACGGATCGCGGCGGTGGTCGCAATGATCTTCGGAGCGCTGACGATTCTGTCGGGTGGAACGACGATCATGGGCGCACTCGACATGGGGGCGGTTGTTCCGTTCGTCCTGTGGTTCAACACCGCAGCGGGAGTCTTCTATGTCGCAATCGGCTTAGGGCTGTGGGCAGGGCGTGTCTGGGCCTTTCCCCTTGCGCTTGGCGTCTTCGCGGCAACCGTCCTGGTCTTTTCCGCATTCGGCCTTCATGTCGCCCGTGGCGGCGCGTTCGAGATGCGAACCGTGGCGGCGATGACGCTGCGCTGCGTCGTGCTCGCGGGATTGGCTCTGGCAGCGTGGCGGTCTCCTGCTGGATCCTAGACACATCCTACTGCGAGTTGGCAAGAATTGGGGGTCCTCGGATCTCGGCAAGTGCTCCAGTGATGAACCGTGCGGAGCTGACAAAGTTCTTCGGTGTCTGACGTCTCACCGACATTGTTGCGTTGAGGGGTTGCGTCACCGCGAGGACAGTGACGCAGTTCCGGTCGAACACTGCGACCAGCTTTTCGAAATCGGCCAGCGAGCGGCTGACACGGTCAGCCTTATCGCTACCGCGACAAGACGGTTGGCTTGCACGATTGGCCGGCGGTTCTTCCCGTGCCGATGTCGTATTTGGTTTCTCAGAAAGCGCTGAATTCATCAACCAGACGAGTTCTTCGCTGGAGACATGGATGCGCGATCAGGGGCAGGACGATGTCATCGTTGGGGGTGCTGGCGATGACACGCTGGCTGGGGGCCAGATGTCCGACCTGTTTGTCTTCAACCAAACGGATACAGGTGCGGATGTCGTGTTGGACGCAGAAAACTGGGACACGTTCTATTTCGAAGGCTTCGGCTACAATTCCAACGCAGACGTCCTTGCCCACATGACAGACATCGGCGGCAGCGCCGTGTTTTCCGATCAGGGCGTAGAAGTCACCTTTGTCGGGATCATGGTCGCGGACTTTACCGGGAACATGTTGCTAGTTTGAGGGGCCAAGCGGGCGCAGTTCAAAGGCGAACCGCGCCCCACGGAGCAGGCTGACTTCAAACGCTGAATTTTCGGGGAAGCAGAAAACCGGTTTTCGCGGAGCTCGCGACCGTGAATGCTGGCAATCCTGCTCATACGAACTCTTCCCGCGCGATTGGTGAAAGGGTGCAGCACGGACGTTGTTGGTGTTCCCGGACTGCCCGAAGGGAACGCCTGCGAAGATGACAAACTCTTCGCCTGCAATCGGGGCAATCAGCTTTGCGCTTTCTTCCCGGGCCATTGAGACTATGCGCCGTAGTCGAGAACGCCCGTCTCGAGCGCCGATGGCTTGCCGACCATTCTGCTTCGGCAAGTCCTGTCCGCCCGGGCGATCATGGAAGACGTGACGCTTCCGAAAAAGTCCGAATGCGAGGCGATCCTGCAGATGAACCCCGTTCAGGCGATTGCCGGGTCCATCGAGGCAGGGCTGGGCTGTGTCATCGGGACCAGGCCGTTCATGCAAGATCAACTGGATCGGGGGGCGGTGAAAGCCCGGCCGATCATCAGCCCCGAACTTTCACGGACGCTGCACCTTTGCCGTGGCTTTGCGTCCGCCCACTTTCGCGTCTGAGGCGATCCTTGATGCGCTTCTCAGTCATGTCAGGCGTGCCGATACCAGAAATTATTGATGGCGGGCTTGTCGCTCGCCATCCTATTTTCAGTCGTCCTGCAGCTGCATTATCCAATCGCAGGACGATCAGGCCCGGTCTCGATCAGCTGACCTCTTGGCCAAGAAGAAACCGGCTTGTTTACTGTTGTGTCGTCCCACTCCCGGTCATAGAGCGCGTTTTACTGGGCCGGGATCGCTTTCCAAAGTTGCCCGGAAACATCCTGGCACCGGTCCATGAACGCCGCCCCGTTCAAGGCAGAACCGTTAACCTGGTTGCCTTCAAGACATTCGCCTTTGTCTTGCCGGAACATCGTCGTCAAACGGAAGTAGCCGTTATTCTGCGGAATTGCCGTCCAGTACTGGCCGGACACGTCCTGACAGGAGTCCATGAACGAAGCGCCGTTCTTCGCAGAGCCGTTTACCTCGTTGCCCTCAAGGCATTCATTTTCGCCTTCACGGAACATGGTCGTCAGCCGGAAGTAACCGTTGCCCTGTGGGATGGCCTTCCACAATTGTCCGGAAACGTTCTGGCAATTGTCCATGAACGCGGCGCCATCCTTGGCCGATCCATTCACCTGGTTGCCTTCCAGGCATTCGTTGTTGCCTTCACGGAACATGGTTGTCAGGCGGAAATAGCCTCCTGCACCGATCCCCATGAAATTGGACGAGTCTGCGAACGCTGCCCCTCCAGTCGCCAGCACGATCACGCTCGTCATGCAGGCAGCTACAAATCTCGACATATGGTCTTTCTCCCAAGAAAATTGTGCCCGTTGGACGCCAACAAGCCGCATAGTCGCTTCCCCTCGAATTATCCTCTGAAATCAATCAGAAGCCTCAAGATGATCACGAGTACACATAAAAACGTTATGCGTAGCGGTGCAGTCCCGCAACTCTGAAAATGCTATAATTTTCAGGGTTCTATCGGATAGATGAATTCTTTTGGTAGAAAACGTCGCTAAACTACATCTTTTGCGGGAATTTTTGTTCGATTGAGGGAAATACATGTGGCGCGGCATTCTCTGCCCGCTCAAGTGAAGTGCACCGGAATGCTCGACAGGGTAGGCGGGTGAAGGTCTCGGATGCTTCCAAATGAAAGCGCGTGACACCCTCTAAACACCGCCATTCCTATGCTCTGATGACGGTGGAGCGGATCACAGGCAGCCCAAAGGTTCGGATGGCTTTGGGATCTCAATCCACGTTCAAGATGACAAGTTCAGTTTCCGTGCCTAGCCTGGCGCAATGTCGAACGGGCCCTGGATTGATCATGAAAACGATCTAATCGTCGCGGACTGCTTCGCGATGCTGGCCGACGAATTCGCGGCCGATTGGCGGGCTTGCTTCACTTCAGCGCCGGATTGGGAGGCGCAGGCGCCCGGCCAGACCGTCGCGCTTTGGCTGGTTCAGGATCGGGGCGAATGCGCCTGCAATCATCCGGCCGGCCCAGTCACCCCATCGTCGCGCAACTCCCGTTCGAGGAACTGGGCCAGGCGCACGGCGAGAGGCCGGGGTTCGCCAGGGCCTGGAACGAGGCTGAGTTCAAGGATGGGCAGGGGCGGCAGGCCGTCGGCCTCGGTCACGCGGACAAGGCCCGAAGGCAGACAGGATTCAACCAGACCGACCACAGCCAGGCCGGCCTGTGCCAAGGCGAGCAGGCCAAGCAAACTGTGCGTCGACGAGACGACGCGGTACGGCCGCTCGATGGCCTGAAGCGCCTCCATCGCCATGCGGCGAGCGATGTCCCCGGCTTCGAACAGGGCAACGGGCAATGGATCGCGCAGCCACGCCCCATGATCGGGCGCCGCGGCCCAGACAAAGCGTTCGCGGCGCAGGACTGCGAAGGACTGGCGCGGCTCGCGCGTGACTAGCGCAAGGTCGAGCGTGCCGCTTTCGAGGCGGCGCAACAACAGGGGAGAGGACTCGAAGGTCAGTTCAACCTCGGCCAGCGGGTATTCCTGCATGAAGCGGGCAAGCGTCGGGGCCATCAGCCGGGCCGCATAATCCTCGGGCATGCCAACACGCACAACTCCGGCCGCCTCGGGTTGGCGCAGGCTGGCCATCGCCTCGTCCGAAAGCCGCAAGAGACGGCGGGCATGGAGCAGCAGTTCCTCGCCAACGGCATTGGGACGCAGACTGCGGCCGTCGCGCTGGAACAGCTCGCGCCCGACGTGGTCTTCCAGTCGCTTGATCTGCATGCTGACGGCTGATTGGCTTCGCCCTACACGGGCGGCGGCAAGCTGGATGCTGCCGCAATCAATGACCAAGACGAAACTGCGCAGAAGAGAAAGATCAAGGGGGTCGATCATAGTTCAAAATTCCTGAAGCATTGCCTCAATTCTATTCGTTTGATTGTCGCCTTGCCCAGCCCTTAGATCGCTCAGGGCAGCGAGGATTGCATGATGCGCTACGGAACAGGTGTGGGGGTGGTGCTGACGGCAGGGCTGCTGTGGTCGTTTCAAGCGCTGATGATCCGCCAGATCGGCAACGCGGGCCCGTGGGCGGTACTGACATGGCGCTCACTGGCCATGGTGCCCGTCTTGCTGGCCTTTCTTGCATGGCGTTCCGGGGGCTCGCCTTTTCCGGCCATCCGCAGAGCGGGAATGGCTGGTGTCTTGGGCGGCATCGGGCTGGTGGCGGCGATGGGCGGCGCAATTCTTGCCTTCCAGACAACGACCATCGCCAATGCCGCTTTCCTGCTGGCCGCTTCTCCCTTCCTTGCCGCGATTTTGGGGCGGGTGATCCTGAAAGAAACGGTCGCGCCGCGGACCTGGGGCGCCATAGCGCTTGCGATGTTGGGGATCTTCCAGATGGTGCGCGACGGGCTGGCGGCGGGCGCTTTGGTTGGCAATCTGGCCGGTCTGATCTCGGCGCTGGGCTTTGCCGCGTTCAGCGTGGCGCTGCGTTGGCGCCGGATCGAGGACAGCCTGCCGGCGTCGATCCTGGGCGCGGTTTTTGCCGTCTTTGCGGGTGCGCTGGCGACCCTGCTGCTGGGGCAGCCGCTTACGCTTGCCGCCCCCGACCTGTTGTGGTGCGCCGCGATGGGTGTCGTCACCATGTCGGGCGGCATGATACTTTACACCTTGGGCAGCCGTGTCGTGCCCTCGGCCGAGCTGACGCTTCTTTCCAACACCGAAGTGCTTCTGGCGCCGTTCTGGGTCTGGCTCATCATGGGTGAGACGGCGAGCATGGGAACGCTCGTTGGCGGAACGATCGTGCTGATGGCGATCCTATACAATGCCTTTTCCGGCATGCGGCGGTTGGCGCCCGTCTGACGAAGAGAACGGCGTAATCCTGCATGTGATTTGGGCGCCCGGGCCAAGCTTGGGATGCGCAGCTGCCTGACACCGCGGAAATGGCAAGGTTGCGAAGGGCGCTTCTGTTGGATGGGCCCGCCCGAACGGCCCGGAGGAGCCAGTTGTTGGTTCAGGGCAGCATCGGAAGCGCGGTTTCGTCAGGGCCGAAGATGTGGAAATTTTCCGTGTTGAAGGTCACGCCGATGGTCTGGCCGCGCTTCAACGGGATCTGGCGGGCCAGCTGCACCGTCAGGCGCTCTCCATTCGCAAAAGTTGCGTAAATGTAGGTGATCGCGCCGAGCTGTTCATAGTTCTGAACCTTGACCTGTTCGTCGCCATGGCCGTCAAGCGACACGCCGATCGCTTCGGGGCGCACTCCCAGTGTCACCGTCTCGCCGGTGCCCGGGGTTGCGACCGGCACATCGCGGACCATGCCGCATTCCAGCCTGAGTACGCGGCCATCCAGCCGACCGGCAAGAAAGTTCATCTGCGGCGCGCCGATGAAGCCTGCCACGAACTTGTTCGCCGGGGCGTTGTACAAATCCAGCGGGCGGCCGACCTGTTCGATCCTGCCGCCACGCAGGACCACGATCCTGTCGGCCATGGTCATGGCCTCGACCTGGTCGTGCGTGACATAAATCATCGTATTGCCAAGCTGTGCGTGCAGGTTGGAGATCTCTACCCGCATTTGCAGGCGAAGCTCGGCGTCGAGGTTGGACAGCGGTTCGTCGAACAGGAAGATGATCGGCTCGCGCACGATGGCCCTGCCAATGGCGACGCGCTGGCGCTGGCCGCCAGACAGCTGTCCGGGGCGGCGCGCCAGAAGCTGGTCGATCTGCAAGAGCCGTGCCGCATCGTCGACCCGCTGGGCGATCTCGGCCTTGGGCATATTGAGGTTTTCCAGCCCGAAGCTGAGATTGGCGCGCACCGACATGTGCGGGTAAAGGGCGTAAGACTGGAACACCATCGACAGCCCGCGCTCGGACGCGGGTACCGCGTTTACCCGTCGGCCCTTCAGGAAGATGTCGCCGGAAGTCGGATCGTCGAGCCCCGCGATCAGGCGCAGCAGGGTAGACTTGCCACAGCCGGAAGGGCCGACAAAGACGACGAATTCGCCTTCTTCGATCTCAAGGTCGATGCCGTGTATCACATGGACCGCACCAAAGGACTTTCGGATCTGGCGGAGTTCCAGCGCGTGTGAGGTCTCGGTCATTTCAGCCCCGTCGTGGCAATGCCGGTGGTGATGAACCGTTGCAGCCACACGAACACCAGCGTGATCGGCAAGAGCGTCACCACGGTCATCGCAAGGATGTAGTGGAAGTCGGTGTTGAACTCGCCTGCGAACTGGGTCAGCCCAAGTTGCAGCGTGTGCTGGGTCGGGTCGGAAATCAGCACGATCAGCGGCCAGAGGAAATCGTTCCAGCGCCAGATCACGCTGAGGATGGCCAGCACCGACAGCGCCGGTAGCGACAACGGCAGGATGATGCGCCAGAAGATCCGCCACTCGCTGGCGGCGTCCATCCTGGCGGCCTCAAGCAACTCGTCAGGAATGGTCAGCATGTATTGACGCAGCAGGAACACCCCGGTGGGGGTGGCGGCTGCGGGAATGATCACTCCCCAGAGCGAGCCGAATATTCCGAACGACCAGACCACGAAGAACAGCGAGACGAGGATGATCGAGGCCGGGATCAGCAGGGTCGCGACAATCAGAACGGTGAAGGTCAACCGCCCGCGAAACCGGTACTTTGACAGTGCAAAGGCCGCCATCGCGTTGATCAGCAGGGTGATCAGGGTCGCCACCACCGTCACGAAGACAGAGTTGTAGAGATAGACGGGGAAGTTGAAATTCTCTTGCCCGTTTCGTTTGAGCAGCGGGTCGAGATAGTTCTCGGTGGCCACCCGCACTTCTTCCTTGGGCGAAAGCTCGTCACGGGGAACGCCGAACACCTCTGCCGGAGCGTCAAGCGTGGCCACGTCGGTGATCGAGCGCGTTGGCCCTGCCTTGAACACTTCCTGCTCGGTGCCGTCGGGCGCGGTGTGGATCCAGACCGGCTTGTCGCCTTCGCCGGGGATGTTTTCCTCGACCTGGGCGTAGGGCAGCAGCCGGGTATCGAAATTGTCGACGGCGCGTTCTGGCTTGATCGAGGTGAAGAAGGTCCACAGCACCGGCACCAATACGATCAGGACGCCGAACAACAGGTAGCCATAGGCCAGAACGTCGGACACGCCGAACCGCTCGGCAGTGTCGGCGCGGCCTCTGGTGCGGGTAAGGAAGGTGACGACGCGTGACATCTCAGAGCTCGGATTGGCGGCGGGTGAGCCAGAGTTGGAAGAAGGTGAAGATCGCGATGACCACGGCCATCAGAACCGAACCGGCCGCCGCCTGCCCGTAATCGGGCTGCGAGTCGGTAAAGGCGACCTCGTAGATGTTCTGGACGATCATGTAGGTTTCGCGCCCGGGCCCGCCGCCGGTCAGCAGGTAGACCTCGTCGAAAATCTGAAAGCTGCGGATCAGGCTGAGGATGACCACCACGGTCAGCGTCGGCATGATCAGCGGCAGCGTGATCCGCCGGAACGCACGGGCCGGTCTGGTCGCATCCATCTTGGCGGCCTCGTACAGATCGTGGGGGATCGCTTGCAGCCCCGCCAGCAGGATGAGCATGTAAAAACCCATGTGGCTCCAGCAAAAGACGAATACCAGCCAGAAGAACGGCCAGCCGGTGTTGGGCGTCACCAGCCAGTTGACAGGCCTGTAGCGGCCAAGGTCGAACACGGTCGAGAACTGTATCGAAAGCAGCATGGCGGCGCATGCGGCGGCAGCTACCAGCAAGGCGATGCGCGCCAGGCGGCCGCCCTTGCTAACGATCATCAGCAGGACAATGGCAAGACCGAGACCGGGCAAGAAGCTGCCCTTCAGGCCCAGGGCGCTGGCCGGGTTGGACCAGGCGACCAATGCAACGAAAATCAGCGCGAAGACGGCGGTCCAGGCCAGAGACGGTTCGTTCGACGCCCTGAGCGCGCGTTCGGTCACAACGATCAGCACCACCGCAAGGATGACGGTCACCACCATGTCGAAGCCCGAAGCGCCGGCAAGGGCGTTGAGCGCGCCCTGCGCCCCGTCGAGTGAGGCGTTAAGCACGCCCTTGCGGTTCAGCACCCAGTTCCAGATGTTGGCGATCACCACCGGCGAAAGCATCACCGGGTAGAAGAACATCGCCCGCCAGAAGCCCCGGCCGCGGATGTTGCGATTGACCACCAGCGCGGTGACCAGCGCGACCGAGCACATGATCGGCACCTGGATCACGACGAACAGCAGCGTGTTGTAAAGCCCGGTAAAGAAGTTGTAGCCCGCGTTCGAGCAGGACTTCGGTATCAGGTAGTTTTCGCAGCGAAAGATGTCGGCGTATTTTTCCAGACCGACGAAAGGCCGGTCATACAGGATGATCGACGACCCGCCGGTAAACGAGACGTAGAAATTGAGGATCATCGGGGTGAAGGTAAACAGCCCGAAGATCAGCATGTTGGGCAGCAGCAGGGCATAAGGCACGCCGGTGCGGCCAAACAGGCTCTGGGCCAGTTCGACCGGGAATCCCAGCAGATCCATCGCAAAGCGCGGCGACTGGGTCACCCTGTAGCGGCGGGTGGTCAGCAGCCAGATGCTGCCCCCCAGCACCCAGGCCAAAACCAATCCAAGCATGAGGCTGCCTGCCAGCGACATGTCCTGCCTTCCGATCGTTCAGGTTGCTGAAACGCCGGGCCCGCGAAGGGCCCGGCGCGGCAAGCGGATCACTTCACCGCTTCGCGAATCTTGTCGAGCGCTTCATCGACCGTCAGGTCGCCGTTCAGCGCTGCCGCAAGGTATTCGACGGTGGAGTTGTAGATCTTGAAGCCGATCGGGCTGCCCTGAAGCTGGTAGGCTTGCGGGGTCTGCTCAGCCGCGACAGCAGCCATCTGGGTAAAGGCCTTCAGCCCGTTGGCCACCTGTTCACCGGCACCGGCGCTGGCATAATCCAGACCTTCGGACTGAAGCGTGGCGCTGGCCGGGATCGCGTAGGTCCGGGTGTACCATTCGCGTGCCTGCTCGACCTCGCCCATCCAGGCGACAAAGCCGGCCGCGGCGGCCTCTTTCTCGGCGTTTCCGGACTTGAATGCCACGAGCCCCGCGCCGCCCGGCATCACGCCGCAGCCGGCCGGGCCACAGGGCACCGGAACGACAGACCAATCGAACGAGTCGCCGACGTTCTTCTGCACGTTGCCGGTATTCCACGAACCCGACATGTAGAACGGCACGTCCTGGCTGAAGAACATCTCGTTGCCGTTGGCGTATTTGGAGCCCGAGACGGCGGGCCATACGTCGGGCGGCATCAGGCCTTCCTTGTGCCATTCGACCAGCATCCGGGCGAAGGTTTCATAGCCCTCGTCGATGACCAGCGTCCCGTCGGCATTGAAATACTTTGCGCCGTAGGACATCGCCGGACCGGCGAAGCGGTGGCCAGAGCGGTCCATCACCATGCCTGCGTAAGAGCCGGTGTTCTTCATCACCTGGCGGGTGGCCTCGGCCCAGTCTTCCCAGGTCGCGCCGGGGGCGGGGATATCGACACCGGCCTCTTCGAACATGGTCAGGTTCACATAGGGCCCGGTGACCGTCATCTCGGTGTGGAAACCGTAGATGCCGCCCGGCTTGCCGGCGCGGTACCAGGGCAGAACGGCGCCGTATTCCTTTTCCCAGGTGTTGGCGTCAACATACGGGGTCAGGTCGACATAGTAGGGGTTCAAACCGCCCAGGTCGGTGACAAAGGCCAGATCGGGCCCGGTACCGGCCTCCAGCTGCACGGGCAGCTGCTCGCGAATGACGTTGTAGCCCACAGTGTTCAGCGTGATGTTCACGTCGGGGTGTGTCTGTTTGTACCGTTCGGCGAATTCGACGATGATGTTGGCCTTGCCATCGACATCCGAAATCATGAAGCCCAGATCGACCGCCAGGGCGGGTGCCGCCTGGCAGAGCGCTGCAATCGAAGCCGCCGTAACAAGGCGCAGGGTATGCGTCGGTTTTTTCATTCGTCTCCTCCCAGAGATGCTTGTGGCCAGATGGCGCGTCATGCGGCTCTGGCTCTTGGTCATGCCACCTGCGACAATGCGTCCCGATCACCGATGCGTCAACAGGTACGGTTCAGGGGCGCAAGATCAATCCAGGTGGTCGCGCAGGAACTGGCGGATGGTCTGGCGCATCCGCGGGGTTTCCTCATGTCCTGCATCGGGATCAATGACATAGCGCGGGCGCACGGGGCTTTCGGCATAGGCCGCATCAAGATCGCGCTGTGCGGTTTCAAACGCGGCCTGCGGTGTGAACAAGTCGCGAAACCCCACGCAATGCAGGATCGGCGTTGGCGCGGCCAGACCGCAAAGACCGCCCGTCGATGTCAGCCGCAGCAGTCCGGGCACGGTCATGTAGGGCCCGTGGCCGTCATGTGCGCCCGTGGCGATCAGGGTTTCCAGGTCGGAAAAACAGGCGGTCGACACGATGGCCGCCAGCTCGGGACAAAGGGCGCCCAGCCACCAGGCCAGCGTGCCGCCCATCGAAATGCCCATGGTGGCGATCCGGCGCGCGTCCACCCCGGGCGCTTGCGCCAACCATTGCAGCGCCGCCCGCTGTTCGCCCAGCATCTGGCCAAACAGCGTCCGGCCATGCCACAGCCGGGCCTTGGCGGTTGCTGCCTCTGGCAGATGGGCGCGGGTGCCGAAACAGGGCATCTCCAGTGCCAGCACTCCGAATCCCATCGCCGTGAACTCGGGCAGCCATGGCCCGCCAAGGGCCGGGCGGCCATGGATCAACTCGTCGATGCCGATGTCGTAGCGATTGCCATGCGCGTGACAGTAGAGCACGGCCGCACCATTGCGCGATGGCAGGAAATGGGCAGGGCACGCCTCGCCCTCGTGGTTCGTGAACGTCAGCCGGCGCAGGCCGGGCCTGTCGTCGGGGCTGTCGTCGGCAAGGGTCAGGCGGGCGTCGTTCCAATCCGACCCTAGCAGCGCCGCCACGTCGTCGCGCCGGGTCATGCGTGATGCGGGCCGCTGGCTGTCCATGGCAAACCATTGCAGAGGGGCGGAAGCGTGGTCAATACTGCGCCAGTCCAGCACAGTCGGAAAGCCCGCCATGACCGTTTGGAGCGCCGTATCTTGCGGAGAGCCGCTGACCAGGTGGGCGATGAGCGCTGCCGCAGAGTTACTGTTTCCCGGCGCCGTGCGCGCCATGCCCGACACGGTGGATTACCGGTTCGTAAACGGCTGGGTTGCCACCGGTGACCTGCCTTGCCGCGAGGCCCTTCGCGACCTTCTACCGTATCGGCGGAATTCCTGCCCCGAGGGGCCGTTCAACGATCTGGTGATCGGGTTTGACGGTCGCGACATGGATTTTTCGCGCTTCTGTCATCGCCCCACGCTTATCACCCGGGGGCTGCAATGCCTGATCCGTGGCGACCAAGGCCTGGCGCGGTTCCGCGTGCGAACCTGCGGCGGCGTAAGGTTGTGGACCGACGGGCAGGGGGCCGCCGCGTTCGAGCCTTTCGAACGCAACCGCCCCGCCGAGACAGAGGTCGATCTGGCGTTGACCGGGGCGCCGCAGGTGCTGACCCTGCGCCTGGAGGATCTGCACGAACGGGACACCACCTGTTTCTTCTCGCTTGAGCTATTGGCCGGACAGAACGTGCAGGTTGCCTTGCCCGAAGGCTTCGATGCGGCCGCCGTGCAGGATGCGGCACGGGTTCTGGGCAGCCTGCGCACCGACCGGGTGTTCTACAGCGGCGCTGAAGGCGTGCGTCTGTGCGCCGACCATGCACCAAGCAGCGAACTTGCATTGACTGTGCAGGGACCGGCCCAATTTGGCCGGGGCGGCTTGACGCTTGATCCCGAAGCGCACGGCAGGCGGGACGTGCGGCTGTCGCCCGCGCGCGCCGATGCCGATCTGGGGCCGGCCGGCGACTTGCCCGCAGGGTGCCTGTCAATCGCGGTCGAGGCGCGGGTCGCGGGGGCGCGACTGTCACGGCAGTTGGGCACTACGGTGCTACGTTCAGGCGTGCGGCTTGGCAAAGCGTGGCGCGATCGGCAGGCGCAGGCTCTGGGCATCATCGCCGGTGGCGGCGGGTTCGAGGCCAGCGTGGCGCTGTGTCTTGCCGCCAGGGGCGAACAGCCGGAGCGGATGGTGCGTGTGATCGAGGCCTGTCTCGGTACCATCGAGGAGCGTTTTGATTGTTCGGATTTCACCATCTTGCCGTTGCTGCGTCTCTTTCGCGATCACGCTTCCGCCTTGCCCGGCCCGCTACGCGAAAGAATGAAATCCGCCTTCCTGGGGTATCGCTACTGGATGGATGAACCGGGCAACGATGTGATGTGGTTCTGGTCGGAAAACCACGTGCTGTGTTTTCACGCTGCGCAACTGATCGCCGGCGGGCTGTTCCCCGACCTGCGCTTTGCCGCATCCGGGCGGACGGGGGCCGAACAGGCCGCTTTGGCGACAGCGCGGCTGGACCGGTGGTTCGGTGCCGTTCAGCGCGACGGGCTGTGCGAATGGAACTCGGCGGCCTATTACCCGATTGATCTGTTGGGTCTGCTGAGCCTGCACGACATGGCACCGGCTTTCCGCAGCAAGGCGCGCGATGTCATCGACCGGGTGCTGGTGATGGCGGCTTTGCATACGTTGGGCGGTGTGCCGGCAGGTGTCCAGGGCCGCTGCTATGAAAAAGAGCTGTTGGCAGGGCCGCATACCGAGCTTGGGTCGCTCATGGCGATGGTCCTCGGCGGCTCGTTCGAGCCCGGCTACGACCGGGCCGCGGCGCTGCTGGCGCTTTCGGATTACGTCCCGCCCGACGGAATGGACAAGGCGGCCGCGCCACCAGAGGGGCGCGTGTTGCGTGCCGCCTATGTGCAGGGCCACGGCGGCGCCGGGCGGCTGTCGCTGTGGAAGACATCACAGGCGCAGCTGTCGACGAGCCGTCCGCTGGCACCAGGCAGCGAAGGGCATCAGGCCCAGGTTCTGGATGTGCAACTCGGCTGTCACCCGCTGGCACGGCTGTGGATCAACCATCCCGGCGAAACGCGGCCCTGGGGCGAGCGGCGCCCGTCACTGCTGGCGGGCAACCATGTCACCCCGGCAGTGGCGCAGGATGGCCCTGACGCGCTGATGATCTACGATCTGCGGCGGGGATGGACAGATTTGCACCGGACCCAGCTGTTTGCCGCCCCGGGGGCCGTCGGCGCGCCCCGGCGTTGCGGTGCCTGGCTGGTCTTTGCCGATTGCGTTGCGGTCTGGTGTTCGGTCCCGTTGCGGGCCGAGCAGACAGGGGTTTACCGCGATGCGCTGTGGTATGCCGAAGCGGACCAGATGGCATGGGCGCTGTCGCTACGAGGGCCCAGCGAAACGCTTGCCGCGTTCCTTGCCAGGCAGGAAGGCCGGGTGCCGGCCTTTGCGAAGGGGCGGGTGACGATGCCGGGTCATGCCGGTGTGGCGCTGGCGCTGGACCGGGACGGCGTATTCCTGCGCGACGGGCGAGAGGTGCCCTTTGGGCCGGTTTCGACGATCCCGCATCTGGCCTGGGATACCGACGCGCTACAGACATGGGAGGACTGGCATGACCGAGCTTGACGGCGCCCTTGCCCGGCTGAACCAGGGGTTTGCCCGCCTCAAAGGCATCGGCTCTGCCGACAACGGTACCGGCGACGAAATCCTGTTCGACGAATGGGACTGGGAGGTCGGCGTGGGTCTGTACGGCGCGTTTCGTGACGCCGAGGCCCGCGACGACACCGAGGCGTTCGACAGACTGGGGCGGTGGTACGATCGGCAGATCGCGCGCGGGCTTCCGGCTCGGCAGGTCAACTCGACCGCGCCAATGCTGGCGCTGGCCTGTCTGGCCGAACGGCACCCGCGCGACGATTGGCGCGCCCTGTGCCTGGCCTGGGCCGAATGGCTGATGGCGGGACTGCCGCGAACAGAGGAAGACGGGTTCGAACACGTGGTCAAGGAAGGCCGCCGACCCGGGCAGCTTTGGGATGACACGCTGGTGATGGCGGTGCTGTTCCTGGCGCAGACCGGCCGCATGTGCGGCCGCGCCGACATGGTGGCAGAGGCGCATTACCAGTTCCTGACTCACCTGCGGTTCCTGGCCGATCCGGCAACCGGCCTCTTTTTCCATGGCTGGACATTCGAGGGGCGGCACAACTTTGCCCGGGCGCGCTGGGCGCGGGGCAATGCCTGGGTCGCCATCGCCATTCCCGAACTCTTTGCCATCGCACCGCCCGCCGATCCCGCGCTCGCGCGGTATCTGCGCGCGGTGATGTGCAGCCAGATGGCAGCGGTGGCGCGCCTTCAGCGGCCTGACGGCATG
>JAGRMT010000135.1:29302-51453 GCA_020441125.1 Roseivivax sp.
GCGCGCGGGTGATCGCTGATCGCGCCAAGACTGCCGTTCTGACGCGGATCGGCCCGGACGGCATTCTGGCAGATGTCTCGGACGGCACCCCGATGGGCGATACTCTGGCGTTCTACAACGCGTTGCCAAACGTGGCCGCGCCCTATGGCCAGGCACTGGCCATTCTGTTCCTTTCCCAACTCAAGCGAAGCTGATCTGCCATGGAACCAGACGACGACGGGTATCAGGCCGGGCTTGCCCAACGGCCGGAATGGCTGGAGGACGAGGTCTTCGCGCTTGCGGACGGTGTGCGCTATTGGCCGGTGCTGGCCTATGCGCTGACCATCGGCTACCGCCCGATGACGCTGGATTTGCGAGTGCCGCCGGGGCAGGGGCCGCATCCGCTGGTGGTCTATATCCATGGCGGCGCATGGTATCTGGGCATGCCCAAGTACAACAACGAAGCCCTGCGCGCGGTGCGGCTCGAAGAGCGGCTGCTTGGCGCGGGCTACGCGCTGGCGCGGATTTCCTACCGGTTGTCGGGCGAGGCGAAATGGCCGGCACAACTGCACGACTGCAAGGCGGCAATCCGCTACTTGCGGCACAAGGCCGGGCTTTTCGCGCTCGATCCGGACCGCGTGGCGGTGATGGGCGAAAGCGCCGGCGGTCACCTTGCCGCAATGGTGGCCCTGACTGGCGATCAGCCAGAATGGGAGGGCCAGATCGGAGTGGCCGGGCAATCGTCCGCCGTGCAGGCGGCGATCAACTGGTATGGCGCGACCGATCTTGCCCGGCTTCGCACCGACGGCACGCGGGCGCCCATGGTGGGCATCGTGGCGCACCGGCCCGAAGATCTGCTGTTGGGCGATGGCGCCGAGGCCAGCCGCGCCGCGCTCTGGCAGGCGTCGCCGGTGGCCCATGTCACGCCCAAGGCGCCGCCCTTCCTGCACCAGCACGGAGACAACGACCGGCTTGTCGTCCACGACCATGCGGCAGAGCTGCACCGTTTGCTGACCGAAGCCGGGGTCGCGTCCGAGTTCGACCTTATCGCGGGCGCCGACCATTGCTTCTTTGGCGGGGCGTCGGACCGGATCATGGACCGGGTCGTGGGCTTTCTGGACGCGCGGCTATGATCCGCCGGCCGCTCAGGGCACTTCTTTTCCCAGCGCAGCGGTGTAGAGCCGATACCAGTCTTCACGGCTGAGCCGAACCTTGAGCGCATCGGAAATGGCCCGGATGCGGCCCAGGTTGTTGGTGCCAAGAACCGGCAGGATTCCGGCAGGATGCGCCAGCAGGAACGCAACCGCCACGGCGGCGCGATCCACACCGTGCGCGTTCGCGATGGCATCGGCTACCGGCCCAACCGGGCTGTCACCGCTCATCAGGGTGCCGCCGCCAAGGGGCGACCATGCCATCAGGCGGTGTCCGTGGCGCTGGTGAAATGCCAGATCGCCGTTGGTGAAGGGGGCAAGGTGGCCCAGCGAGATCTCGATCTGGTTGGTCACCAGCGGCGTCTTCATCGCCGATTGCAGCAGCTGCCAGTCCCAGGGGCGAAAGTTCGACACGCCTACCGCGCGCACCTTGCCGGCCGCGACCAGATCGTCCAACGCGGCGCCGGTTTCGTGATGGTCCATCAACGGGTCGGGGCGGTGGATCAGCAGCAGGTCAATGCGATCCGTCGCCATGTCGCGCAACGACGCCTCGACCGAGGCCTGTATGTGAGCGCGCGAGGTGTCGTAATACTTTACCTTCGCGCCGGCATGACGCCCGACCGGCGCGACGATGTCGCATTTCGTCACGATCTCCATCCGGTCGCGCAGGCCGGGGTTGGCGCGCAGAGCACCGCCCAGAACCGCCTCGGCGGTATAGCCGCCATAGATGTCGGCTTGGTCGAAGGTGGTGATGCCCTGGTCGAGACAGGCCATGATCTTGGCGGTGACATGGCCGGGCGTGATGTCCGCATCGTCGGCCACGCGCCACATGCCGTAGACAAGTCGGCTCAGCTCCAGATTGTCGGTCAGACGGACACGTTCCATCACTTGCGCACTCCTGTTCCCAGCGGCGTTGCCGGCGTGGTTTCCGGCACACGGCCGTATTCGTGCGGCAGCGAACAGGTCCGCAGCTCGGGCATCACCAATCTGGCGAAATGCTCTGCCTCGTCAAGATGGGGGTAGCCGGAGAAGATGAACGCGCGCATGCCCATCTTCTGATACTCTTCGATCTTGCTCAGGACCTGGTCGGCCGATCCGACCAGCGCAGCGCCGCAGCCAGACCGCGCCCGCCCGATACCTGTCCACAGGCCTGGCTCGACATAGCCGAACTTGTCGGCCAGTTCGCGGTTCTTTGCCTGATGCGACACGCCCAGCGAGGTGGCATCGAGGGCGCGCTCCCTGATCATCCGGCCATAGTCGTCATCCAGCTTGGACACGATGTAATCGGCGTATTCCCTGGCCTCGGCCTCGGTGTCACGCACGATCATGTGCACCCGCAGGCCGTAGTCCAGGGTCCGGCCGCTTTCCTGGGCGACGGCGTTAACGGCCTGCATTCTTTCGGCCAGCATGTCCTTTGTCTCGGGCCACATCAGGTAGACGTCGCAATGCTCGCCGCAGAGTTTCAGCGCGTCGGGCGAGTAGCCACCGAAATAGAGCAGCGGTCCGCCGACCTGATAAGGTTTGGCCGGCGCCGTTGTCAGGCCGGAGAAGGAGTATACCTCGCCTTCGAAGTTGATTTCGTCCTGCGTCCACGCCTGCTTGAGGATCTGCACCACCTCGCGCGAGCGCTGGTAACGGAAGCCGCTTTCGGCCTTTTCGCCGGGAAAATCGGACGAGATGATGTTGACCGTCAGCCGACCCTTGAGCATGTGATCAAGCGTGGCGATCGTGCGCGCCAACATGATCGGCTGCATTTCACCGCAGCGCACGGCCGCCAGCAGGTTGATGCTGTCGGTGATCGGCGCGCATCCGGCAACGAAGCTGAGCGTGTCCTGCCCGACCTGATAGGACGATGGGCACAGGATGTTGCGGAACCCCAGCGCTTCGGATCGCTTGACGATGGCCGAGCAATGCTCCCAACTCGACCGCAAGTCGCCGTCAGGCACGCCAAGGAACTGGTAGTCATCCGAACAGAGCGCGGCAAACCACGATACTTCGGCGGCGGAAAGATCGGCAGAGGTGATGGGCACTACGGTCATGGCAAACCCCTCGGGCTGTGGAATAGGGACTTGCGTAGCAAGCGCGGATGAGTAGATCAATAGTGTATCAATTTGTCGCGGGTGACCCTCTTGTCATGACCAACCCATCCCTCCCCGTATCGGACCTGCCGGTCTACGGGCGGATCGCCGAGCATCTGGCCAGGGAAATCGCGGCGGGACGGTTGGTCGACGGTGAACGTCTGCCGCCGGAACGCAGGATGTCCGCCCAGTTCGGGATCTCTGTCGGTACACTGCGCAAGGCGCTGGCCGAACTGGCCGGGCGCGGGCTTTTGCGGCGCGTGCAGGGGTCGGGCAACTATGTCCGCGCCGATGGCATCCGCGACAGCGTCTACGCCATGTTTCGTCTTGAACGCCCCGGCGGCGGCGGCATGCCGCGCGCGCGGGTGCTGTCGGTCGACCTGCTGGACAAGCCGGCTCAGCTGCCGGCGTTCGGCCAGGACACGCGCGGCTCGCGCATTCGGCGGCTGCGCTTCCTGGGCGACACTCCTGTCGCGCTGGAGGAAATCTGGCTCGATCTGTCCAAGGGGCGTGTCATAGAAGCCGATCTGTCGGATTCGCTTTACCGGTACTATCAACAAAACCTCGGTTTCTGGATCGCACGGGTCGAGGACTGGGTTTCTGTCGGCACCGTCCCCGACTGGGCGGCGGCGGATTTTTCCGTGTTGCCCGGTACGGTCTGTGGCTATGTCGAGCGATTTGCCTGGGCCGATGCCGATAGCCCCGTCGAGTTTTCCCGCACCTGGTTCGACCCGGACCGGGCGCGCTATGTCCAACGCATGAAATGAGGCGCACAGAGGTGACAACACGGATTCACTATGGGCTTGTCGGCTGCGGCATGATGGGCCAGGAGCACCTGCGCAACATCGCGCTGCTGGATGGCGCCGAGGTCGTCGCGATCTACGAGCCGGATGCCGGGATGGCCGCCAAGGCGCAAGCGCTGGCACCGCGGGCGCGGATGGTCGGCTCCATCGCGGAGTTGCTGGATGTAACCCCGCTCGATTGCCTGGTCATCGTCAGCCCCAACTATTGCCACGCCGACCAGCTGCGCGAGATCGCCTCGCGCCGTCCGCTGCCGGTGCTGGTGGAAAAGCCGCTCTATACCGACGCGGCGGACCACGCGCTGATTGCAGCGCTGCGCCAAAATTATCCGGCACCGATCTGGGTGGCGATGGAATACCGCTACATGCCCCCGATTGCCGCGCTGATCGACGCTGCGCCGGCGGCCACCGGCGGCATTCGGATGCTGACAATTCGCGAACACCGCTTCCCGTTCCTGCAAAAGGTCGGCGACTGGAACCGGTTCAACCGCAATACCGGCGGAACCTTTGTAGAGAAATGCTGCCATTTCTTCGATCTGATGCGATTGATCCTCCGGTCCGATCCGGTGCGGGTGATGGCCAGCGCGGGCCAGGCGGTGAACCACCTTGACGAGAGCTACCATGGACAAGTGCCGGACATACTGGACCATGGCTACGTCATCGTCGATTTCGCCTCGGGCGCGCGCGCGATGCTTGAGTTGTGCATGTTCGCCGAGGGCGCCGAGTATCAGGAAGTGATCTCGGCGGTCGGGCCAGTGGGCAAGGTAGAGGCCTTCGTTCCCGGTCCGGGGCGGTTCTGGCCCGATCACCTTGGCGCGCCGCCGGTCGCCAAGCTGGTGACCAGTCCGCGCGCGCCGCAGGGCGCCGTAAGCCACCCTATCCCGGTTGACCCCGATCTGCTGGAGGCTGGTGACCACAACGGCTCGACCTTCTACCAGCACCAGCGTTTTCTGTCGCTGGTCAGGGCGGGAAAGGGCATGCCCGAAGTCACGCTTTCGGACGGCGCCTGGGCGGTGCGAATGGGGCAAGCCGCACAGATTTCCGCACAGGAACGGCGCGTGGTCAGCATGGACGAAATCGACTGAAGGTTGGATCAGCCGGCGGTCGCCGGAACTGGCGCACGGCCAATGTGCGAGGCGGGCAGCAAAGGCAGGGTGGCCAAGCCGCTGGAGCGCCCGTCGGCGGCATTTTCGTTGCGCCAACACTTGCCGGTTTGCGCGGCGCAGCTCCGATAGATGGCTGAAAGAGGATCGAAGGCTGAACAGGGCTGGCCCTGCTGACGCGGGTCAGGCCAGGAGATCAGGAACAAGCCAATCGAATGGCTGATCCAGGCGGCCCATGGCGTTGGCGAACTAACGGTTCTTCAGTCGCCTGACTGTCGATCCCGGGATCAGGCGGAACCCGATATCGACGCAGCTCTGCACTGGCTCGTCAGACAGCCTTGCCAGCATCATCTCGGCTGCCGATTGTCCCAGTCGCAGGTGCGGGACGTGGCAAGAGGTCAGACGCTTTGGCAGGACAGAGGCGATCGGCAGATCGCCCCAGCCGGCAATGCCGATATCGTCAGGAACGGACATCCCCAAGGACGTGACGTATTGCATTCCGCCGAAGGCCATCGCGTCGTTCTGGTAATGGATGCAGGTTATGTCGGCATTGGCTGCCAGCAACTGCTCTGTTCCGTAAAAGCCGGTGTAATAGGTCGCCGCATCGTGCAGGCAGAGCTGCTTGGCCACCCGGCTGCCGCCGCCCTCGACCGCGCGGCAGAACCCGTCAAGCCGGGTGGAGGCCGCGTTGGCGGTGTTGTGCGATGTGCCGACGTAGCCGATCTTTTCGTACCCGCAGCCAACCAGGTAACGGCCCATGTCGAAGCCGCTGTCGAAGTGGTTGATGCCGACGCTCATGTCGAGCGGGCTGGAATTCAGGTCCCAGATCTCGACGACGGGGATGCCGGCGTTCTTCAGCATTTCCGTCGCGCGGGCAGAACGGTAGCGCCCGGTAAGGATCAGCCCGGCCGGTTGCCAGGAAAGGACCGTGCGAATCCAGTCCTCCTCGGCCTTCTGGGTGTGCTGCGTCAGGCCAAGCACCGTCTGGTAGCCGAACGTTCCGAGCTTGTCGTCGATACCTTCCAGAACCTGGGTAAAGACTTCGTTGCCAAGATCGGGGATTGAGACGCCGATGAATGTCGACTGTGTGTCGCCGGCAAACACCGTGGCCAGGCGGTTCGGCAGGTAGCCAAGCTCGTCGACCTTTTCCATGACGCGGGCGCGGGTCTGCTCGGAATAGCCGCCGCCGCCGCGCAGCACGCGGCTGACCGTCATCTTGGAAACGCCCGCCGCGCCGGCGACCTCCGACAGGCTGACCTTGTTCGTTTTCTCAGCCATTCCACCAACTTTACGTTACGGGTAACATCGCGCTTGACAGGCGCGTGGATCGCCGCACACATTAGCCTGACGTTACGGGTAACTCAATGCCCGAACGGCGGGAGGAACGATGCGCGATGCAGCGCCTGTCCACGGGTCTTTTCTTTGACGGAATCGACAAGCACTTCGGCGGCACCTACGCGCTGAAGGATGTCTCGCTTTCGGTTGCCCGCGGTGAGATCCTCGCGCTTCTGGGCGAGAATGGCGCCGGAAAGTCGACCCTCATCAAGGTGTTGAGTGGAATTCACACGCCAGACGCCGGCAGCGTTCTTATTGATGGCGAACCCTACCAGCACCGCCCCGCGGGGTTTGGCGAACGTCAGAAGGTCGCCTTCATACACCAGGATCTCGGCTTGATCGAATGGATGACGGTGGCCGAGAACATCGCCTTGGCGCTGGGCTTCGCGCGCAGGTTCGGGGTTATCCGGTGGGGCGAGGTCGAGCGCTTTGCGGCAGAGGCGCTGAAAAAGGTCGATTGGGACTTCGACCCGACGACACGGGTCGAGGACCTGACCCGCACCGAAAAATCGCTTGTGGCCATCGCCCGGGCTCTGGCCGTCGACAGCGAGTTCCTTGTGCTGGACGAACCGACTGCCTCGCTTCCGGCGGACGAGGTCGAACGGCTGTTTGCCGCCATCCGGCCGCTGCGCGATCGTGGCGTCGGCATGATTTATGTCAGCCACCGCCTTGACGAGATTTTCCGCATCGCCGACCGCGTCGCTGTTCTTCGGGATGGCGTGCTGGTCGGCGTCCGGAGCGTGGAGCACACCACGCCCGAGGAACTGGTCCAGAAGATCGTCGGGCGCAAGACGCGCGAGACGGTCAAACTCTCTGGTGGGCCCGGCGAAGAGGTCCTGAGGCTTGAGGATTTCGAGGTGGGCGGCGTGGGTCCGCTGGACATCACCGTCAGGCGGAACGAGATCGTCGGTCTGGTGGGCCTGCGCGGGGCCGGCCACGAGGCAATCAGCCGGGCGCTGTTCGGGCTGAAACGCATGTCGGGCACCGTGACGCTTGACGGCACGACGCCCGATCTTTCCACGCCGCAGCGCGCTTTGGACGCAGGTATCGGGCTGGTGGCCAAGGACCGGACCGAGGAATCCGTCGCGATGTCGCTGTCGGTCCGGGAAAACACGTTTCTGAACCCGGCGGCCTTGGGGCGCAGGCTGCTTGACCTGCTCGCGCCGCGCAGCGAGGCGGGGCAGGCCGCGATCATCGGGGCCGAACTGGGGCTGTCGCCGAACGACCCGACCCTTGCCATCGAGGCGCTGTCGGGCGGCAACCAGCAGAAGGTCGTGCTTGGGCGATGGCTGGCCACCAATCGCCGGCTGTTGCTGTGCGAAGATCCGACCGCGGGCGTCGATGTCGGGGCAAAGTCCGAAATCTACGCGCTTCTTAACCGGGCACTGGCGAACGGTGTCGGCATCCTGGTGATCTCGACCGACTTCGAAGAGATCGCGACCATCTGCCACCGCGCGATCGTGTTCAGCCAGGGCGCCATTGTCGACGAACTGTCGGGCACGCGATTGACCACCGAGAACCTGATCCAGTCGGCCTCCGCCGGGAACCATTCAGACGAAAGGGAGACTGCTCATGCAATCGCTTGAAAGCGGTGCGCTGGAACCGACCAAGTCCGAGCTGAAAGGCCTGTCTTTCGGGCGCCGCGTGGTGCGGTACCTGCCGGTATACGGGCTGGTGATCCTGACCGTCTTGCTGATCGGTCTGTTTTCCATCCTGCTGCCCAACACGTTTCCGACCATGCTGAACCTGCGGGCCATCGTCAGCGACAAGGCGATCATCGCGCTGCTGTCGCTGGGCGCCATGATCCCGATGGCGGCGGGGCGGATCGACCTGACAGTCGGCTACGGCATCGTGCTGTGGCATATTCTTGCGATCAGCCTGCAGACGTTGCTGGGCCTTCCCTGGCCCATAGCGGTTGCCGTCGTCGTGCTTCTTGGCGGCTTTACCGGCTTTCTCAACGGGTTTCTCGTCGAGGTCGCCAAGATCGACAGCTTCATCGCCACGCTGGGAACCGGAACCGTGCTTTATGCGCTGGCGCTGTGGCACACCGGCGGGCGCCAGATGGTCGGGCTGCTGCCCGATGGGTTTTACGGGCTGTCCACGACCTTTGTCTTCGGGTTGCCGATCACCGGCTATTACCTGCTGGCGATCACTGTCGTGATGTGGGTCCTGCTCGAATATACGCCCGTCGGCCGATATCTATACGCCATCGGCGCCAACCAGCGCGCCGCGCAACTGAACGGCATCCCGACCCGCAAATACGTGATTGGCGCCTTTGTCGCCAGCGGGACGATGACCGCGCTGGCGGGTGTGCTTCTGGCCGCAAAGCTCAGGATCGGGCAGGCGAGCGTGGGGCTCGAGTTCCTGCTGCCGGCGCTGGTCGGGGCGTTCCTCGGTTCGACCACGATCAAGCCGGGCCGCGTGAACGTCTGGGGCACGATCATCGGGGTCGCCATCCTGGCCGTCGGCATTTCGGGCATTCAGCAATTCGGCGGCTCTTTCTGGGTCGAGCCGCTGTTCAACGGGGTAACGCTGCTGATCGCCATCGGCATCGCAGGCTACGCTCAGCGCCGCAAAGGTGCGGTCAAGCGCTGAGAGACACATCTGCTCAGGGAGGAGAACCATGCAGAAAACAACGTTCATCGCGGCGCTTCTGACCACAACGGCCCTTGGCGGCGCGGGTCTTGCTGAAACCGCCTGGGACGGCCCTACCGCCGGACCCAAGGCAGCCGAGGGCAAGTCCATCGTCGTTCTGGCCGCCGATCTGAAGAACGGCGGCATCCTGGGTGTGACCAGCGGCGTTGAGGAAGCCGCCAAGGTCATCGGTTGGGATGTCCGTGTGCTGGATGGCGCGGGCTCGATCCAGGGACGGACCGCTGCCATAGGTCAGGCGCTGGCTCTGCAGCCGTCGGGGATCATCATCAACGGCTTCGATGCCACCGAACAGCAGGCCGCACTGGAAGGCGTGGCGGCTGCCGGTATCCCGATGGTGGCGTGGCATTCCGGCCCCAAGATAGGCTGCGACGCGCCCGGCGGCATCTTCGCCAACGTCTCGACCGACGCGATGACAGTGTCCGAAGTGGCCGCCAAATGGGCCATGGAGGACGGCGGCGCCGACATGGGTGCGGTGATCTTCACCGACTCGACCTACCAGATCGCCATCGACAAGGCCGACCGCATCAAGGCGACGATCGAGGCGATGGGCGGCAAGGTGCTGGAATATGTCGATACCCCGATCGCCGACACATCGGTTCGGATGGGACCGCTGACAACGTCGCTCTTGCAGAAATACGGCGATAGCTGGACCCATGCGCTGGCCATCAACGACCTGTATTTCGACTTCATGGGCCCGGCGCTGGCCTCGGCCGGCATTAGCAGCGCCGACGGCCCGCAGGCAGGTTCCGCCGGTGACGGATCGGAAGCAGCGTTCCAGCGCATCCGCACCGGCAGCTATCAGACGATCACCGTGGCGGAGCCGCTCAACCTGCAAGGATGGCAACTGGTGGACGAGCTGAACCGGGCCATTCAGGGCGAGGCCTGCTCTGGTTACGTGACATCGCCTGCGCTGGTGACACAAGAAGGGCTGGCAAAGATGGGCGACAGCAACGCCTTCGACCCGGACACGCCGTATCGCGCGGCCTATGGCGCGATCTGGGGCAAGTAAGTAAAACGGCCCGGGAAATCGGCCGCCCTCGGGATCGCGGGGGCGGCCACACCAGACGCGTTGGACACACGATGGCGACGGGCAAGCGGGCAGGGAAGGTGCGCCGATGGAATGGCTGCTGAGCCCGATAGACGCCAGCCGCCTTCACTCAGTCGGCATGGCCGTCAGCTGGCACGCCCGGATCATGGTGTTTTGCTGGGTTGTGATCGCGCCGGCGGCCGTACTCGCGGCACGTTATCTCAAGGTGATGCCGGGGCAGGACTGGCCTCGCGTGCTGGATAACCCGACCTGGTGGCGGATCCATCTGAAGGGCCAGACCGCCGTTGCGGTGCTGAGCGTGCTGGGTTTCTTGCTGATATTTGGGACAGCAATCGGCGGGACCGTGCACGGCTTCATGGGATTCATCGTACTTGCCGGGATGGCGCTTCAGGTGGTTTCCGGGCTCGCGCGAGGAACCAAGGGCGGGCCGACCGCGCCTGCGCCGGATGGCAGCGAGCGCGGCGATCACTTCGACATGACGCGCCGGCGCATTGTGTTCGAATACCTGCACAAGACCCTTGGCCATCTCGTGCTGCTGTTGGCAACCTTCACGGTGTTGCTGGGCTTGTGGCACGTGAACGCGCCGCGCTGGATGTGGCTGGTCATCGGCCTTTGGTGGGGCGTTCTGCTGGTTGCCGCGATCATGGCGCAGCGGCGTGGGATGGCAATGGACACCTACCAGGCGATCTGGGGGCCGGATCCCGGGCTGCCCGGGAATACAAGGACACCGATCGGTTGGGGCATCCGCCGCATCGACGAAAGGAATGGCAATGTTCGGACTGATTGAAGGCACGGGCTTCGAGGTGATCGAACCGGAATTCGGCGACTGTTTCATCGGTCATGCCCGGGTTGAGCGGCTCTGGACAGGGGCGCGCTGGTCCGAGGGGCCGGCGTGGTTCGCGGCCGGGCGTTACCTGCTTTGGTCCGATATCCCGAACAACCGTATGCTTCGCTTCGATGAAACGGACGGGTCCGTCTCTGTCTTTCGGTCGCCGTCGAACAACTCGAACGGCAATGCGGTCGACCGGCAGGGCCGGCTCGTGACGTGCGAGCATCTGACACGGCGCGTCACGCGCACCGAGCATGACGGAACCATCACGGTGATCGCCGACAGCTATGAGGGCAAACGGCTGAACTCGCCCAACGACGTCGTCGTGAAGTCCGACGGGTCCGTCTGGTTCACCGATCCCAGTTACGGCATCCTGGTGGACTATGAGGGCGAGCGCGCGGAAAGCGAGATCGGCGGTTGCCATGTTTACCGGGTAGATCCTTCGGGCGCGATATCCATCGTCGCGGACGATTACCACAAGCCGAACGGGCTGGCGTTCTCGCCGGATGAACGGCACCTCTACATCGCCGACACCGGCGTTACCCACGACCCTGACGGGCCCCGGCACATTCGCCGCCATGCCGTCCGCGCTGACGGAACGCTGACGGGCGGCGAAGTCCTTGCAACCTGCACCGAGGGGCTTTTCGACGGGTTTCGGGTCGATCGCGATGGGCGTATCTGGACCTCTGCCGCCGACGGGGTTCATTGCCTTGCCCCCGATGGAACGCTCATCGGCAAGATCAGGATACCCGAGTTCGTCGCAAACCTTTGTTTTGGCGGGCCAAAGCTTAACCGGCTGTTCATTTGCGGGACGACATCGCTCTATTCCGTTTTCCTGGGCGTCAACGGCGTATCTCCGTTCCAGTAAGGCCAACGGACTCCGTCAACCAACACCAGCCTTCCGGCTTTCGTGATCCATAGCTCCCGGCTATTGCCGTGGGACGTGCTGCCCGTGGCGCGAGTTTGCGGCAGGCACCCGCTTGGCCCGCGCGGCCAACCAGAACAGAACTGCATGAACCCGGTGGAATGGCACGGCCGTTCCACCGCTCCGGTCGGGGTGAGCCGGATGCGGCCCGCTGGCTGGTTCGCGCGGCTTCCACAAGAATCCCGCTCGAGACCGCACACTCATGCCTGAAAGGCATGAATTAAGGATAAACTTGCTGTTTCGGCATAGGTCGCGAGGCCGTAAGCTTGCCCTCATGGAAACCGTAAGCATGCCATCGCGGATCACTGCCAAGACCGCCGTTATCGGGTTGCTGGGCTCGCCGATCCGCCACAGCCGGTCTCCGGTCATGCTGAATTCGGTGTACGAGGCGATGGGCCTCGACTTTGTCTATGTCGCCTTCGATGTCGGCGCAGACCGTGCACAAGAGGCCGCCGCGGCCGTGCGCACCTTGGGGCTGCGCGGGGCGAATGTCACGATGCCGCTGAAGCGGGCGATCCTGCCCCATCTTGACCGGCTCAGCCCGGCGGCAGAATTGGCGGGCGCGGTCAATGTCATTGTCAACGATGCGGGCGCACTGACCGGCCACCTGACCGATGGCGCGGGCTTCATGGCGTCGCTGGCCGAGGCGAGGGTGCATCACGCCGGGCGGCACATGGTGGTGCTGGGGGCCGGCGGGGCGGGTATGGCGGTGGCGATACAGGCCGCGCTGGACGGCGTCGGCGCAATCACGGTCTTCAATCGCCGTGACGCATTTTTCGATGTAGCACAGGCGCTTGTCACCAAATTGCAGGGCCGGGTGGATTGTCCTGTCACGCTGCAGGACCTGGACGACCGCCAGGCCCTGGGCCGGGCCATTGGCGCCGCCGACATCCTGGTCAATGCGACCCCGATCGGGATGGACGGCAGCGAAGGCCAGATGGCCCTGCCAGATGCCAGCTTGCTTGGCCCCCAGCTTGTCGTGTGCGACCTGATCTATGTGCCCAAAGAAACGCATTTGCTGAAAGAGGCCGCCCGGCGAGGGTGCAGAACCGTTTCGGGTATCGGGATGCAGCTTTATCAGGCCGTCCCGGCTTTCAAGCTGTGGACCGGTCACGACATGGATTTGAACGTCGCGCGGGCGGCGCTGTTTGGCGGGGCGAAATGACGGGGCGATACGGGTTTCTGGCGATCTGGTGCGACATGGCGGCAGAGGATTTGCAGGATTACCGCAACTGGCTGACACAAGAGCATATTGCCGACCGGACCTTCTCTCCTGGCTTTCTGGGGGTGCGCCTGTTCGAGGCGCTGGACGATCCGCGATCCCATTTCATTTTGTACGCGACCGAGAATGCCGATGTGTTAGGTGGCCCCGCCTACCGGAAAATCCTGGACAATCCCTCGCCCTGGACCCGGCGCATCATGCCGAAATTCGGGCCTTTCGACCGGGCCTTGGGCGAACAGGTTCTGAAGTTGGGCAACGGGTTCGGATCGCATGTCGCGATCTGGCGCATCCGTCTTGCCGGGCCTGCGGTCGATCTCGCCTCGCTGGCCGAGAGTTTGCGCGGCTTTGTCGGTCACGACGGGTTGGTCAGCCTGCGTGTCTTCGCGGTGGACCGCGGCACGACAGAGCGGCACAGTGAAGAAAAAACAATGCGGCAAGGCGGCGAAGGCGCGTTCGACCTGCTGCTTTGCGCCGAAACGATAGCAGAAAGGGAGACACGAGAAGCCGAGAAACAGATTACCGGCATGCTTGACCGGCTCTTTCCAGACATGGAGGGTGCTGACAGTTCCTGCCGCCGGATGATCTACGGCGAAGCCGCGCATGAAGGCCCGGCACAATAGGAACGACACGGCAGGCGACAACGAACGCTTTGCCATTCGAGTGCAAAGAACAGGGAGGACAAGATGTTCACAAACACACTCAAGACCTTGACCGGACGGCTGTTCGCCGTCGCAGCCGCGGTGCTGCTGGCCGCGCCGCACCAGTCGGCAGCAGAGGCTATTGCCCCGCTCGATCCACCCCAGCCGGTGAAGGTGGCCTATGTGCCGATCATGAAATTCGCGGCGATGTATGTCGCGGAAAAGCGCGGCCTGTTCGACAAGTACGGGCTGGACGTCGAGCTGGAACGGGTCAAGTCGGGCACCGAGGCGATCGCATTCCTGACCCAGGGCACCATCGACGTGGGCGGGATCGCCATCGTCACCTCGCTCTGGAGCGGCTGGAACAAGGGCCTCGATATCCGGGTGATCGCGCCCGGCGCGCTTGAACCGATGGAAAACAGCCCGACCAAGCTGGTCGTCCGCAGCGCCCTTGCCGATGACGGCTCGGTCAAATCGGCGGCTGACCTGAAGGGCCGCCGCGTGGCGGTGGCGGGCGGTCCCGGCAGCGGCGGCGAGTACCTGATTTCAAAGGGCCTTTCGCGCGGCAACCTGACGATCCGCGATGTCGAGTTGATGAACGTCGCCAACCCTGACATGCCGATGGCGCTGGCCAATGGCTCGGTCGATGCGGCCTTGATGGGGTCACCCTATGCCGACCAGGTGATCAACGCGGGCGATGCCAAGGTGCTGGAGTCCGACCTGACCCCCGGCCTGATGACCGTGGCCTTCGTCGGTTCGGGCAAGTTCGTCAACGAACGGCCCGAAGTGGCAGAGCGGTTCGTTCTGGCGCTGGCCGAAGCGGCGGCGATGATGCAGGGCGACGACTATCTGGCGCCCGAAAATATCGAGGCCTACCTGACCTTCACCAACTCGACCGAGGACGCGATCCGTTCGGGCAATCCGGTGATCTACGATCCGACGATGCAGATCCCAGTCGCGGGGCTGGCCGACATGGAAAAGGTTCACCGCGAAAACGGCCGCACGGAATATACCGATCCGCTGGATCTGTCGAACGCGGTCGATACCAGCTTTACAGAGAAGGCGCGCGCGGCCCTCGGCCTGTGATCGTCGACCTGAATGGCGCGCCCTTGCGGCGCGCCATCTCTGAAAAAGAAAGCCCATTCCAGTGAACACCGAAACAACACCGGCGCCCAAGATCCGTGCGCGCGCGGTCTACAAGACCTACGACACGGCAAGCGGCCCCACTGCGGCGGTCCAGGACTTCAACCTCGATGTCGCGGACGGCGAATTCGTCGCCATTGTCGGCCCGTCGGGCTGTGGCAAGTCGACTTTCCTGCGCATGGTCGCGGGGCTTGAGGGCATCTCCTCCGGCTCGATCACGATCACGCCGGGGCCAGAGAAGGACCGCCCGTCGAACAGCGTGGTGTTCCAGGAATACGCCATTTTCCCATGGAAAACGGTGATCGAAAACGTCGCTTTCGGGCTCCAGATGCGCGGTATCCCGGCGCGCGAGCGGCTGGAAGTGGCGCGAAGCTGGCTCGACCGGGTCGGGCTGGCCAAATTCGCCGACTACTATCCGCACCAGATTTCCGGCGGAATGAAGCAGCGTGTCAGCATTGTCCGCGCGCTGGCCAACGATCCGGAGGTGCTGTTGATGGACGAACCGCTGGGTGCGCTTGATGCGCAGACCAGGGTCGTACTTCAGGAAGAGTTGCTGCGCATCTGGGAAGAGACGCGCAAGACCGTTCTGTACATCACCCACTCGCTGGAGGAAGCCGTCTTGCTGGGTGACCGAGTGGTGCTGATGAGTGCCCAACCGGGGCGCATTCTTGAAATCTACGACATCGGCCTGCCGCGTCCGCGCAGCTTCGGCACCACGACGTTGCCGGAATTCGCCGAGTACCGCGCGATGATCTGGGACAAGCTGAGCGCCGAGGTGACGCGCGCGATGGAGATGCAGAAATGACCGAACAGGCAAAGGCGGCAGACCATCACCGAATGATCTGGGCCCTGGCCGGCGCGCTGGTGCTGCTGAACGGCGCGCTGGTTCTTGGCGGCCTGTGGCGCGACTGGGCTTGGCCCGCCGTCGCGGTCAGCTTCGTCATGCTGGTGCTGATCTGCGAGCGCGTCGGCCGACTGGTGCCGGCCCGGTTGCGCGGCCTTTATGAGCGCGCTCTGGCGCTGGGTTTTCCGCTGTTGATCCTGGTGCTTTGGCAAATCGGAGGCACGTTTGGGCTGATCAACCCGATATGGTTCCCGCCGCCCAGCCAGATCGGCAAGGCGCTGTGGGATGTCACGGTAAACTTCGACCGGTTCTCGGAAACCAGCCTGCTGGGCCGGCCCTGGCTGATCCCCCAAGCCTGGTCCGAGGGCGGCTTGCAGGGGGTGGGGGCGCTGCTGGGTGAAAGCCACCTCTTGGCAACGGTGCTGCGCGTGCTTGCCGGCTTTGTCCTTGGCGCAGTGCCCGGTATCCTGGTCGGCGTGGTCATGGGGGTGAACCAGACCGTGCGGCTGATGCTGGATACCACGCTGTCGGCGATCTACGTGCTGCCCAAGATCGCGATCTTTCCCATTGTCATGCTGATGTTCGCTGATCCATTTGGCGAAGGCCCCAAGATCGTCGTTGTGGCGCTGGCCGTGTTCATCCTGATGGCGATCAACACCATGGCGGGCGTGCGCCAGATCGACCCGGTCTACCTGATGGCGGGCCGTAACTATGGCGCCGGTCCTTGGCAGTTGCTGCGGCATGTCATCCTGCCCGGCGCCATGCCGGTGATCTTTGCCGGCCTGCGCATTGCGCTGGGCACCGCTATGATCGTGATCATCTCGGTCGAGTTCCTGCGCGCCAAGCAGGGCGTGGGTTACATGACCTATTACTATTGGGAAGTGCTGGTGCCCGAGAAGATGTACGCCGGCCTTGTCGTGGTGATGGCCATGGGCGTGGGCTTTACCGCAGCGCTTCACTGGTTGCAGAAGCGATTGATGCCATGGACGCGGTAGGCCGCACGCCGGCCGCGCCAAGGCTGGCGTTCCGCCAGCTGGAAGTGTTCCACGCGATCATGGAAACCGGCTCGATGAGCGCGGCATCGCGTATGCTGGGCACGACCCAGCCTTCGCTGAGCCGCAGCCTGCAACGGCTGGAGGACCAGCTGCGCGTGGTCTTGTTCCAGCGGCACCGCAAGCGGCTGGTGCCGACAGACGAAGCCAGGCGGCTATATGACGTTGTGTCGCCGGCGATCCACCAGATCCGCGCCATCAGCGACAGCGCCGTGACCATCGCCGACGGGGCCGCAAGCGTGTTCCGGTTCGCCTCGACCCAAAGCCTTGGCCGCGTGCTGGTGCCGCGCGCGATCCGGGCGATGCGCCACAAGGACCCGGGGCTGAGGGTATTTCTCGACTCGGTCGCCCGGTCGCAGCATTCGGCATACCTGCTGGAAGGGCAGGGCGAATGTATCCTGTCTCTGGCCGAGGTCACGCATCCGCTGATCGCATCGCGGGATATCGCCCGGATGCCGCTGGTTGCCCTGGTCCGCAGCGACAACCCGCTCGCGTCGCGCGCGGATCTGACGCCTGAAGATCTGGACGGGCAACCGGTGATCCTGTTCGAACGCAGCGGGCCGCATTCCACGGCGATTGACGCCTTCTTTGCCGACCAACCCCGGCGGCAGGAGAAGATTTACATCCGTTTCTCGGACGCTGCGATCGGACTGGCCGCCGAGGGCGCAGGGGTCGCGCTGGTCGACGGCTTCACCGCGATGGGATGGCTGCCACCGGGGCTGGCGCGGGTGACACTAGCCAATCCGCCGGCCTTTACCGCGCGGCTTTACTGGAACAGCGAGCGGCCCGGCTCGCGCCATGTCTTGGCGCTGGGCGACACGCTTGCCATCATGACGGAGGACGCTGCCGGTGATTGACGCGCATTACGATGTTCTGGTCGCAGGAGGCGGCAGCGCCGGGGTGGCGGCAGCGGTCGGCGCGGCGCAAGCGGGCGCCAAGGTGCTTGTGGTCGAGCGGGCGGGCTTCCTGGGAGGCGCGGCGACGCTGGCGCAGGTGCTGGCCTGGTGCGGCTTTTACCCGCAAATCGCTGGCCGGATGCCTGACCCGGTCGTTGGCGGCGTCGGCCGCCGGGCGCTCGATCACCTGCAGGCGCTTGGACTGGACGTAGAACCGTATTTCTCGGCTTCTGGCAACTGGCCGATCCGCCTCAATCCCGAGGCGACGAAACTCGCCCTTGACCGGACGCTGACCGAAAGCGGCGCACAGCTGGCGTTCCATTGTGATCTGGTCGATGCCCGGCACGGCGGCGGGCGCATCGAGGCGGTCACGCTGCGCGATCCCCGGGGGCGGCGACAGGTGACGGCGGACGCTTTTGTCGATGCCACGGGCGATGCCGAGCTGGCCTTCGTCGCGGGTGCTAGCGCCTGCGCGGCCCATGGCGCGGCAACGCAGCCGGCGTCGCTGCCCATTCGGATTTCGGGCGTGGCGGTCGATGCCTCGCTCGACAAGGTTGCGCGGGCCCGTTGCGTCGCAGGGATGGAGCGCCGCCTTGGCCGGGCCGAACTGCGGGCCGATGGCGGCATCCTGACCACGCTGCCGGGCACGACCGACCTGTGGTGGCTGGCCGTGGATGTCGAAACAAACGGGCTGGACGCCACCGACCTTGCCCGGGCAGAAAGGGACGGCCGGGAGCTTGCCTGGCAGGCGGTCAGAACGCTGAGCGCGCTGCCGGGGTTTGAAAATGCCTCTGTGGCGGCGACCGGGCCCAAGATCGGCCTCCGCGAGACCCGCCACGCCCGGACAGTGGACCGTCTGAGGGACGAAGTGCTGCTGGATGGCCTGCGGCCCGAAGGCACGGTCGCCCTGGGCGGCTGGCCGATGGAGATCCTGCACGGCCCGGGCAAGGCCGAATATCGCCGGATCGGCGGCGAAGGGGTCTATGGGATCCCGGTCGAGGCGCTGATGTCCGCGGATTTCAGCAACCTGTATCTGGCGGGCCGCTGCATCGGTGCTGATCCGGCCGCCTTTGCCTCGGCGCGGGTCATGGGCACGGCCTTTGCCACCGGCCAGGCTGCCGGGGTTTGCGCGGCGTCGCCAAACGCGGACGTGTCGGGCATCCGCAAGGAGCTGTTGCGCCAGAATGCGATCCTGGATGCCTGACACCCGCGCGCCTGTCTGTGCGTTGCGGCGGGTGACATGGGGCGGGGCTCTTTCAGCCCAGGACGCCCCCAGCGGCGGACCCTAGCCTGCGGCCTGCCTGGCATAATCCTCGGCATCGAACCAGCCGCGCGAGGCAACGACCTTCAGCGCGCCATCCAGCTCCCACTCTTCCCAGCCGGAGATTTTCAGCGGCTTGCCCGTGGTCGCGTCATGCCCGGTGAAGGTCCAGACGTAGACCGCGTGGGTTCCTGAACAGCGGATATCGTCGCAGGTCAGCGTCAGGTCCGGCACGTCGGCGTAAAAGCCGGCGGCCATGTCGCGTACCCGCGCACGCCCGGTCCACGGCTCGCCGCGGTTGATGATGATCTCGCCGTTATCGGCATAGAACGAGGCCACAGCCTCGGCGGATTTAGAGTTCCAGGCGGCTGTGTAGTCGGCCGCCATTTGCGCCACTTTCTTCGGGTCCATCGGCAATCCTCCTCCAGGTGGAAAATCCTGCCACGGAAGTGCCGCATGCGTCTACGTTGAATGCCGCGCGCCAGTCTTCACATCAGGAAGCGCGGGATAAACAGGCTGACCTGCGGGATCAGCGCGATCAGCGCCAGCACCAGAAGGCAGATCCCGATCAGCGGCAGCGCTTCGCGGATCACCCGCGTCACCGGCTCGCCGGAAATGGCCGAGGTGATGAACAGCAGGATCCCGACCGGCGGTGTCGCCATGCCGATCACCACGTTCAGCACCACAACCATGCCGAACTGCACCGGGTCCATGTCAATCAGCTGCTGGAACTTCAACAGGATCGGCATGGTCAGGATCAGGATGGAAATCGGCTCAAGGAACATGCCCAGGATCAGCAGGAACAGGTTGAGCAGCAGCAGGATCGCCCATGGGTTGTCAGTCAGTGACAGCATCCCCTCGGCGATCAGGGTCGGCACCTGTTCAAGCGTGAAGACAAAGGACACGATGCTGGCCATGGCCGTGATGAACAGGATCGAGGCCGAAACCAGTGCGGTGGCGATCAGTGCCTCCCAGACCCGCGTCAGGGTCAGGTCACGGTAGATCGTGCCAATGATCAGCGCGTAACCCACCGCGACTGCCGCGGCTTCTGTCGGAGTAAAGATGCCGGTCTTGATCCCGACCAGGATGATCAACGGCAGGATCAGCGCGGGCAAGGTGCGCCGGGTGGCGTCCAGTCGCTGGCGCCGGTTCATCCGCGGGGTGGTGGGGAACCCGTCGCGCCGGGCGCGCCAGCTGGCGTAGATCAGCAGTCCCGCGGCAATGCCAATGCCCGGTATGACACCGGCCAGGAACAGCTGGCCGATCGAGGTGCCCGAAAGGACGCCGTAGATGATCATGGTGATCGACGGCGGGATGATCGGCCCCATGACCGAGCTGACCGCCACCAGCGCGGCCGCGTAGGCGGTCGGCATGCCCTGTTTCGCCATTGAGGGGATCAGGATGGTGCCCAGTGCCGAGGCTTCGGCGGTGGCGCTGCCAGAAATGCCGGCAAAGAAGCCGGATGACAGGATCGAAACAGACGACATGCCGCCACGGCGATGGCCGACCATGGCGCGGGCAAATACGACGATCCGCTCGGTCACGCCGCCGACATTCATAAGCGCCCCCGCCAGCAGGAACAGCGGGATGGTCAACAGCACGAACTGGTCGATCCCGGCGATCATGCGTTGCGGGATCATCAGCATCATCATGCCGTTGCCCGACAGGTACAGATAAGCGGTGCCGGCAATGCCCAAACCCAGCGCGATCGGGATACCCGAGGCCAGGAACCCGGCGAAGAGGATGAAGAAGCCCCCCATCAGACACCCGCCCCGGCCTGATCGGCATCCAGGTTGTCGCGGAACTCGCGGCCGTAGGTCGCGACCAGTTCCGCGATCACATGCAGGGCCATCAAGACGGATCCGACGGTAACCGAAACATAGACCCAGCGGATCGACAGCCCCAGGGCGTGGCCTGTCAGGGCTGTCCAGATGAAATCCAGTGCCGGGATCGTCTGCCGGTCGAACCGCGAGGCGAAGTCGTAGCCGTACCAGGCGATGACCGCCAGGAACGCAACGATCGGCACTGCCATTACCGCACGCAGTATCCATCGCCCACGCGGCGGTAGCGCCTTCGGCAGGAAGTCCAGCGCGACGAACTCGCCTCTGGAGTATGCCAGCCCCAGCACCAGGAAGGTCTGCCAGATAAGCAGGTAGCGGCACAGCTCCTCGGCCCAGATCAGGCTGTCGCCCAGGACGTAGCGATAGAACACCTGCGCCAGCATGATACCGACGATCAGGGCCATGCACAGACCCGCAAGAAACCGGATGGCGCGCAGATACGAACCGACGAATCCAGACAGCACTGTGATCTTCTCCTGCATGGGGATGGGGCGGGGAATGGCCGTTCAGGCGGGGGCCGCAAGGCCCCCGCCACGCGTTCAGGTAACGGCGGTCAGGCCGTCTGGCTGGCGGCGGCGATCAGTTCCGCGATCAGCGGATCCTTCGCGGCCCATTCGGCGGTGACGCCGGCAACCGCATCGCGCATCGCGCCCAGGTCGGTCAGTTCGATGATCTCGACACCTTTGGCTTTCAGCGCCTCGCGGCCTTCCAGGTCCTGCGTCTTGGCATAGTCCAGCGTCTTGGTGATCGAGCGGTGGCCCGCCTCTGTGACGGCGGCCTGCTCTTCTGCACTCAGCCCGTCCCAATAGTTCTGTGCCATGACAGTGGACATGTTCCAGGGGTAGTGGCCGGTCAGGGTGAAGTTCTTGCCGACTTCCCAAAGGTTTTCGCCCAGCATCGAGGACACGTTGATCTCAACCGCGTCGATCACTCCGGTTTCCAGCGCGCCGTAAATCTCTCCATAGGGCAAGCCGACGGGGGCTGTGCCGATGGTTTCCCAGATCTGCTTGTGCAGCGGTACCGGCACGATCCGCGTTTTCAACCCTGCAAAGTCGGGCAGGGCGGTCACCGGATTCTTGACCGACAGGAAGTTGCGCTGGCCGGTGTCGGCTGTCGCCAGGGCGACGAGCCCCGCGGCGCGCAGGTCGTCCTGGATCTTCTGCCCGATCTCGCTGGTGGCGAGCCTGCCGAAGTGGTCGTAGTCCTTGACCAGAAACGGAAGTTGCCAGCCGTTCATTGCCGGGCGGCCGGTGACCAGCGGGATCAGAACGCCCGAAACCGCCGAAACGTCGATGGTGCCGGCGACAGTGCCTTCCAGCAACTGCTTGTCGTCGCCCAGCTGGCGATTGGG
>JAGRMT010000135.1:51505-55670 GCA_020441125.1 Roseivivax sp.
CTGGTTGCCAGGATATGACCGGGGTGCACTTCGTTGGCCGCATGGGCGATACGCAGTGTCTTGCCGGCAGCGCGGGCAACATGGGGCATCGCCAGTACCGCACTCATCGCGGCGCCGGTCTGCAACAGGGTTCTTCTGGTGATCATCGGATTAGCTCCTCCTCATCAAGCTTGTGTGCCCGGGCCGGTCATTCCGGCATCGGGTAGTCTTCTGCGTTCAGCACCCAGCCGGGCTTCATCGAGAAATCGACGCGCGGCGGGCTGAAGATATCGACGAGCCAGTTTGACCCTGCGCCGGTTGCGCGCGTGGTGTGGATGACCGGCGGCGGGATCACCAGCATGGAGGGCGAGCCCATTTCCAATGCCTGGTCGGGACGCCAGTCGGCCATGTCGCTGGTCCAGTTCCACCGCAGGTAATGGGTGAAATCCCCGGTCAGCGCCAACGAGCCTTGCTCGAAATCGTCGTGATGGTGCGGCGACATCTTGGAGGCATCGCGCGGACCCTCGAACGGGTCCAGCACGTTGATCATCAACGTCGTGCATCGGAAAATCCGCCCGAACCGTCCGGCTTGCTTGGGCACGTCCAGCGAATAGGCGCGGACTTTCCAGCCGCCCCGAGGCTCCGGCCAGGGCTGGAACGGCGGGATATGGGTACGGGGCAGGTCATAGCCACGGGCATTGCCGCAGGCCTCGGCCAGATCGGCATTGCCCGTGGTGAAGAGGCGCACCAGCTCTCCACCCTCGGGCATGGTCACGCGGCTGTCGCCCGGCGGGACGAACGCGATGGAATAGCCCGGTACGGCGACGGATTCGCCGTTCCAGGTGATCTCTGCGCCCGAACGCGGCAACAGCACACAGTATTCGTCAGCCTGATCGCTGCGTTCGAAGGTGCCGCCGGGCCGGGCCTGGGTATAGGCCAGCAGGAAATTGTGCCCGCGGTGCAGCCAGCTTGCCCCTGCGGCATCGTCGACTTGCGGCGCGCTGGCGTAGAACAGCGCCGCTTGCGCCTCTGCCACCAGCCCGGTTTGCGACAGCGCCGAGCCTGTCGTCGCCGGGGCCAGCGAGGCGCGCGGGTCGGACTTGTCGTAGTTGCTCATGCCGGGGCTCCTTCGCGGTTTGGGCGGCGGACTGCGCCGCCAGCCGGGGCCGGGCCAAAGTTCCGATCTTGTGATGGTGTCATGGCCTCCCCCCGTCTTCCGTGATTGTTTGTTCTGCTAGGCGAAACGTTGTTCTTTTAATCGGAACATATTTGTGTAACGATGTGCCTGTCAAGCGTTGCGTTTCGCAGTTCTCGCGCCGACGCTTGCGCCGTGTCGAAACTTGGTGGAAACGCATGACCATGACAGCCGACGAGCCGCAGACATCCGAGATGATCCAGAGCGTGGCGCTTGCGCTGCGGGTGCTGGAAGCATTGGCCAAGGCCGATGGCGACATCGGCGTGACCGAGCTTGCCGCCGCGCTGGGTACGACCAAGAGCCGAATCCACCGCCACCTCCGCACGCTGGTAACGCTGGGCTATATCTCGCAGTCCGAAGAGACAGAGCGTTACCGCATCGGCGCGCGGCTCATCGCGTTGGGGCGCGCCGCTGCGGGGTCGGTCGACCTGACCTCGGTGGCGCTGCCGCATATGCGCAACCTGCGTGACCTGACCGGACAGGCCGTCAGCCTGGGGCAGGTAGAGGCGTTTGGCATCCGCATCCTGAACACACTGCCCGGCAAGATGCAGATCGAAGTGGGCGTCAGGCCCGGCTCGCTGCTAGGATTCGTCAATTCGGCGCAGGGCAAGGTCGCGCTGGCGGCGATGCCCCAAGAGCGGCAGCAAGAGTTGATCCCGCAGACGATTGCGCCGGCCACACAGTACACGATCACCGACCCGTCCGAACTGCGCGCGCACATCGCGCAGATCGCTGCGCGGGGCTGGGCGACCGCGCCAAACGAAACGATGCTGGGCCTGAATGCGCTGGCTTGTCCGATTTTTGGTGCCGATGGAGAGCCGGTCGCAACGGTCGCCATTGTCAGCCTGACGCAATACATCGAAACGCCGCCCGATCCGGGCCAGATCGAGGCGGTCCGCCAGGCGGCCGCGCGCATCTCGGCCGAACTGGGCTACACCGGCTAAGGCTTCCGCCCCTGTCGACGCCGAAGCGCTGACGCCCGGTTTCGGGTGTTTTGGCACCACCCATCCACACTGAGCCTTGATGAGCCCTGCCTTGCCGGCGGGGCTGGCCGTGCTGTCGCTTGACATCGGGTCATGGCGGAAATATCTGGACATGCGTTCCGTTTGGCAGAACAATGGTTCGCATAACGTAACAGCGCAACGCGATGTGACGGGTGTTTCACGGCGACCGGGAGGAAGACCAATGACTTCAGTTGAGACGATCGAGCGCGAGCAGGCGGCACGGATCGATGACATCCTCAAGGGCGCGGTCGATCCTCATGTGCATAGCGGTCCGTCTATTGCGCCGCGTGCGATAGACCATCTGGATTTGGCCCGGATGCTGTCGAAGGCAGGGTTTGCAGCCGTCGTCACCAAGGATCACGACTATGCCGGCGTGATGTGCGCGCGGCTGATCCACGACCATTTCCCCGAACTGACCACGCAGGTCTTCTCCGGGCTGGTGCTGAACAACGTTGTGGGGGGCATCAATCCCTACGCGGTGGAGCACACCGCCGCGACAGGTGGCAAGATCGTCTGGTTGCCGACGCTGGCCGCCGAGAACCATCTGGAATGGGAGAAAAGCTCGAACTGGTCGCACCCGGCTGCGACGCAGAAGATGCGCCACGCCACCGCCGTGCCGCTGTTCGAAGACGGCAAGCTGCGCCCCGAGGTACTGGACGTGCTCGACGTCTGCGCCGCGACGGGTCTGGCGCTGGCCAGCGGCCATATCCACGTCTCGGAGACGAAGATCGTCTTTGCCGAGGCCCGCAAGCGCGGGGTAGAGCGGCTGATCTTCACCCATCCCGAAGACATTGTCGGCGCGACGCATGACGATACCCGCGAAATTGCCGATCTTGGCGCCTATGTCGAACATTCGCTGGCGTTCTTCCTCGAAGGCTCGAAATTCCGCACCCGCACTTATGAGGAACTGAAGGCCTTCATCGACCTGGTCGGCCCAGAGCGCACCATCCTGTGCTCTGACCTGGGGCAGGTGGGCACGCTCGATCCGTTGGAGGGGATGCGGCGCGGCGTGGCGGCCTGCCTGTCGTTCGGCCTGTCGGATGCGCAGGTCCATGACATGGTGGCTACAAACGCCGCCACCGTCATCGGGCTGACCGGCTGATCGCGCCAGCAGGAGAATGGACGTGACACAGGATTTCAGGGCCCGCGTTCGAGCGGGAGAGTTGTTGGTCGGAACCTTCGTCAAGACGCCGGCTCCGCATGTCGTCGAAATTCTTGGCCACGCCGGGATGGATTTCGCGGTTGTCGATCAGGAACACGCGCCGATTGATCTTGGCCAGATGGACATGATGGCGCTGGCGGCGCGGGCGGCCGGTCTGCCACTGCTGTCGCGCCGCTGGGGGGCGCAGACCGACTGGATCGCGCCGCTGCTCGATCTCGGCCTGACCGGGGTTATGGTGCCGCATGTGCTGAACGCCGCCGGGGCAGAGGCGGTGTGCGACGCGGTGCGGTTCGCCCGGGGCAAGCGCGGGGTGTCTCCGTCACCCCGGTCCGGAAACTACGGCGGAATGGGTATCGCGGCCTTCAAGCAGGCCTGCGACGCGGCCAGCGTGGTGATGGTGCAGATCGAGGACGCCAGCGCGCTGGAACATCTGGATGCCATCGCTGCGATTGCCGATGTCGATCTGCTGTTCATCGGACCAGCGGACCTGTCCCAGTCGATGGGGGTGGACATGCCTTCGCCCCAGCTGGACGCGGCGATAGAGCGAATCATCGCGGCAGGCCGGGCGGCGGGCGTCGCCGTCGGCCTGTTCGTTGGCGCGGCCGAGCAGATTTCAGCCTGGCACGCCCGGGGTGTAAGCCTGTTTGTCTGCGGGTCGGATCAGGCGATGATCCGGAAATCGGCGTCCCAGGCGATGGCCCAGGCGCGGGGCTGACGCGGGCAGGGGGCGCTGGCCGAGCGTTGACATCGCCGCCCGATGCCGGAAACTGCGCGGGCTGGCCACCGTTTGCAGAAGGGCACCCGATGTCAGAGAGTTTTTTCCGT
>JAGRMT010000136.1 GCA_020441125.1 Roseivivax sp.
AAGCAGGGCGCGATCTGGAAATACTTGTCAAAGCCGGACACCATCAGCAGCTGCTTGAACTGCTGCGGCGCCTGCGGCAGGGCATAGAACTTACCCGGATGCAGACGCGAGGGCACCAGGAAGTCGCGCGCGCCCTCAGGCGACGAGGCGGTGATGATCGGCGTCTGGTATTCGCGGAATCCCTTGTCCCACATCCGGCGGCGGATGCTGGCCACCACGTCGGACCGCAGGGTCATGTTGCGCTGCATCGCTTCGCGCCGCAGGTCAAGGTAACGATAGCGCAGGCGGGTTTCCTCAGGGTATTCCTGATCGCCGAAAACCATCAGCGGCAGTTCCTCGGCGGCGCCCAGCACCTCGAGGTCGCGCACGAAGACCTCGATCTCGCCCGTCGGCAGTTTGGGGTTCACCAGCGATGCGTCGCGCGCCTTCACCACACCGTCGATCCGGATGCACCATTCGCTGCGCACCTTCTCGACCGCGTGGAACACCGGGCTGTCGGGATCGCACAGCACCTGGGTGACACCGTAGTGATCGCGCAGATCGACGAACAGCACGCCGCCATGGTCGCGGATGCGGTGAACCCAACCGGCCAGGCGGACGGTTTCGCCGACGTGGGACTTGTCCAGCGCGGCGCAGGTGTGGGTACGGTAGGCGTGCATTCTAAGGTCCCTTCGGTGTGCGGGAAAGTCAGGCGCCGATACATCGTTTGGGCGCGCGGAAGTCAAGGGAAGCGCCCCGGATTTGGCGAGAATCGTTTCTTCACCTATATAAATCCGAGGACAAGTTGAAGCGTAACACACAGTCACCGGGTGGGAGTGGGGGCGATGTGGGATACGATCCTTGACCGGATGCTGGCACGGCTCGTGTCGCACGGGCGGCTGCGGGTGATCTATCCCGATGGCACCGCGCGGCAGTACGGCGCCGGACCGGACCCGGCCACGACCCTGACAATTCGCCAGCCACGCACCGTGCGGGCGCTATGCCTGTCGCCCGATCTGGCGTTGGGCGAAGGCTATGTCGATGGCACGATCGCCATCGACCAAGCCGACCTGCATGACGCGCTGGCCTTGCTTGTGCGCAACCGCACGCATGGCGGACTGCCAGCCTGGGCAGGCGCCGGGGCGCGCTGGCGCTCGCGCCTGGCGGGGTGGGCCACACGCAACACGCCGGCCCGGGCCCGCCGCAACGTCGCCCACCATTACGATCTTTCAGACGATTTCTATCGGCTGTTCCTCGATGCCGACATGCAATATTCCTGCGCCTATTTCACAGATCCCGGTATGCCCCTGGACCAGGCGCAGGAGGCCAAGAAGCATCACATCGCCGGCAAGCTGCTGCTGCGCCCGGGGATGCGCGTTCTTGACATTGGCTGCGGCTGGGGCGGCATGGCATTGACCCTGGCACGCGACTACGGCGTGCAAGTCACCGGGATCACCCTGTCACGCAATCAGCGCGACACGGCACAAGCCCGCGTGACGGCCGCAGGGCTGGACGGCCGCGTGACCATCCGCATGGCCGATTACCGCACGATTTCGGGGCACTTTGACCGGATCGTCAGCGTCGGAATGCTGGAGCATGTCGGCCCGGCGCATTACCGGACCTTTTTCCGCCGGCTGCGCGCCCTCTTGGCCGAGGATGGCGTCGCGCTGGTACATACAATCGGGTTCAGCGAGCCTCCGCACCCCACCTCTGACTGGATCCTCCGCAACATCTTTCCCGGTGGGCACATTCCCAGCATGTCACAACTCAGCCCCGCCTATGAGCGTGCCCAGCTGTGGCTGACCGATGTCGAGGTTCTGCGCGGACATTACGCGCTGACATGCCAGCATTGGCGCGCAAGGTTCGAGGCCGCCTTGCCCGAGGTTCGCCGGATGTATGACGACCGCTTCGTGCGCATGTGGCGCTATTACCTGGTGGCCTGCCAGGCGGCCTTCGAAGAGCAGTGGCAAGGCGTTTTCCAGCTGCAACTGGCACGTCGTCAGGACGCGGTACCGGCGACGCGCGATTACCTTTACGGCGCCGACCGCAACGCTTATCTGCACGCCGCGCAATAACCCGGGCAACCGGGTGCAAGCCTTGGAAATCCCAACTGAAACGCCATGCGGAAAACTTTTGCCGGTTTCGCATGAAATACACGGCACGGTCGCCGGTTCGGGATTTTCGAAGCGCTTTGTATCGACGCGGATCAGCAACCGCGAAATGCAGAATACATTTTGAAAAATTTCAACTGTGCCCTGCGTGATTCAAAAACGCGCCGAACAAGGCACTGAATTTATTCATATAAATTTTTTGAAAAGGCATCTTCTTATTTCGATTCCAGAAATTGGCTCAGGCTCTGCCGTGCAAAATGTTCATCCACGGTCCGGTCTGCCCAAGACGATGCGCAAAATCCGCCATTCTGTGGATAACTCGGTGGAAACACTCAGGCTGCGCTGCCGCGGCGTCAGCATACCTACCCCGGCAATAGTCCGCCTCAGCCAGTTCCACCGCAAGCTGTCCACTCCCGGTCTGCTGCGCGGAAATCTTGCCTTTCTGGACCGCCGGAAAGTTTTTTTGCGTGGTCTGAAACTATGCCGGTCCGGCCCTCGTGACTGCACCATCGGCGCCGATCCCGGCGTGCCGTCATGACAAGGAGACGACCATGAAATCCCTTATCCTCAGCGCAGTCTTTGCCGCCACCGCCACCGCCGCCTTGGCCGCCAGCCACGGCATGGCGCCCGGTGTCACCGCCGCCGACCAGAGCGTGGCAAACGGTGTTGTCAGCGCAGATCGCGTGATCGCGGCGGAAAACGGCTGGCTGGTGGTGCACCGCACCGATGCCGCGATGAAACCGGGCCCGGTCGTGGGCTATGCCCCGCTGCGCGCGGGCGAGAACATCGACGTGGCCGCAATCCTGAACGAAGAGGTCAAGCCCGGCGAGATGCTGATGCTGATGGTGCATTCGGAAGCCGGCGGGATGCAGACCGGAGCGTTCGAATACACCTTGGGCGCCAAGGAAGACGGCCCGATCCGGATCGACGACAAGCTGGTGATGGCAACGATCACGGTTCAGTAACGGCCGCATCAGCCGAAACGAAAACGGCCGGGCGCGTGCCCGGCCGTTGATGCATCGCGTGAGTAAGGGCTTAGCCCTTCAACCGCCGGTCCCGTGCCGCCAGCAGCTTCAGTCGCAGCGCGTTCAGCTGGATGAAGCCCTGCGCGTCTTTCTGATCGTAGGCGCCGGCGTCTTCTTCGAAGGTCACATGTGCCTCGGAATAGAGGGAATGATCCGACCAGCGCGCCACCGTACGAGCCGAGCCCTTGTACAGCTTCACGCGGACAGTACCGGTGACATGTTCCTGGCTCTTGTCGATGGCGGCTTGCAGCATCTCGCGTTCCGGGCTGAACCAGAAGCCGTTGTAGA
>JAGRMT010000137.1 GCA_020441125.1 Roseivivax sp.
TGCCCTTGCTGGTGCTGCTGTTCGCTCTTTCCTTGGCGGGCAGCGCGCTGGTGACGCCGCAGAACCAGCCGGCAACCTTTTTCCTGTTCCCGTTCCGCGCGTGGGAACTGTTGGCAGGCGTGTTGCTGGCGATTGCCGGGCAGACCTTTCGCTGGACATGGCACGGTTACGCGATTTTCTCCTACCTTGGTTTGGCGTTGGTGGTCGGCTCGGTGCTGCTGATCCAGCCGGACGATGCCTTCCCCGGCTATGTCGCCGCGGCGCCTGTGTTCGGCTCTGTCTTGCTGTTGTCCAGCGGCCGGGGCGAAACACTGGTGAACCGGCTTCTCAGCTCGCGCTTAATGGTGTTTTTCGGGCTGATCTCATACTCGCTCTATCTCTGGCACTGGCCAGTCTACACGCTGTCAACCTACCTGCGCGGCGGCTATGCCAACCTGGGCGAAGCGGTGTTGTGGATGCTGCTGTCGGTGGTTCTGGGCACGCTTTCGTGGCGATTTGTCGAGGCGCCGGTGCGCCGGGCGCAAGGTCTGCCGGGCTGGTCCGTGCTGGGCGGCGCGGTGCTTGCCTCCGGTTCGCTTCTGGCGGTCGGCGCGTTTCTCTACATCAAGGACGGTGTGGTTGACAGGTTCGGCCCGGAAGTGCGCCCGCATATCGAGGCCAGCGCGGATTTTCTTCAGGACTGGAGCCGCTGCTCTACGGCTTCCAGCGGGCCGCTGATGGGGCTGGAGGTCTGTCCTATCGGCCCTGAGGGCGCTCCCAAGGTGCTGGTCTGGGGCGACAGCCATGTGCGCGCCTTCAAGGAAGGCCTGGACCTTGCCGCGCATGAGGCGAACACGCCCGCCATCATCATCTGGCGCGCGGGTTGCCCGCCGCTGTTCGATATCCGCAAGATCGAAAGCTATGCCACCCCGGCCGAGGATCTGGCCTGTACCAATGCCAACATGCAGATCGAACAGGCGTTCAACCGCCTGCCCAGCCTGAAGTCTATCCTTCTGATCGGTCGCTGGACCTACTATGCCAGCGGCACCGGCGTTGGGCTGGATGCCGCGAACACGATTCAAGTCCTGCCAAAGGAAGGTGTGCTGAAGGTCGGCGAAAAGCAATCCGACGTGCTGGCCACGGCGATCGAGGCGACGGTCGAAAAGCTGTACCAGCGGTTCGATACCGTCCACGTGCTGCGCCAGGTGCCCGAAGTGCCCTATTACGACTCGCGCAAGGCGGCGCGCGAGGGGGCTCATGCCGGCTGGCCACTGGCGGCTGCGGCGGTCACGCAGGACTGGGTTGCCCGCACCGACGCCCAGGCGCGGGCCGATCAGGCAGAGGCGCCGTTCCGCGCGCTATCGGGCCAAGGCTGGATCAATTGGATTGACCCCTGGCCCGAGCTTTGTAGTGATCAGCGGTGCGAGGCGCTGATCGACGGCAAAGGCTTCTATTTTGATAACAACCACGTCACCAACACCGCTTCGCTGGTGCTGCGGCACAATTTCGGCGCGGTCTTTGGAATCCAGCAAACGGCCCTGTCCATCGGAGAGTGACCGTGGCTGACCGGTCGCAGCACGAATGGGACGTGATCGTCATCGGTACGGGTATCGGCGGCGGCACGGTTGGCCGCGCCCTGGCAGAGGCTGGCAAAAGCGTTCTGTTCCTGGAAAAGGGCCCGGCCGGCTATCGGACCGAGCAGAATGGGCTGAGCGAGGCGGTGTTTCTGCCAGAGGCGCGGCTGACGCGCGGCCTGTGGCCGGAACCGCTGCATGCGCGGCTGAATGGGCGAGACGCGGCCTTCTTTGCGCCCTTGGGCGCCGGTGTCGGCGGATCGTCGGCGTTTTACGCGGCCACGCTGGAACGGCCAGAGCGGCACGACCTGGAGCCGACAGCCGAGGCGCCGCATCCAACCGGGGGCTGGCCCGTTGGATATGACCAGATGCTGCCGTGGTACGACCGTGCCGCCCGTATGTACGAGCTGTGCGGCACGCCCGATCCGCTGTCGCGCGAAAAGCCGATGCCGCTGCGCGCGCCACCAGACGACAGCGTTGGCGATGCGCGGCTGATGCAGTCATTTCGCGATGCCGGTCTGCACCCATACCGGCTGCATTCGGCGATCCGCTACGTCAAGGGTTGCCTGGGCTGCATGGGCCACAAGTGCCCGAAACCATGCAAGATGGACGGCCGCTCTGCCGGGGTCGAACCGGCGCTGGCCACCGGGAATGCCCGTCTGATGGACCGGGTCGAGGTGACGCGGCTCTTGGGATCGGGCGACCGGATCACCGGGGTCGAGGTGATCCGGGACGGAGTGACAGAGGTGCTGTCGGCGCCGACGGTGGTGCTGGCCGGCGGGGCGCTCGGCTCGGCCCGGTTGATGCTGGCCTCGGCGAATTCCGCCTGGCCCGATGGCTGCGGCAACTCCAGCGGTCAGGTGGGCCGCAACCTGATGTTTCACCTGAACGAGATGTTCGTGATCTGGCCGCCCCGGTCGGTTCCCGACAGCGGACCGTCAAAGGCGATATCGCTGCGCGATCTCTACCACGTGTCGGGCAAGCGTTTCGGTACTGTTCAGGCCATGGGCATCGACGTGTCTTATGGCGAGATCGTCTATTACCTGAACGCCATGCTGGAACGCTCGGCGCTGCGACGCATCCGGCCGCTGCGGCAGCTGACACGGTTGCCGGCGGCCATCGCGGCGCGGTTGCTGGGCAAGGCCAAGATCTTTGTCGGCCTGCTGGAGGACTTGCCCTATCCGGAAAACCGGGTGGTGCTGGATCCGGCAGACCCGGGGCAACTGCGGGTCGAATATCGGTTTCACAAGGAACTGCTGCAACGCCGCCGCGCCTTCCGCAAGGCGATCCGCAACGCGTTTCGCGGCCATCGCCGGATGTTCCTGGGGATGCAGCCGGAACTGAACTTCGGACATCCCTGCGGTACGCTGCGGTTTGGCAGCGATCCGGGCAACTCGGTGCTAACCCCCGATTGCCGCAGCCATGACATTGCCAATCTCTACGTCACCGATGCGTCCTTCATGCCCACCTCGATGGGCGTGAACCCCAGCCTGACGATCGCGGCCAATGCGCTGCGCGTTGCCGAAATCATCGCTAGGACCACGCCATGACCAGGATCACCCCAAAGCAAGGCAGTGTCATCCTCACCGGGGCCGGGTCCGGTCTGGGGCGGGCGATGGCGGCAGAGTTGACCGGGCGCGGGTTTACCACGTTCGGCCTGGGCCGTCGGGCCGAGGCGCTGGAACAAACGCGCGCGCTGTGTGACGGCGGCCGCTTTGTGCCAATGGCTGTGGATGTCGCAGACGGCGATGCGGTCAAGGCGGCGGTGGACGGGATCGAGCGCGACCACGGCCCTGTGGCCGTACTGATTAATAACGCGGCGGTTTACCCCCGGGTCGATTTCCTTGAGGCCAGTGCGCAGGACTTCATGTCGGTTGTCGCGGTCAACCTTGGCGGGGTGGTGCATTGCAGCCATGCCGTGCTGCGGCACATGGCGGCGCGTGGCAGCGGACGGGTCCTGACTGTTGCCACCTTTGCCGATCTGAACCCGCTGCCCACCGCCGGTGCCTATTCGGTGTCGAAAGGCGCGGCGCGGATCCTGACGCGGGCGCTGATCGCCGACCTGTGTGACAGGTTCCCAGGTATCGTCATCGGTGACTGGATGCCCGGTATGCTGAAGACCGACATGGGTATTCCCGACGGGCTTGACCCTGCCGTTTCCGCAAAATGGGGCGTTGCGCTGGCACTGACCGCCGATCCGGCGCTGACCGGCGCGGTGTTCGAGCGCAACATTGAGATCCTGCCCCCGACGGGGCTCAAGGGAAAACTGAAGGCAGCCCTGACCGGCAAGCGCCGCAAGCCGCGCGTGATCGAGATCTGATCAGGCGCGCGACCAGCGTTGACCCAGCGCGCGCATCATCTGGCCCGGCAGGACAGCCATGCACTTGGCATAGCGCGGACCCAAACGGCGCGGGCTGGACAAAGCCCGCCACAGCCATTCCAGTGCGAGGCGGCGCACCCAGCGCGGCGCGCGCACCTGGCTGCCGGCAATGAAATCCAACCCGGCGCCGGTGCAGATAAAGCCGACATTCGGAGCGATCAGGCGGGCCTGGGCGGCCATCAGTTCCTGCTTCGGAGAGCCGAGGCCAAGAACGCACAATTTTGCGCCACTTGCTTCGACATCGCGGATGTAGGTCTTGGCCAGCTCGCCTTCGGGGTCGAATCCCATGGGTGGTGCGATCTTCCGAATCACGACCAGCCCGTCGATTTCCTTCTCCATCTTCAGCGCGGCGATCTCCAGCGTCTCGTCGGTGCTGCCCAGTAGGGCGACCGGAACGCCCACCGCCGCAGCGATGCGCACCAGCGGCATGATGGTGTCAGAGCCGGGGATAAGCTTGACCGGCTTGCGGGCCAGCTGCGACATCCACACGATCGGGTTCCCGTCGGCCGTCACCAGGTCTTGCCGGGTGTAGGCGTCACGAAACTCTTTATCTTTCCGAAGCTTGACAAGATGATCCAGGTTCAGCGTCGCCATCGAGAACCCGATATTGTTCTCCAGACGGTGCGCGACTTCACACGTCAAAGTTTCCCAGTCGGGAACCGTAACGTTGATCGTAACCGATCCGAACTCGAACTGCATACGCGGGTTGTCCAAAAACTCGCCCTCTTAGAACACACACTTCCGGACCACTTACCTCAAACAAGGTGACATTAATGCGGCACGGAATGGACATATTGACAGCATAGTAACCTGAGCGCCGGGATTCGACAAAGGCTGGCCGAACTAAGGCCATAAATTTATGGTGAAAGCACGGGGAATTCGTCGCGCACGGGCTCTGTTTCCGGTGGCCTTGGTATGGGGATGCCATGGCGCCAGCCTGTTGCGCATCGTTCTTTTAGAGGGTGGAAGAGCGACATATGTCCGTTGTGTCGATCATCGGATGCGGCTTCGTGGCCGATCTCTACATGAGATCACTCGAGTCGTTTCCGCATATCAAGGTTGCCGGCGTCCATGACCGTGACGCCGCGCGTTTGCGCGTGTTCTGCGATCACTACAAGGTCAAGCCGGTGGCTTCTCTGCAAGAGTTGCTGGACGCGCATCCGCGCGATGGGCTGATCCTGAACCTGACCAATCCGTCAGCGCATTACGAGATCAACAAGGCCTGCCTGGACGCGGGCCATCATACCTATTCGGAAAAGCCTCTGGCCCTGGATACCGGGCAGGCGAAAGAGCTGCATGCCCTGGCGCTGGACAAGGGTCTGATGCTGGGCTCGGCGCCCTGTTCGATGCTGGGCGAAGCCGCCCAGACCCTGGGCCGCGCCCTGCGGGAGGGATTGGCTGGCACGCCGCGGCTGATCTATGCCGAGCTGGACGAAGGGTACCTGTTGCAGGCGGCCTACAAGAAGTGGCTGTCGGACACCGGCGCACCCTGGCCGTATGAGGACGAGTTCAACGTCGGCTGCACGTTGGAACACGCGGGCTATTACCTTAGCTGGCTGATCGCCTGGTTCGGATCGGTGCGCACGGTGGTCTCGGCCTCGGCCGAGCTGTTGCCGGACAAGATCGGCAAGGGACCGATGGCACCTGACGTGTCGATCGCCACGCTGTTCTTCGAGGCGGGGCCGGTGGTGCGGATGACCAACTCGATCATCGCGCCGCATGACCATTCGCTGACCATCGTTGGCGACAAGGGCGTGCTGGCCTGCGACGAAGCCTGGGACAATGCCGCCAAGGTGACCTTTGCCAAGCGGCTGAACATCCGGCGCAAGCTGATGGAAAGCCCCATCCGCAAAACTCTGCGCCTGCCACAGCCGACGCATCCCAAGGTCAAGCGTTGGGGTGCCGCGGCGCTGAACTTCATGCTGGGCCCGGCCGAGATGCTGGATGCATTGAAAACCGGTCAACAGACCCGCATTTCGCCTGATTTCGCGCTGCACATGACAGAGGTGACACTGGCGATCCAGAACGCGGGTGAAGACAGCGGTGCGCAAAAGATGACAACGCGCTGCGATCCGCTGGAGCCGATGCCATGGGCGCGGTGAAGCGGGTGATGATCACCGGGGCGTCTGGCTTTATCGGCCGGGCTGCCGTGGCGCAGGCGTTGGCTGAGGGGCTTGAGGTGGTGGCGATCGTTCGCTCCTCTGTGCCGCAAAGCTGGCGCAACATTCCGCGGCTGACGGTGTATCGGCTGGACCTGACAAGCAGTGGCGCCACCGATACCCTGGCCGAAATGATGGAAGTAGACGCGGTGGTCCACGCCGCCGCCCATCTGGGCAGCGACACTGCGTTGCAAGAGCGTGACACGCTCGTTCCGACAGAAACCTTGTTGCACGCGATGCTGATCGCCGGGGTCAAGCACCTGGTGCTGATCAGCAGCCTGGGTGTCTATGACACGGCGCGGCTGTGGCCCTATGGCACGGTGACCGAGGCAACGCCGCTGGAAGCGGTTGAATCCGCGCGCGACGGCTATGTCAAAGGCAAGCTGATGCAAGAGGCGCTGTGTCAGCGCGCCGCTGACCGGCGCGGGCTGAGCTTGGCCATCCTCCGCCCCGGCGCGGTCTACGGGCCCGGCCGATCCTGGAACGCGCATATCGGCGTGGCCCTGGGTCCGCTGCTGTTCCGGGTCGGGTTTGGCGGCGAGCTGCCGCTGTGCCACGTTACCACTTGCGCCCGCGCCATCGTGGCGGCGGCGCGAAGCGAGGCCGAAGGCGCAATCAACGTTCTGGACGATGATCGCCCGACCCGCGGGCGCTTCCTGCGGCGACACCGCCGCTCTGGCTGGCCGCGGCTGTCGGTGCCGGTGCCGTGGTGGCTGTTCTTGCTGGCCGGCACGGCGCTGTCCGTCTTGCCGGGGCGGCGTCCGGGACTGTTGCGCCCGGCGGTGCTGAAGGCGCGAATGATGCCGTTGCGCTATTCCAGCGACCTGATGCACGAGGTGCTGAATATCCCCGACTCGCCAGCGTTCGAGGTTCTGATGGACGATGCTCTGGCCGGAGAGCCGCAATGACCGATCGCACGCAGCCAAGGATTGCCTACCTGACGGGGGAATATCCACGCGCGTCCGATACGTTCATCCAGCGCGAGGTGTTCGCGTTGCGCGCGCTGGGCCACGACATCCTGACGTGTTCGATCCGCCGCACCGGGCCCGAGCATCTGGTCGGGCCAGAGCAGGAGGCCGAACACGCGCGCACCTTCATGGTGCTGAACGCCGCGATGCGGCCGGTCAGGCTGATCCGCTCGCACCTGCGCTGGATGCGCCGGCCGGGGCGCTATCTGTCGGCGCTGCGGCTGGCCTGGGCGACCGCGCCCAAGGGGATCAAGGGCCGGGTCTACAACCTGTTCTATTTCCTAGAGGCCGGGGTGCTGGCCGACCATCTGGCGAATGAGGGCATCAGCCACCTGCACAACCATATTGCCAAGGCATCGTGCACCGTGGCGATGCTGGTCAATGCGCTGTCGGGACTGCCTTACAGTTTCACCATCCACGGGCCTGACATCTTTTTCGAACCGATCCACTGGCGCATTGACGAAAAGGCGCGCCGGGCGCGGTTCGTCGCCTGCATCAGCGATTTCTGCCGGTCGCAGCTGATGTGCTTTGCAGATGGCCACGACTGGGACAAGCTGCACGTCGTGCACTGCGGCATAGACCCGGACCGTTATGCCACCGCGCCGTCGCACGCGGGCAAGCGTCTGCTGTTCGTGGGGCGGCTGGCCGGGGTGAAGGGCGTGCCGGTTTTGTTGCGGGCGCTGGCGGCGCTGCGCGACAAGCACCCCACAGCCACGCTGACGCTAATCGGCGATGGCCCGGAACGGGCGGCATTGCAGGCCCAGGCCCAGGCGCTGGGCCTGGGTGATGCGGCGCGGTTCGTCGGCTACAAGTCGCAATCCGAGGTGGCCAGTGCGATGGCCGAAACCGATGTCTTTGTTCTGCCCAGCTTTGCCGAAGGCGTGCCCGTCGTCTTGATGGAGGCGATGGCGGCCCAGGTGCCCGTGGTCACGACGCAGATCGCCGGCGTGCCCGAGCTGGTGCGCGATGGCGAAAGCGGGCTGTTGGTGCCGCCGGGTGACGGCGCTGCATTGCAAGCCGCGATCGACCGGCTGCTGGACGATCCCGAGCGGCGGCGCGCGATGGGTGCACGGGGCCGTGCAATGGTGTCGCAGTCCTTCAATGTCCATAAAGAGGCCGCTTGGCTGTCATCGTTGTTTGCCAGCTATGCGCAAGAAGGCGCGAAGCCTGGCAAGAGGCCGCAAGAGGATATGGTTTGACCCCTGTCGATGTCGTTCTGATCGGCCGCAACGAAGGCGAGCGCCTGCGCCGCGCGCTTGCCGGGGCCCGGGGCCAGGCGCGCCGTATTGTCTATGTGGATAGCGGATCCACCGACGGCTCGGTCGAGGCGGCGCGTGCCGCCGGGGCAGAGGTGGTGCGTCTGGACATGAGCATTCCGTTCACCGCCGCGCGTGCCCGCAACGCCGGGTTCGAGGCGCTGGATTCCAGCGGGCCCAAGCCGGAACTGGTGCAGTTTGTCGATGGCGACTGCGCGTTGGTCGAAGGCTTTGTCGATGCTGCGCGCGCGCGGATCGAGGCCGACAGCCGCCTGGCGCTGGTTACCGGCTGGAGATCGGAGATCGACCGCGATGCCAGCGTCTACAACCAGTTGTGCGATTTCGAATGGCGCCGCCCGGCTGGGCCGATCCTCGCCTGCGGCGGCGACATGCTGGTTCGCGCTCCGGCCTTTCGCCAGGTCGGCGGGTTCGATCCCACGGTGATCGCGGCCGAGGATGACGAGTTCTGCACCCGGCTGCGCAAGGCCGGGTGGGCGCTGGAACGGATTCCGGCAGAGATGACGCGCCACGATGCCAACATGCTGCGCTTTGGCCAATGGTGGCAGCGGGCGGTGCGCACCGGTCACGGATTTGCCCAGGTGGGTCACCTGCATCCCGATTACTTCGTGGTTGAGCGGCGCCGGGTCTGGATCTTTGGCCTGTATGTGCCGCTGCTGATACTGGCGCTGGGCGCGGTATCGCCCTGGCTGGCGCCGCTGCCGGCATTGCTTTACGCCTTGTCGCTTTGGCGCACCTACAAGGGGCTGGCTGGCAACGGTCTGCCCAAGGACGAGGCATTGCGCCATTCGGCGCTGATCGTGCTGTCGAAATTTCCCAATCTGATCGGAATGGCGATGTTCCATTGGCGCCGGTTGCGCCATGCGCAGATGCGCATCATCGAATACAAGTGAAAGGTACGCCCATGTCCACTTCTACCCGCGTTGGCCTGATCGGGGCCGGGTACATTGCCAGCTGGCACGCCGACGCGCTGCGCGACACGCCGGGCGTCCAGATCGTTGCCGTGTGCGACGTGTCGGAAACCGCGGCCAAGGGGCTGGCCGAAGCCTATGGCGCCAAGGCTTTCACCTCGGTTGAGGACCTGATCGCGGCCAAGGTCTGTGACGCGGTTCATATCCTGACGCCGCCGCAGTTGCACCGGCCCATCGCGATTCAGTGTCTTGAGGGCGGGCTGCATGTGCTGGTGGAAAAACCGGTTGCCGAAAGCGCAGAGGAAACGCGCCAGATCGAGGCCGCCGCCCAGGCGGCCGGCAAGCGTTTTCACGCCGGGCACAACTTCCTTGGCCTGCCGTCCTACGGGCGGCTGAAGGCGGCGATCAACGCCGGCAAACTGGGCCGTGTCTCAGCCGCTGACATCACCTGGTGTCTGCCGCTTGCGCCATTGCGGTCAGGCCCGTTCGGGCTGTGGCTGCTGCGCCAGCCCAGAAACCTGCTGCTGGAGCTGGGGCCGCACCTTATGGCCTTTGCCGTCGATCTGTTCGGCACACCGGTGATCAAGGCGGTAGAACTGGCCAAGCCGATCGACCTGCCGGGCAACGACACCCGCTATCAGGGTTGGCGCATCCTGGCCGAGGCGGGCGGGGTAGAGCTGACCTTTACCATGCAGACGGTAGAAACGGTCGATGACCGGTCCGTGACGGTGCGCGGTTCATCGGCCCGGGCGCGGCTGGACTTTGCCGCCGACACCCTGGTGATCGACCGTGAGAACCCTTCGGATCTGATCGTGAACCCGTTGCGGCGGCAACTGGACCTGAGCTTCCAGCATCTGCGCGAAGGGTTGCGCAACGCGGCCATCCAGACCGCCTCGCTGAACAAGAAATCGGCCTATGGCCAGAGTTTCCGCGGCATGGACCGGGCGATCTACGGCAGCCTGAGCGGAGCGGTGGACAAACGCTTTGCGGGGTCTAGCGCCGTGACGGTGATGCAGGCGTTGGACGATGCCTTGGCGTTGATCCCGGCGGTCAAGCTGACAGCGGCGGCACCGGCCGTGCAGACGCGCAAGCCCAAACCGACGGCGATGGTCATCGGCGGTACCGGGTTCATCGGCCGCGCGCTGACGCGGCGGCTGGTGGCCGACGGGCGCGACGTGCGTGTGCTCAGCCGCGGGCGGCACGGGCCGTTCCCCGACCTGCCCGACCAGGTAGAGACGGTAGGCGTATCGCTTTATGACAAGGATGCGCTGACCGAGGCGATGAAGGGCATCGACGTGGTGTTCAACCTGGCCAAGTCGATGGACGACACCTGGCAGGGCGCTTTGCAGAACGACGTGGGCGTGGCGATGCGCATCGCCATGGCGGCCGAGGCGGCCAGCGTGAAACGGCTGATCTATACCGGCACGATCGCCAGCTACGACATGTCGAGCGGCGGCGTCACGATCACCGAGGAAACCGGCTTTGCCGAGGACATGACAGACCGCAACCTCTATGCGCGGTCAAAGGCGGAATGCGAACGCCAGCTGATGAAGCTGCACAAGGATCGCGGGCTGCCGCTGGTGATCGCGCGGCCCGGTATCGTGGTGGGCCATGGCGGCCCGCTTCAGCACTGGGGCATCGGGCGTTGGCACGGTGCCGGTGCGGTGCGCATCTGGGGGCCGGGCAAGAACAAGCTGCCCTTCGTGCTGATCGACGATATCTCTGACGGGTTGGTGCGGATGATCGACAGCAACGCGGCACTGGGTGAAAGCTTCAACCTGGTGGGCGATATCCAGCCTTCGGCGCGCGAGTATTTCGAAATGATCCACCAGGAACTGGGCGCGCGTATCCGGGTCAGCCCGGCCAACCTGACGGTGTTGTTTGCCGCAGATGCCGTGAAACATGTGCTGAAGAAACACGCCCTGCGCCGGACTGGTCTGACCCGCCCGTCGCTGGCCGACTGGAAGAGCCGGGCGCATTTTTCCCCCTTCTCGAACGACAAATCAAAGCGCGTTCTGGGATGGCGGCCCGAGGCTGACCGCGCGCGATTCGTCGAAGAGGCTATCCGCAAAGCGAACCTGTTCGGTTTCTGAAGCGGTATTGCCCAGGGACCGGTAACAAAACTCTTGGAAATGGCTTATTCTTGTCAGAATTGCCCGCTCTAAAGACAGTAAAGGCCCGCCGCGCCCCTTGGTTGCGCGGCGAAGGCGCATACGTGATTGCGGGTGGTGCCGTGGCCCGACTTGGCCGTGCGGGCTGCCAGTTTGAGGCAAGGTAGGATGATTGACCGCCGGAAGTTCAAGCGTCGCACCACCGGGGACGGGGATACGCCAAACCGCGTTCTTCAGGACCTGGAGCCAGGTGTCAGCGCGCCGAAACCGGATCGGGCGAAGCGGGTCTTCGCACGCGCCAAGCCGTCTGCCAGTGAAAAGGATGATGTTTTGCCAGTTCCCGTAGCCGATTCCGCCAACACGCGCCGCGTCGCCGCCCGGCACGCGCCCAGCGCGGCCGACATGTCAGAGCTGGACGCCAAACGCCGCCGGATCGAAGAGTTGCGGCGGGAAAAGGCGCGGCTGGCCGATGCCCGCAAGCGCCGCGAAGAACGCGCCCGCGCCGACGAGGCCGCCCGCCAGGCCGCCGAAGCCCGGCGCGAGGCCGAGCAGCGCGCCGATGCCAGCCGATTGGCCGAGGTCCGCAGCGCGGAACGCGCCCGGATCGAGCATGAGCTGGCCGAGCAGGCCCGCCACGAGGCGGCGCTGATCGCCGAAGAACGCAAGGCCGCCGAAGAAGCTCTGCGGCTGGATCGCGCGCCTGCCCGATCGGCCAACGACACGCTGATCCTCAGCGCCGACGATCAGGTAGAGCCGGACTTTGCCGCCGAAGAAGACTGGGACGAAGATTTCCGCGATACCGCCGTGACGCCGGGTCGCGCCGATACCGCCCCGGCCGCCCCGGCCGTGCGCCGCGCAGCCGAAACGGACGATCTGGACGATGCCGTTGACGGCCCCTGGGCCGAGTTGCGCAGCTTTGCGGTGGACGAGGCGCACCTTGAGCGCAACCGCCTGATCACGGCTGCGCGCAACGACCTGGCCCATACCGCCTTCGACGTGTTGCGCACCCGGCTGTTGCAGGCGTTGCGGCAGAACGGCTGGAGCCGCGTCGCGATCACCTCGCCGTCCAAGGACTGCGGCAAGACGTTTTCCGCCGCCAACCTGGCGATGAGCCTGGCACGGCAGGAAAACTGCCGCACCGTCCTGCTGGATTTCGACATGCGTCGCCCCAGCCTGGCCAAGGTCTTCGGGGTCAAGAAGCCCGGACCGCTGGGCGCGATGCTTCGGGGCGAAGTCGCACCCGAAGAGCACCTGCGCTGCATGGGCGCCAACAACATCGCCGTGGGCCGCAACCTGGCCTTCGGGTTCAACGACGCGGTTGAACCCTTTGCTTCCGAGCTCTTGCAGGACAGCACCGCGGCGCGCGTCCTGAAGGACATCGAGGAACGGTTCGAAGCCGATGTGCTGTTGTTCGACATGCCTCCGGCCCTCTATCACGATGACGTGCTTGCCGCGCGCAACCTCTTTGACGGCGTCTTGCTGATTGTCGGCGGTGGCATCACCAAGGCCAGCGAAGTGAAGGACGTGGAGCGTCGGCTGGGCGCCGACACGCCGCTGTTGGGCACGGTGCTGAACTTCTCCGAAGGACCAGGGATCACCCGCTACAGCTACTGATCCGGCTGGCAAAGCCACAAAGCGAAAGGCGCGCCGCGGGGCGCGCCTTTTTCGTTGTCGGCAAGCGAAGTGGCCCGGCTATCAGCGCGAGTTGACAGAGCTGCCCGGCAGGATGCCCATATCCGCCAGTTTGCCCGAGAACAGCCGAAGCGACACCGGTACCGCCAGGATCAACGCGGCCAGACCGCCAAAGATCGCCAGCTTCCGTTTGACCCGTTCACGGCGGACGGACACCCGCGGGATCGAAACGACGGGGCTGATGCCCAGCGCACGTTCCATCTGGGCCGGGGTTCGGATGGCGGGGTTGAGAAGCTCAAGCAGCAGCGCCACGCCGAAGGCCGCCATCACCGAGGCGACGCCGCCCATCATGGCGATCTGCCGGCGACTGCGGCTGATCGGGGCCTCTGGCAACAGTGCGGTTTCCAGAACTTCGAAGCGGCTACCCTGCTGGCGTTCTTCCAGCAGCTGGCCCATCTCTGCTTCGGCCTTGCGGCGTGTCACGACAGAGTATTGGTCCTGCTTGCGCTGCAGCTCGCGCTCCAATGCGTTCAGGTCGCGCTCGACAGCGGGGGCACCGGCAAAGATGCGGTCAATCTCGGCCACGCGGGCATTGATCACCTGACGTTTTTCCTGAAGCAGGGCCACCTGCTGTTCGGCGACCTCACCGCGCACGCGGGCGCCGGCTGTGGTCACGTCGACGATCTGCTGGTCGATCTCCAGAGCGGTCTGGCGCAAGTCGCTCAGCTCGTCCTGAAGCAGTTTGACCCCGTCTTCGAGATAGGGCGAGTTCTGCTGCTTGAAGTCGGCGATGCGCGCTTCCAGCGCGTCGATCTCGCCCGCCACGCGCTCTTCTTCGGTGGTGAACAGCTCAAGCGCGCCTTTGGCCTGTTCGATGCTCCGCTCGCGCGAGGCCTCGACGACGCCATACATCAACTCGTTGGCGACATCGCGCGCCTTGACCGGGTCGGGGTTGCGGACCGTGATGATCAGCCCCGACGGCACGCCGCCGGGCATCCACGCCTGGGCCGTGGTCAGGATCTGCTCGACAGTGATCGCGCCGCGAAACAGGGCGACCTGCTCGTTGACCGACTTGCCGGGTTCGTTGGCGAAAATCTGGTATTTCTCGATAACGCGGATCAGGTTGTCGCGCGACATCATCCGCTGCTCGATCAGCTTGACCCGCTGGGCGGAATCGTTGGTGCGCACAGCGGCGCCTGCCAACGTTTCGGAAACCTCGGGCGCCTCGATCTGGATCACGGCGGTGGCTTCGTACTGCTTGCCCTGTTTCAGCGCCAGGTAGACGGAAATCGCGCAGCCCACGACGATGATCAGCGTCATGATCCAGAAGCGCCGTTTGAACACGCCCAGAAATTCTTCGAAGGTCTGAAACTGAAACATCACCAGGCTCCCACGGGTTGCGCACCCGGACATTGCAACAAGATTTTAGCTAACCCATGGCAGTCTAAAGGATTTGCCGCGGATTCTCGAAGGCACAAGGACGTGAAGGTTGTGCCGCTGTACCGGTTCATTTCCGCACCTCGGGTTCGATCTGGCACAGCGAGAGGATTGCGCCGTGCCGGGCCCATTGCTGAACGGTCAGCGTCTGGTCCCTGTCAAACGGCGGCACTGCGTGGACAAAGCGCAGCACCAGCCTGCCCGAAGGGCCTGCCGCCACGCGAAGCCCGTCAAAGCCAAAGATTGCCTTGCTCAGCGGGTACTGCGCCTTGTAGGCGGCTTCCTTGGCGCTGAAGATGCGCCGGGCGGCCACGGCCTCTGGCTCTGCAAAAGCTGAGACTTCTCCGTCAAAGCAGATTTCAGGTACAAGCGGTGTGTCCACCGGCTCGTGCGGCTCTATATCGATACCGATCGAGCGCAACCGCGTGCTGGGGGCGGCCGCACCCAGGGCGGCGCTGGCAGAATGGGCGATGCTGCCGGTAATGCCCTTGGGCCAAACCGGAGCCCGGTCCTCGCCGGCCGGGATCGCGCAGGGGGCGACGCCCAGCGCGACCAGGGCCTGACGCGCGGCGTTGCGACCGGCGGCGAACTCGGCCCGGCGGGACGGAATCGCCCGGGCCATTGCCGCTGCCTCAACCGGATACAGCCCGGCGTCATCCGTTCCAACGCGCCGTGCGGCAACGCGCAGGTCCGGGTGCAGTTCGGGTGCGACCTCGTCCAGCAGGGTTTCAACGGCGGCGAACAGCATCCGATCAGGCGCTCCGCCGGGCCCGCATGGCGCGGCGCCGGTCCATCGCTTCGGTCCGCGACAGCGCGCGGTCGTTCGCGGCTGCGGGCTTGGGTCCGGACGTGGGGGCCGCGGGCACATGGCCCGAAAGCTCGGCCACCCGGGCGGCCATGCCGTCAAGCGTCGGGAAACGGAAGATATCGGTGATCGCCAGGCGTTGGGCGCCGAAAGTGTCGCGCAGCGCGCGATGCGCCTGTACCGCCAACAGAGAATGCCCGCCCAGGTCGAAGAAGTTGTCCGATCCGGCGGCTGGCATCACGCCCAGCACCTCTTGCCAGATCGCAGCAACGCCCTGGACCAGTGCCGCGTCTGCCTTGCCAACCGCGGCCGCGGGCGGTGCCACGCGGTCGGGTCTGGCAACCGGGGTCGGGGCCGCGGCGACTGCCGCGCGGGGCGCCGAAGGTTCGGGCAACGCTTTGCGGTCGATCTTCATGTTGGGTGTCAGCGGGAAGGCTTCCAGCCGAACAAAACGCGCAGGCACCATGTGCGGCGGCAGACGTTTGGCCAGCGTCTCGCGCCAGTCAGGTTCTGCGATGTCGCGGGTCGCGGTGTAATAGGCGACCAGGCGCTTGTCGCCCGGCACGTCCTCGCGGACCATTGCCAGGGCCTGGGTCACTGTGCTGTCGGCTTCCATCGCGGCGTCGATCTCGCCCAGTTCGATGCGGAAGCCGCGCAGCTTGACCTGCCCGTCGGCACGACCGATGAAGTCGATCTTGCCGTCGGCGCGGCGGTTGACCAGATCGCCCGTTCGATACATCCGCCCTTCGGCGAATGGGTTTTCGACAAAGCGTTCCGCCGTCATGTCGGCGCGGTTCCAATAGCCGCGCGTCACCCCGGCGCCGCCGATCCACAGCTCGCCCGGCACACCTACGGGGCAGGGCTGCATCGCCTCGTCAAGCACGTACAGCATCTGGTTTGCCAATGGAGTGCCGATGTTGACAGTAGTCTCAGAGGGCAGAGCCGGTTCGCACGAAGACCAGATCGTGGTTTCCGTCGGTCCATACATGTTGGTTATCGTGGCGCCGGTCGCCTCTCCCAGTTCGGCCACCAGCGTACCGGGCAGCGCCTCGCCGCCCAGGTACAGGTGATCGACCCGGTGCAGCGCGGCGCGCGCCTCGTCATTCATCACGATCATGCGTGCCATCGACGGGGTGCATTGCAGGTGGCTGACGTCGTGCCGGACAATCTGCGCTGCGATCGAGAAATCGTCTTCGGCCAGCTCAACCCCCGCATTGGCGCGGCGCACCACGTCGGCCAGCGGGCGCAGGCCGGTCAGCACGTCATCGGCGGCGATACCGTAGTCGATCAGGCAGGCGATCTCGGTAACGCCGATCTTCTTCAGCTGTTCGGTGCGCTCCAGCGCGTCCTCGACCGTGCCAAAGAGGCCGGAGTCGTTGAAATACCGTTCGAAGGCAAAGTTCAGGATCTCGTCCAGTTCGCCTTCATCCAAGATGCCAAGGTCCAGTTCGAACGCGTTCTTGACGCCTTCGGGACGTTTGAAGGCCGGGAAGGCCCAGGCGTATTGCTTGATCAGCGCTGCGGCTGAACGCAGGTAATCCTTCATCGGTTCACGCGCCATCTCGCGCGCGGCGTCGCGGGTATCGGCCAGGCAGGTGTGCAGCATCAGCGTGACGGTGAAGTCGCGCGGATTGCGACCGGTGGCCCGCAGTTCGGCGTGATAGAGCTTGATCTTGTCCGCCACCTCATCGACCGACTGGCCCAGCAGGTGGGTCAGCACGTTGCAGCCCAGTCGGCCTGCCTCGCGCCAGGTATCGGGATTGCCGGCGGTGGTGACCCAGATGGGCAGCTCTTTCGACACGGGGCGCGGTTGGGTAATGACCTCGTGCATCGTGCCGTCCTTGCGGGGGAAGGGCACAGGCGTGCCCGACCACAGCTTGCGGATTTGGTCGATGTTCTCGATCATCGCCGCCTTGTTGTTGGGCGGCGTGTTTTCGGGGCGCAGCACGAAATCGTCGGGCTGCCAGCCCGAGGCGATTGCCAGTCCGGCGCGGCCGTTGGTCAGGTTGTCGATCACCGCCCATTCCTCGGCGATGCGGGCGGGGTGGTGCAGCGGGGCGACCACGCTGCCCGAGCGCACGCCGATATTGCGCGTCACCGCGGCAACGGCGGCACCGGTCACAGAGGGGTTCGGATAAGGTCCGCCAAAGGCGTGGAAGTGCCGTTCAGGCGTCCAGACGGCCACAAAACCGTTCTTGTCGGCGAATTGCGCGCCCTCCAGCAGAAGCCGGTACTTGTCGCGCCCGACACCGTCATCGTTGCCCCAGTAGTAGATCGAGAATTCCATCTGGCCGTCCGACACCGGCACCGGCCCGCGAGAGATCATGGTCCGGTTGTCGTCGCCCGACAGAACCACCTTGAATCCGCGTGCCGTGGTCCAGAACAGCTCTAGCACCGAGATGTCGAACGACAGGCTGGTTACGGCCAGCCAGGTGCCTGGGGTTTCGTGGTCGATGATCCGGTCCATGCCGGCAAAGAAGTTGGCAACATTTCGATGCTCGATCATCACGCCCTTGGGCGTGCCGGTCGAGCCGGAGGTGTAGATCACATAGGCCAGGTGCTCTGGCCCGCTGGTCGGATCGGGGTTGTCGGCCGATGCAGAGGCCAGGCGCGGATCAGTGTCGATCTCGATGATCTGTGCGTCGGTCTCGGGCAGGTTGCCGCGAAGCGTCGATTGCGCCACGATCACCGGCGTGCCGCTGTCGGCGACATAGTGCCGGATGCGGTCGGCCGGGTAGGCCGGGTCCAAGGGCAGATAAGCGCCGCCAGCCTTCAGGATGCCCAGCGCGGCCACCATGAGATCAGCCGAGCGGGCACAATACAGCCCCACCACAGTATCGGGCCCGACGCCCATCGCGCGCAGCACATGCGCGGCGCGATTGGCACGGGCGTTCAGCTGGGCATAGGTCAGGCTGTGCGCTTCATGAACCAGCGCGGTGGCGTCAGGCGTCCGGGCTGCTTGCGCCTCGAACATTGCCTGGATCGTTTGGGGTCCTTCCACCGGTGCGGCGGTGTCGTTCCAGCCGGTCAGCAACAGCGCGCGTTCGGTTGGTGACATTGCCGGCGCTTCTTCCAGCGGGGTGGCGTCGTCCAGCGTGGCCAGTGCGTTCAGCCTGTCGGCCAGCAGTGCAGCCAGCGGCACGGGCACGCGGCCACTGTCAAAATGCAGCGCGGCGCCTTTGACCGTCAGCTCGACGGTCAGCGCTACGCCGGCGATCGGTCCGGCGCCTTGCGACAGGCCGAAGTGCCACTCGGGCGCAGTCAACGCGGTATCGCGCAGCCACAGGTCGCGGGCAAAGCCGACGCGGTTCGACAGCCGGTCCAGCTCCAGCCGGGCGCGGGTGGCCAGATCGGCCAGGCCGCCGCCGCCACAGATGTGCAGCGGCATCCAGGGCATCACCATGCCCGGCTCTGCCAGTTGCATCAGCGTGCTGTCGGCATAGGCGATATCGCCCGAGGTCGCGCCGCCGGTCTGCATCGCCCAGCACAGCACCCGCGCGATATCGGTGGGATCCAGCGCGATGGATTCAATGACGCCGGGCTTGCCGCGCGCCATTTCCAGCGCCAGCGGCGACAGGTCAGCCAGCCGTCCGCGCCACCAGCCGTCATGCGGGGCAGCCGCGCGGGTGGCGGCGTCCATCGCTGCGTGTTCGTCCTCGGCCGGAAGGTCCAGCACGTCGCCGATGGCGCACAGGCTGTTGGGGGCGATCGGTTCTCCCTCCAAGGTGGTCAGCCCGCCCAGCATCAGCCCGCCGGTGCCGCAGGCCACGGTAAGCAGCTTGTCGCATACCTCTAGCACGGTGCCGGGCGCGGCATGGGTGTTGAACAGCGCGGCGCGGCCCACGGCCAGCATCCGGCCGCCGATGCGCAACTTGGGCACGCACAGCGGGTTCCAATAGCCGCCGTGATCCAGCGCCCGCACCAGCCGCGTCAGGTCAATCGCCGGTTTGCGCAGGTCCAGCAATCCACCCGCGCCGGGGCGGTCGGCCCGGGCATGGTAGCTGCGGCGTGTCTTGTCCTGCGGTTCGGCCTTCGGTGCGCCTTCTTCCAACCGGGTCAGGACATCGCCAAAACTGGTCAGGCCCGCCTCGTAGGCCTTGGTGTTCAGGGTCAGAGCGGTGTCTGTCATGTCGATGGCAAAACGGGCCCGGGCGACGATATCACCGGTGTCCACCCCGGATTCGATCATGTGCCAGGCAATGCCGTGTTCCGTCTCGCCCTCGATCAGTGCCCAGATCGGCGCGTTCAGCCCGGCGTGGCGCGGCAGCGGACCATCGTGGAAGTTGATCGAACCCTTCTCCGGCAGCGCCAGAACCGCGTCGGCAATAATTCTCAGGTTGGCGATCGAAAACAGCCAGTCAAACCGGGTGCCCGACAGCCGCTCGGCCAGCGTCTTGTCGTGCGGCAGAACGGGCAGGTTGTTGTCTACCGCCCATTGCGCCACCTCCTGCCGGTCGGTCACCACGGCGGCGATCTTGTGCCCGCGTGCCAGAAGCTTGCGGCTGCATTCGATCAGAAGGCTTTCGTTGCCGATCACGACGCAGGAAAACACGGACATCGACTTACTCCACTTCGACAGGGTTGCCCGGAAACCGGGGCGCGCGCTGGGCGGGGCGCGGCAAAGGGCGGAACAGGGCACGGGTATGATGCGCGAGAAGGTCGCGCATGAAATGATCGGGATCGGGGTCGGGCTTGCGTTGCAGCGCGCGGCGCAGTTGCCACACACTCCAGCCCGCCAACCGCCCGGCGGTGGCCAGCAGCGCATAGGCCCGGCCGTGGTTCTTGGTGTAGTAATGCCAGCGGCTGTCCAGCCAGTAGGTGGGCAGGCGGCGCCATTTCTTCATGCCGGTGGACACGCCGCCGATGTGCATCACCCGGCTGTCGCGGACGTAGTGTGTTTGATGTCCCGCACGGGCAGCGCGGAGGGACAGGTCGGTTTCTTCGTAATAGAGAAAGAATGCCTCGTCGAAGAGACCGATTTCATCCAGCACGCTCTGACGCATCATCATCGCCGCCCCGGCCAGCCAATCCACACGGCAGGACTGCTCCGGCACGGGCAACGGAATTGTGCGATTGCGCAGCAGACGGGTGATCGGGCCTGTGCGGGCGGCGTCCTCGATCTCGCCCAGCACGTTTGGAAAGCGGAAAGCCGAGACGTGTGGATGCCCATCGTCGCCGTAGATATGGCTGCCGGCAAAGCCTGCCTCGGGATGGGCGTCAAGATAGCCGATCAGCCGGTGCAGCGCGTCGGGTTCGGGGAAGGCGTCCGAGTTCAGGATGAACACCAGGTCAGGCTTGGTGCCATCGGACAAGCCAGCCCGGATGCCAACGTTGTTTCCCGCGCCAAAACCGCCGTTGCGGCCCGATTGCAGCACGCGGATCACCCGGCCTTGGGCCCAAGGCGCGGCGGCGATGGCATCGCGCAGCATCTCGAAAGAACCGTCGGCGGAGTCGTTGTCGACGACTGTTATCTCTCCTTCGATCCCGTCCATCGCCCGCGTGGCCGCCTCGGCGGCACGCAGGGTCATGTCCGCGGTCTTGTAGTTCAGCAGGACTGTCAGCAGACGCGCCATGATCACTCTGCCGCCCGGCGGGTGGGGAAGGCCAGAACCTGGCCATTGCCCTGCGATGCGGCCTCGGCATCGACGATGGCTTCTTTCATCAAGCTGGCCAGCACACGCACGTTGGGTTCCAGCACCATGCTGTCGTGGTCACCTGGCACTTCGTGAACCTCGACCTGGGGCACGTACTGGCCCCAATCGTTGTCATTCAGCAGGTAGGCGCGTTCGCTGTTCACCAGCCGCCCGCCGCCCACGGTCCAGTGGCCCACCAGCGGCGGGCGGAACAGGACCATGCGCCCATCGAAGGGCTTGATGCTGTATTGCGCGATCGCGCCCAGGAAGGCGGCCTCGATCTCGGCGTTGTGGAAGGCGTGCTCGGCCCCGGTCGTGTCGACCGCGCCGCGGCGCTTCTCGATTTCCCAGGCGATGCGGTTGCGCGCCCAGGTCAGTGGATAGGTCACGCCCTTGCGGCGGATCTCGTGCATCTGGATGTGCATCCGGTCGCCGCGCGACAGCGGGCGGCGCTGTGGCAGCGGTGTATCCAGCAGCACAAGGAGCGATACCTCGTCGCCCAGAGCCTGTAGCTGGTGCGCCATTTCATAGGCGGTGATGCCGCCACCCGAGAAGCCGCCGATCATGTAGGGGCCGGTCGGCTGAACCTGCTTCATCTCGGCGATGTAATCGGCCGCAGCCTCTTGCAGCGTGGCATGGGGTGCCTCGTCGCCGTAAAGACCGCGCGCCTGAAGGCCATAGAACGGCCGGTCGGCGCCCAGCAGATGCGCCAGGTGCCTCAGGTTCAGAACGTTGCCGAACATGCCGGCAACCAGGAAGAACGGCGTCTTGGGGCCGCCCTCGCCATCATGCATTGCGACCAGGTGCTTGAACCGCCGTTCTGGCGCGCGGGGGGCCGCGCTTTCGCCGGTGGCGGCGGTCGAGGCGCCGGTACGTTCAGCGATCAGCGCGGCACATTTGCGGATTGTCGGCGCTTCGAACAGCACCGAGATCGGGAAATCCACGCGATAGGCCTTCTTGACCATGGCGAACAGGCGCACCGCGATCAGCGAGTGCCCGCCCAGGTCGAAGAAGCTGTCCTCGACGCCCACGTTCTGCACGCCCAGCAGCTCTTCCCAGAAGCCGGCCAGCGTACGCTCGATATCGTTCTCGGGCGCGACATAGTCGCCTTCCAGCTGCGGGCGCTCGAACTTCTGGCTGCTTCCGCGATCGGCCGTGCTGGCGGCTGTCTGCGCGATCAGAGCCGGCAGATCCATCGAGCTGACGATCACCTGCGGCAGTCCCATGCCCAGCGCGCGGCGGAACGCCTCGACGCCCTCCTCGGGGCGGATGCCCTGGGTCAGGTTGTGCGCCAGGCGTTCCTCGGCAGGCGACAGCGGTTGCGCGGCGTCGCGCGGGCCGTCGAATTCTACCTCGGCGGCGGTCAGGCGCGGCGCGGCTTTCAGCACATCGGGGCTGTCCAGCCGGCGGATCGAGAAGCCCTCGATCTCGATGCAGACCGTGCCATCGGGGGCGCAAAGAGTTATGTTGAAGCTGGCGCTGACGCTGCTGGCCTTGTTCTCGGCGGCGTTTCGCACCCACGAGACAACCTCTGCCGGCAGCGGTGCGTGCACGCGAATGCGGGCATAGGATACCGGCACCCACAGGTGGGTGGGCTGATAGCCCTCGATCAGGTCCATTGCCCAGCCGGTGGCGATATCCATCAGCGCCGGGTGGATGACATAGCCGTCGTCGTCTGCCGCCGCTTCGGGCAGCGACAGCTCGGCGATGCCTTCGCCCTGTCCCAGTGCGCGGCTGTCCAGCACCTTCCAGCGCGGACCAAAGTGCAACTGCACCTCTTGCGCCGCAGTCAGCTTGCCGCCGCCGGCGCGCTGGGCGGTGCCGCAACGCATTCGGATCGCGTCAAGGTTTACCGGCGCGGGGCGCTCCATCGGCACCAGCGCGATCTGCCCTTCGGCGTTCAGGGCAAAACCGAGCTTGCCGTTCAAGGTGCAGTCGCTGAGTACGTCAAAGCTGTAGCCCGCCGCCTGCCGCTTCAGCCGCACCCGCACATCGCGCGCGGCGCCGTCGGCCACGCGCAGCGGGCGCAGGAAGTTCAGGTCGCGGATCTCAAAGGCGCTGGTTTCCCCCTGCGCGCGCAGCGCGTGGGCTGCCAGCGTCAGGTAACCGGTGCCGGGCAGAAGCGCGTCACCCATGGCGGTGCGGTGCTCGTCGATGAACCAGTCGGCATCGCTGTATCGCGCCAGGAACATGCGGTTGCCGTCCTGGTCGAAGGTGGCGCTGTCGAGCATCGGAACCCCGGCCTCGGTCGTGGGCATCTGCGGCGGCTCGCCGCTACGCGCCGCCAGCGCCTCTGCCGCCATGCCGACCTCGGACCAGATACCCCAGTTGATTGCGGTGACGCGGGTCTTGCCACCGGCACGGGCTCGGGCAAATGCGTTGAGGTATTCGTTCGCGGCGACGTAATCCACCTGTCCGGCCGGCGCCGTGACGGTGGAGGAGGAGGAGAACAGCGCGATCCATTTCACGCTGCCATCGGGGAAGATCTGGTCCAGCACCTGGGTGCCGTGGATCTTGGGTGTGAACACGTCTTCGACCGAGGCCGGCGACTTGGTCAGAAGCGGGCCATCGTCGATCACGCCCGCGCCATGGATCACACCGGTGATCGCGCCGACTTCGGTCTGTACGATCTCGGCCACCCGGCGCATCTGGGTCAGGTTGCACACATCCGCCGAGGCAACATGGACGGTTCCGCCTGCCGCCTCCAGCGCACGCACGGCCTCGATCCGGCGCGAGACGCGGTCCGTCGGGGCGTGGCGCATCAGGTGGGTTTCCCAATCCTCGCGTTCGGGCATGTCCCCGCGCGAAATCAGGATCAGGGTCGAGCCAAGGCGTGCCAGCTCGGCCGCCAGAGTCAGCCCGATACCGCCAAAGCCGCCGGTCAGAATATAGGTGCCCTTTTCCAGAGGCACGCCGGTTTCGGCCGGCATCGGCACCGGCCGGTAGGAGCATTCGAAGCGCCGGTCGAAGCGCAAAGCGGCGATGGAATTGCCGGGCTCTGCCAGCAGATCCTCCAGGATGCGGCTGGTCAGCACGTCGCGCGCGGTCCGCAAACGGGTTTCGGCCTGGGCGCGGCCGAACAGGCCGGTATCGGCACGGGTCGGCAGTTCGATATCCAGCGTCGCTACGGAAACCTCGGGCAGTTCGCGCGGGATGACCCGGGCCGGGCCGGCAATGGTGGCCTTGGCCGGATAGGGCAGGCGTTCGTCGCGTACCTGCGCGGCGCCGTTGGTGATGACCGAAACATGCAGCGGGCGCGGCAGGTTTTCCTCGGCGATAGCCTGGGCCAGGAACATCAGCGAATAGAAGCCCTGCTCTTGCAGCCGGTGAAAGAAGCTGGAGCCGGGCCGATGCGATTCATCCTGCGTAACCAGCCAGAAATGCGCGATGCGGCTGGGCACCAGCCCGCGCGCCAACATGTCCTGCAACAGCAGGTCATATCCTTCGCGGCCGCGTTCGGGCGCAATCACATAGGCGCTGTCGCTGGTACGGGTGAAGGTATCGCCCGGGCGCACCTCGACCACGGTATGGCCGCATTGGCGCAGACGTTCGGCGCAGCTCATGGCCACGCCGGCGTCGTCCATGAACATCAGCCAGGTCTGCGCCGGCGCATCGGCCAGACCGGCGACAACATCAACCTCGACATTTGCAGAACGCGGGCGCCAGACGGGCTTGTAGGCCCATTGGTCCATGTCCTCGGTCCGCATCAGATAGGCGGGGGCTGTATCGGCGCGGGCAATGCCCGGCTCGATGAAATAGGGGGCGTGCTGGAACGGGTAGGTGGGCAGAACCACGCGGTTGCGCCGCGCGTCGCCCCACAGCTGTTCCCAGTCTACCGCGACGCCAAGCGCCCAGAAGCTGCCCAGCACCTCGAGGAAGTAGCGATCGTCCGCCACCTCTTCTTCGGGGTGACGCAGCGATGAGAGCACCTGCTGGCCGGCAATCGCGCCATGCTGGCGCGCAAGCGAAGAAAGTGCCTTGCCAGGCCCGACCTCGATGAAAACCCGGTTGTCGCGCGCCAGCGCGCCAAGCCCGTCGGCAAACAGAACGGTGCCGCGCAGGTGATCGACCCAGTAATCGGGGTTGGTCGCCTGCGTGTCGGTCATCAGCTGGCCGGTGCGGTTCGAGGTCAGCGGGATGCGCGGCGGGTGCAGGTCAATCGACCGCAGGTAACTGCGGAACTGATCGAGGATACCGTCCAGCATCCGGCTGTGCGCCGCAATGTTGATCGCAATGCGCTGGCAATCCACGCCTTCAGCCTTCAGCGCGCGTTCCAGCGCGTCGAGCGCCGCCGCCGGGCCCGAGGCAACCGACAGCGCCGGCGCGTTCACGGCGCCCAGGTCCAGGTCTGCCGGCAGGCGGCGGCGCAGTTCTTCGGCCGGCAGGGCAACCGACAACATGCCGCCGGGGGCGACGCTGTCGAACAGCGTGCCGCGCAGGTGCACCAGCCCGATGCAATCTTCGAAGGACATCACGCCAGCAACGCAGGCGGCGGTGTTCTCGCCCATCGAGTGCCCGGTCAGCGCCGCAGGCTCGACGCCCCAGCTGATCCACAGCTGCGCCAGCGNNTATTCCACGATCATGATCAGCGGCAGCTGAACCGATGGCTGTTTGAGCCGCTCGTCGGCCTCGGCCTCTTGCCCCGGTTCAGGCAGCCAAAGAGCGCGGATGTCATAGTCCAGCTTCTGGTCGAGGATCGCCAGGCCACGGTCCATCCATTCAGCAAAAACAGGCTCTGTTTCGTACAGATCGCGGGCCATGCCAGCATATTGCGCACCGCCGCCAGGGAACATGAACACAACGTCGGGGTTGTTCAGGGCCGTGTGGCTGCGCACGCGGCGCGGCGAGTTTTCTGCCAGCAGCGCGGCGGCCTCTGCGTGGCTGCCGGCGACCACGATGCGGCGCTTCTCAAAGGCGCGGCGGCCCTCTTTCAGCGTCCAGGCGATGTCGGCCAGCGGTACGTCCTGATGTCCGCGCAAATGCTCGGCCAGCCGGGAAGAGGCTTCGTCCAGCGCGCCCTTGGTGCGGGCGGACAGGGTCAGGATGTGGAACGGCCAATCACTTTCGTCCGAAGCGGCCCGCGCGGGCGCTTCTTGCAGAACGGCGTGGGCATTGGTGCCGCCAACACCCAGCGAGTTGACGCCTGCGCGGCGGGGATGGCCCTGAACGGGCCAGTCGTGCAGCCGGTCATTTACCCGGAACGGGGAATGGTCGAAGTCAATGGCGGGGTTCGGCGCCTCATATCCCAGCGAGGGGGGCATCTGGCGGTGGTGCAGCGCCAGAGAGGCCTTGATCAGGCTGGCTACGCCGGCGGCCGTGTCGAGGTGGCCAATGTTGGTCTTGACCGAGCCGATACGGCAGAAGCCGGTGTCCTCGGTGGTTTCGCGGAAGGCCTGCGTCAGCGCGGCAACTTCGATCGGGTCGCCCAGATAGGTGCCGGTGCCGTGGCACTCGACATAGTCGATGGTATCCGCAGGCACGTCGGCCACGGCCAGAGCCTCGGCCACGGCGCGGGCCTGGCCGTCGACGGAAGGGGCGAGGTAGCCTGCCTTCTGCGCGCCGTCGTTGTTCACGGCACTGCCCTTCAGCACGGCCCAGATATGATCGCCGTCGCGGATCGCGTCCTCAAGACGGCGCAACACCACGACACCGACGCCAGAGCCGAAGACGGTACCCTGCGCGCGGTGGTCGAATGCGTGGCAGGCGCCGTCTGGCGACAGGATCTCGTTTTCCTTGTAGAGATAGCCGCGCGCGTGCGGCAGCTCGATCGTCACGCCGCCGGCCAGCGCCATGTCGCACTCGCCGTTCAGTAAGGCCTGCGCGGCGTAATGCGTTGCCACCAGCGAGGTGGAACAGGCGGTTTGCAGGTTGACCGATGGGCCGTGCAGGTTCAGCACGTGGCTCAGCCGGGTGGTCATGAAGTCCTTGTCGTTGCCAGTATGGCGCAACAGGAACATGCCCGTCTGCTCGACCAGGTCGGGGTTGGAGCAGACGTTGAAGTAGAAATAACTGCCCATGCCGCAACCGGCAAAGACACCCACGGTACCGTCAAAGCTCTCGGGAACGTGCCCGGCGGTTTCCAGTGCCTCCCACGCGGTTTCCAGGAACTGGCGGTGCTGCGGGTCCATCACCGCGGCTTCTTTTGGCGACAGGCCGAAGAACTCGGCGTCGAACATCTTGAAGCCGTCCAGCGGAGCGGCGAAGGGGACATAGTTCTTGTGATGGATCAGCGCCGGGTTCTCTCCGGCGTCCAGCAGCTCTTCCTCGGACAGGCGGCGGATCGACGACACGCCGTCGCGCAGGTTCTGCCAATACTCGGCGACGCTATCGGCGCCGGGCAGGCGCGCGGCCATGCCGACAATGGCGATTTCATTGCCGGTCAGATCGCCTGACTGATCTGCTGCACTCATCCTAAGCACCCCAATACTCTACCTCAGGATCCAGCTACCGGCCAAATCTGGAGAAAATACGGCGTTATTCGCGTTATTCTCCTTCATTCGGAAAGGCCTGGCTGGCACGGCAACACAGGCCGGCGCGGCGCGGACAACGAGGTGAGTCCCTACAAACCCAAACCCATGTGCGACAATAATCCGATATCTTCCCAATGTATCCACAATGCGCATGCGCCCACCAACAACCCGAACAGGGCGAACAACGCATCGTGCGTCTTGTCCCAGGCGCCTGTCTTGCGCGACAACCAGACCACCACCGGATAGACCAGCAGTACCGATGCCCCGCGTGCAACGATGCCGCCAAGCAGCCCGGCGATCTCCAGCCCGATCACCAACGTGGCCAGGGTGAAGAAGGCGCGCGAAGCGGCCAGCACGAAGAAACGCTTGGAATCGCCCGCGGCCAGGGCGGCCTGATCATAGGTCAGCACGATGATATGCGGGATTTGCATCACCGCGATCAGCGTCACCATCGGCCCGGCATCGGCATAGCGTTCGTCATACATCATGTCGATCAGCCAGCTTCCCATAAGGGCAAAGACCCCCACCATCACCAGCAGCGCACCGGTGACTAGCGTGCGCATCTTGCGCAGCTTGGCGAAATTGGCCGGAGAGTTCTTGGGCGGCGTTTCGCGGTAGATCGGGATCAGGATCTTGGACGTGACCATATTGCCCAGCATCAACGGGAAGGATGCCAGGAAGAAGGCGATGTTGTAGATGCCGAAGTTCTTCAGGATCAGGTACTTGCCCAGGATGATCTTGTCGCCCTGCTGGATCAGGAAACCGGCGATCGTCGACAGGAAGATCCACTTGCCGAAGTGAATCAGCTCATGCGCGGCGGCCTTTTCCCAGTGAAAGCGGTTGTTGGCGCCGGGCAGGTAGCGGGTGTTGATCACCAGCTGAACCAGCGTGCTGAAGATGCCCGACAGAACCAGCGCCCAGATCGAGTGGTAGATATAGGCAAACACCACGGCAAAGGCGATGCCGGCGACCTGGGTCACCATGTCCAGCAGGGTCACCCTGCCCAGGTTCAGGTGCCGGTTGGCGGTGGCCATCTTGGTCGGATCGAACCCTGCGATCACCAGCGAAAACGAAGCGACAGGGATGAACAGGAACAGCCGGGAATCGCCGTAGATCAGCGCCATCGGGTAAGCCAGCGCGCAAGCGGTCAGCCACAGGCCAAAGCCGCGGACCACCTGGATCGTCCAGGCGGTGTTCAGGAAGTCGGGATCGTCGCCACGCTTGGACTGCATGATCGCCGGGTGCACGCCGACGTCGGAAAACATCGCCAGCCCCATCATGAAGACAGAGATCAGCGCCATCAGGCCAAAGGCCTCGGGATATAGCAGCCGTGTCAGGATCAGGTTGGACGCCAGGCGCAACACCTGGCTGAAGCCGAACCCGCCGACAGTCAGGAACGAGCTGCGCCAGATGCGCGCGGTCAGCGAGCCGCCGCGAAGCTTGGCCAGGATTGCGTTCATCGGCCTCGGCTCCAGTTCGTCTTGCCGGATTGGGTCAGTTTCACGATCAGCGCCACGCCCGAATAGATGGCAAAGCCCACCGGATCGCGCAGTGCCATGCCCAGTTTTTGGCTGGCGGGAAAGGGAAGCTTGTCGTCATTGCCCAGCAGCTCGGGGAACTTGGCGCGAATTTCCTCAACGCCGCGTTCTTGCCGGCGGCGGACCTTGACCAGGTTCTTCAGCCCCTCGACAATCGGCCAGCGATAGGGCGCGGGAACGCCCACGCGCTCATCCGGGGTAAAGCTGAGGCGCACGAAGGTATCGTCGGATATGATGTCGGGAAAACGGGTCCAGCGGCTACGCCCTGCGGCGTTGACGGCAAAGACACCGCAGCCAGGCACGCCATGGGTCATGAACGGCACCTGACGATAGATCCGGCGATAGGCGCGGCTGGCCCAGCTGCGCGGCGTTTCGATGATGCAATCGCCCGAGGCATAGCGCGGGGCGTCGGTGCTCAGCGCGGCATGAAGCTGCGTCAGCAAGGCGGGGCTGACGCGCACATCGGCGTCGATATAGGCACGGTTTTCCGCTTGCGCGGTCGCGTCGCCCAGGTTCAGCGCGTTCAGCTTGTTGCCCTGCGCGACCTCGATCACTTGCAATTGCCAGCCGCGCGCGGCGAAGGCCGCAGACCGGTCGCGCGCGATTTCCGCCGTGCGGTCACGGCAGCCGTTGGCCACCACGATGCACTCTACAAACCCGTTGTCCGTCCAGTCCGATGCCGCCAGCGCGTCAAGGCAGTCGCCGATTTCCGACTCCTCGTTCGACGCCGGTAACACGATGCTGAAAGCAGGGCGCCGAGGAGCAGAAATCATATTGCGTACCAAAGCAGTCACACATGCCAAAAACGTTAGCCCGATGAGCGCGTCATTGTCAGGCTACTATGGCCAAAGAAAGGAAAGCACGGTGAAAAACAAGGGATGAGTGACCAGTCTGCCGCATACGATTCCCTCGCCGAAGCGCCATTGAACCTGGGTTATCTGGTCCCTCAGTTTCCTGGGCAGACGCATATTTTCTTTTGGCGGGAAATCGCGGACCTCGAAGAGATGGGGCACAACGTCTCGTTGTTCTCTACCAGGCCGCCGCCGCCTGGGTTGATCGCGCATGACTGGTCCGAACAGGCGATCGAGCGGACGATCTACCTGGGCCAGCGGGATGTGCTTTCGGCCCTGTCGGCGCTGGCCGGGTTGCTGCCCAAGGGGTTGGTCCAGGCGATGTTGAGCGAGGGACCGGCCTTTGCCAAGGATGCGTTGATCACCCTGTCGGCGGCGCTGCGGCTGGTGCAGCACTGCCAGCAGCGCCAGATTGACCACGTTCACGCCCATTCCTGCGGCCGGGCCGCGCTGATCGCCGCGTTTGCCCACATGTTGGGCGGTCCGACCTGGTCGATGACGCTGCATGGCCCGCTGAGCGATTACGGCGCCGGACAGCGGTTCAAGTGGAGCCGCGCCGGCTTTGCCACCGTGATTACTCACAAGCTGCTGCACGAGATGCAGCGCGACCTGCCCGGAGACCTGCCCGAGCGGGTGGTGGTGCGGCCGATGGGGGTGGACACCGATACGCTGCGCCGTACCGATCCCTATGTGCCTGTCTCGCATGGCACGCCGATGCGCATCTTTGCGTGCGGGCGCCTGAACCGGGTGAAGGGCCATCAGGATCTGATGTCTGCGGTGCGCCTTCTGATCGACCAGGGGGTCGACGTGCGGCTTGAGATCGCCGGCGAGGATGACGATGGTGGCCAGGGCTATCGCAAGGAACTGGCCGCGCATCTGAAGACGCTGCGGTTGCAGGACCACGTCAAGATGCTGGGCGCTATCGACGCGACCGCGGTCAAGAAAAAGCTGCTGGCCGCGCATGTCTTCGTTCTGGCCAGCTGGCACGAACCGCTGGGCGTTGCCTACATGGAGGCCATGAGCTGCGAGGTGCCGGTGATCGGCACCGATTCCGGCGGCGTGCCCGAGCTGATAGAAACCGGCGTGAACGGCATCCTGGTGCCACCCAAGGATCCGCAGGCGCTGGCCGCCGCGATCCGGCGCCTGTCGGGCGATCCGGCGATGGCGCGGCGGTTGTCTGCGGCGGGCCGGGCGCATGTCGTGGCGCATTTCCGCTCTCGGCTGGGGGCCGAAACGCTGATTGAGGAAATTCGCCGCCTGAAGGCCCGCGGCTGAGATCAGGGTGCCGAGGGCGCGCGGATCATCAGACCGTCGCCAGCGAACTCCAGAAACTCCACTGAAACCAGCGTGACCGTCGCCGCATTGCTGCGTGCGATCAACCCGCCGGGCACGGCTTCGAAGGTGTAGCCGTCTATCGTGCCTGGCAGGACCAGCAGGTCTTCGCCCTCGCCGCCGTGAATATGGTCGCGCCCGCCGGCCGAAATCAGCGTGTCATCGCCGGCGCCGCCGGTCAGGGTATCCTCTTCGGGCGTGCCTTGCAGCGTGTCGGCCGTGTCGGTGCCTGCCAGCCGTGCGCCGTTGGCAAAAGCCGCCGGATCGCGTCCCTGCCAGCCGCCGTCGCCCGCGGCGTTGAACGCCATCAGCGTGTCCCAGCGCGGGTTGCTGTCGGACAGGTGACGCAGACTGCCCCAGCTGCCCCATTGCGATGCCGGCGCCACATCGACGAAGGCGTTGAACAGGTGCCCGCCGGCTCCGGTGTAGCCCGCCATAAGCGCGCGATAGATGCCGGCCATCTCTGGCGTGTAATTGAACGCCTTGAAGAATGCCGTCATCCGCTCGTCTGAAACCGCCTCGCCATGGCCGGCGACATGGGTGCCGCCTTCGTACATCACCAGATCCAGTCCGGCGCGCTCGGCGGCCTGGGCATGGTAGGGGAAGATCACCTCGGTCATTTCCCGGACCGATCCATCCAGAAGCGCCTGCGCAACCGGTGCAATGGCCCGGTCAAAGCGGTGTTCGGCGACGTACTGGTCAAGAAACACCCGCTTCAGCCCCTGCGCCTGCCCGTCCTGACGGGCGGCATCTTCGCTGTTGTCCAGCCAGGCCTGCATCTGCGGGGCGTATTCCTCACCACCCATCTCATAGCCGAAATAGCCGGTGACCGCGTAGGCGTCGAAATCGTCCTGCGGGAAATGGCCCAGGGCGGCCTTGGCCCGGTCGCTGGTCAGCACGTATTCTTCAAGCCCCTGCCAGCCAGTGTGTGTTGCCGCCACGCGCACCAGCCGATCCTGGGTTTCCGTGCCGAACACGTCTGACCACAGGCCCATGACCTGCGCGGCGCGCAAGCCGTAGAATTCCATCCAGCCGGTGTCGGACTTGCCCCACAGACGTTCTCCTTCGTCGCGGGCATAGGCGGCCTGGGCAAAGATGAAGTTCCACACCTCGTTGGAATACTCGACATAGGCCTTCAGCCGCGGGTCGAGCGTGGCTTTTACCTGTTCGGCAAAGGCGCGGACATAGGCATCGTCGGCCATGTGGGGCATGTTGAACCACGGATCGGCGCCGATCTGGTTGGCCAGTTCGATCATTGCCTCCAGCGGAACACCGGTGACCCAGGAATAGTCCGCCAGGTCCGGACGGTCTTCCCAGTGCACCACGGGTGAGCCGTTGGTCTGCATCCAGTCCATGAAGCGTACCGCACGCAGGTCTTCGATCCGCGACAGCCAGACCGGGTTGAACAGCGCGCCGGCTTCGAACAGGTCGCGCTGGTCGGCGCGGAAGATCGCGATGTCGCGGATCGGGTCGGCGGGGTCCGTGGCGATGATCGCAACAGAAACCAGCCCCTCGCCGGGCTCATACTCGAACCGGCCCATGCCGTCGGCCAGCGTCACCTTCTGGGCGCGGCCGCCGATTTCCAGCTTGCCGGTGCCCTTGTAGCGCACCTCGTAGCTACTTTTCAGATAGGTATCCTCGGCTGGCTGGTCGGTGAACAGAAAGGTTTCCAGCTTGGTCACCTTTTCGGGGATCCCGGTGGGCCAGCCGTGTTCATCTAGATATCCGCCTGCCTTAAGCGCCTTCTCATCCATTCCGCCCCATTGGCCCGACAGGTGACCGATCCAAGGACGGGCGGTTTTCATCACGTTGATGAAAGGGTGCTGGGTCGACCAGTCAGCGATCCCGTTCAGCCCCATCGCCAGTGCCGGAATCGTGCCTGGTGCCGGTGTCGCGGCGGGCGCGGCCAACTGAACCGGCTGGGCGGGCGTTTCGGGCTGTTGCGGTTCGGACTCTGGCTCTGGCGCCGGTTCGGGCGTGGGCTCGGAAGCGGTGGCAGGTTCGGGCTCGGGCGCTGGTTCGGGCGCTGCCATGTGCGCCGGTGCCGGTGCGGTGGCCGTATCGGGCGTCGCGGCGGCGTCTTGTCCGTCGGCCAGCGTCGGCTGCACCGCGGCCCAGATGCGGGCGGCAATATCGGCGAAATTGTCGGCCAGCGCCGGTTCGATCGTGTCGGGCAACTCAAGCCCGGCAGGCGGCGCGGTCTCGAACAGGGCGCTGTAGGTGATCATCGCGGCCAGCAGGTACAGCGTCGGCCGTCCATGCGGGGCGTTGTCGGAATACAGCCCCTCTACCGGGATGGAGGACAGCGGTTCACTTGTCAGCAGTTCAGCCAGGATGCTGGCCACGGGAACCAGGCGTATGTCGGCCTCTGGCACACGGGCGGCCAGCGCGTCCCGCAGGGTGACGTACCAGTCGTGGTAACCGCCCATGTTCAGCGCGTGATAACGGGCGAGATCGTCCATCGAGGGCGGGAAATCGGCAGCCACGCCGCCCATGTCTGCCCATCCTTCGTAGATGTAGACCGGGGTGCCGGGCGTCTCTGTTCCAAGCCAGCCCATCAGCCGAACGGCGGCGTCGACCGGGCTTTCGCCACGCGGGTTGTCGCCGTCATAGGGAACGGTCGGCGGCTGATACTGGATGAAGTTCGCGGGGTTCACCATCAGTGCGGTCAGCCCGGCCTTGCCAAACCGTTCGATCCGGGGGTTCCAAGCGCTGCGCACCCCGGGGAAAGACCAGTTCGGCCGCGGCGGCAAGTTGTCGGCAAAGTCGCGCAGAAAACCCCACTGACCGTCCACCGCCACGGAGCGGCCATCGGCCCGCGCCAGAAGGTTCAGCCATTCGGGCACGTTGGTCTGGCTTTCGGTTTCCGACAGGTGGTTGATCAGGCTGTTGCCGAAGAAATAGACCTCGACCGCCTGCCTGGGTTCCGCCTGTGCCGTGCCCGCAAGACACAACGAGGCGGCCAAAGCGCCCATCAAAAGCCGGGACCGACGGTTGTATCGCGTGAGTGCCCGCATGACCAAATCCGATAAATCAAGCATTTGATGCAAGTATGCGTGAAAACACGACGCGACAATAGCCGCCCCGGGGCGCAAATGCGGCACGGGGCGGGAACGATCCGTTTACAGGGCGCGTGCCTGGTTGCCGAGGCCCAGAACGGCGCCGATCAGACCGAAGACAGTGCGCGCGGTAACAACCACGGACTCTGTCGCCAGCACGGTATCCTCGGGGTGGATCATGAAGTTGCGCGCGGCAAACAGCCCATCTGCGCTGGTCAGGTCGATGACAAAGACAACCTGCTCGCGGGTCGGGCCGGGCGTGCCCGGGCGCAGCGATTCAGGCTCGAACTCGCGCAGGATCAGGATGCCCTTGGGATCGGCGCGATTTTCGGCCAGGCCGCCCATCAGCGACAGCGCCTCTAGTGCCGAGACCTCGTCCTTGGGGAAGTATATCACGCTTTCTACGCCACTGGCACCCAGCGCGGTGAAGGCGCGGCGGTCCTGCTCGACGACGATACGGTCGTTGCGCTGCAGGATGGTGTTCTTGCTAGCGGTGCTGAACAGCCGTTCGGCGGTGATTTCATAGGTGTTGCCGCCGCGGATCAGGCGGATCAGCGGGTTGCGCAGGTTCGTCGCAACGCCGCCGCCAGCCGCAAGCGCGCTGAGGATGGTGTAATCGCGCGAAATCAGCGGATAGACACCGGGTTTGGCGACGCCGCTGACCAGGTCGTAAGAGTTGGAGGGACCCTGCTCGACCGCGATCTGCACCTGTGCGGAGGGAACGATCGGCTCCAGCCGCGACTGCACGCGTTCACGCGCCACGTCGGGCGTCAGGCCCCTGACCTGCACTTCGGAGATGTAGGGCATGAAGATCGTGCCATTGGGCGCGACGGTCATCTTGGGCAGGGTCACGAATTTCTGACCGGCATTGGTCAGAAGCGAGTTTTCCTGGCTGTCCCAGATGGTGACTGTGACCAGGTCGCCCGTCTGGATCACGGCGGTCGAGGGCGCGGTGTGCGTATCGAGCCAGTGATAGACCCCATCCCACCCGGTGGCGGGCCAGGTCTTCAACGTGGCGACATTGTCACGCCCGACGTGAACGATCTGATAGGGCGAGTCCTCGATCGTCTCTTCCTTGGTGATTTCTTGCTGCAGAGCAGACCCACGCGGCAGCGTACAGGCCGAGAGGGCCAGCGCGGCGATCAACACCGCCAGGAGGCGACCAAGGTGATGCACGACGGTTTCCCTACCTTCCCGAACGCACGGTTCGTGCCGCGTTTGTCGTTCACTCTCTCATGTCACAGTGCTAGAGAACTGCACAAGTTCAAAAAAAACGGGGATCGCCGCGCGTGACCGTAAATCCGCAATCGGCAAGGATCGTCGTGCTGGGCGCGAGTGGCCAAATCGGCCGTTTCTTCTGTGCGCTGGGCGGCACGTTTGCGGGTCAATCTGCTGAAATCATACCAGTATTTCGGAATACACGGGCCTTTGGCCAAGGTGTTTCGTGGCACCCTGGCGCACCGGTTCCGCCGGGCCTGCGCGCTGACGCGGTTGTGGCCTTGTGGGGGGTGACGCGGGGCAGCGATGCGCAGCTTTCGGCCAATTCCGCGCTGGCCGAGGCGGCGATCGGGCTTGCCCGGCAGGTCGGCGCGGGGCGCGTGGTGCATTGCAGTTCAATCGCCGTTTACGCCCCCGCGACCGCCCCGATGGCCGAAGATTGGCCTACCCGGCCGGTGAACGCCTATGGGCTATCCAAGCTGCGGATGGAGCAGACGGCGCTGGCGCAATCCGGCGGCGGGCCGCGTTCGCTGTGCCTGCGTATCGGCAATGTGGCCGGTGCCGACAGCCTGTTTGCCGCCGGCCGGGCGCAGGGCCGGATCACCCTCGACCGGTTCGCCGACGGTGCCGGGCCAGAACGCAGCTATATCGCCCCGCGCGACATGGCCCGGGTTCTGGCGCATGTGGCCCTGGCGCCACTGGACAGTCTGCCGGACGTGCTCAACGTGGCTGCTCCCGGCGCGGTGGCGATGCAAGCGCTGGCGGGTGCGATGGGTTGGCCGGTCAGCTGGCGCCAGGCACCGCCGGACGCGCGCCGCAGTGTGGTGATGGATTGCTCCCGGCTGGCGGCACTGTGTCCTATGCCGTCGGATGCGGCCACGGCAGAGTATCTGGCCAGGGATGTTTCGGAACTGGGATTGGTGGCATGAGCGGTGGCAAGCGACTGTTCGACATCGTGATCGCGCTGGCGCTGGGCGTCGTCCTGGTGCCGGTGGGGCTGATCATGGCTCTGGCCATCCTGATGATCGACGGCCGGCCGGTGCTGTATCTGTCGGAACGGATGAAGACGCCCGAGCAGGGGTTCAAGCTGTGGAAATTCCGCACAATGCGGCCCCAGGCCGGTGACGTGGGTGTTTCAGGCGGGCACAAGGCAGACCGGATCACCCGGACCGGGCACGTGATGCGCCGCTACCGTCTGGACGAGATCCCGCAGCTTTGGAACATCCTGCGCGGCGACATCAGCTTTGTCGGTCCGCGCCCGCCGTTGCGCCGTTATGTCGAGGCGTTTCCCGAGCTGTATCGTGCAGTGCTGCGATCGCGGCCCGGGGTGACGGGGCTGGCCACGCTGGCCTACCACCGGACCGAGGAACGCCTGCTGGCCGCCTGCGACAGCCCCGAAGAAACCGAAGCCGTGTATTGCCGGCGCTGCGTGCCGCGCAAGGCGCGGCTAGACCTGATCTATGCCGCCCGGCGCAGCCTGTGTAGCGACGCGCGGCTGATGCTGGCCACGGTGTTCCGCCGGATGCCGCTTCACTAGACCGCTCAGCGGCGCAGAGCCTGCGTGCTGAGATAGCCGATGGTGGGTCCGACCCACTGGCGCGAGCCGAGGACATAGCCATCGGATGCCACCAGATAGGTGTTGCTATAGCTGTCAGGGCCCGTGCAGGTGGTGGTGACGATCCGCGCGGTCGCGTTCACCGCGCCGGCAACCACGGGGGTCTGTCCGCCTACGGAAACGGTGCAGCTGTAGCTGCGACGGTCCGGCTGATCAGCGCCATCGAGGAACACCAGCGTGACATCGCTGGCACCGTTGCTTTGGCTGCGCACCAGGCGTTCCAGCCCGCCCTGAACCGAGGACATCATGTCGCCGCCCAGTCCGCGGCTGGCCACGATGATGCCATCGCGCACGATCAACGCCTCGCGCTGGGCGGTGGCGAAGGTGCCGTCGCGGCCATTGCGGGCGATTTCGCGCAACAGGGCCTGGTTCTGGGTAGCGTCGGTGATCACCAGCATCAGCGGTGCGCTGCTGGCCGAAAGCTCGGCCGACAGCTGATCGGTGGTCACCACATTCGGCGCTGCCTTGCCAGCGGTGACACCCTTCAGCGTGTCGCGGATAACCTGCGACCCGTCGGTCGAAATGGCAGAGCTGCCGCATCCGCCCAGGGCGCCAAGCGCGGCCAGAAGGCCGATCAGGTGTCGTTTCATCGCCAGAACTTGCCCCAGGAGTTTGCCAGCTGTGGCTGGTGATAGTCGCGCACCTGTTCGTAAAGACGGCCGTCGACATTCAGATGCGCGCCGCCGTCGCGGGTCAGCGACTTCAGGTCGACCGTGGCCTTGGCGCGCGACGGCTTGCCCGATGCCCAGGCCAGCGGCACGGTGATGCGCAATCCCTTGTCGAAAGAGCCTTCGCCGAAATCTTCGGCCGAGGCATCGGTCAGCGTTGCATAGGCGCCGACGCGCCAGCCGTTGGCGAATTCGCGGTCCAGCGAAACGGTTGCGCCATAGTCGCCAGCCAGGTAACGGCCCAGGTCCAGTTGGCCGTGGTAGCCGTTGCCGAAGTCGTAATAGGCCGAGGCGCGGCCCATCAGGATGTCATAATCCTGAAGCCCGAAACGCTGGTCAAAATCGCGCTGGCGGACATAGTTCAGTTCGGCCCCCAGGGCCAGGCGGCTGCCGACCGGCTTCCACAGAAGTTCGCCCGAGACGCCGGCATACATCGATTCCAGATAGCCCACGGTAACGCGGCTGTAGAAGTTGGTCGCCGGATGCGCGTAATGCGCCAGGGTCAGATGATCGATCGAGGGATCGCCATCGTGGGCATAGCGGGGCGCGCCGGTGCGCACCGGCGGCAGGGTCGAGGCGGTGTTGCTCTGACCTGAATTGGAAATGTTGCCGACCAGCGTCTTGGACACCGAGCCCGACAGCACCAGGTTGGGCAGCAGCCGGTATTCCGCCGCCAGGCGCGCGCGCAGGTCGGCGCGCACCGGGGCGGAGGGATCGAACATGCTGAACAGCAGGTTCGGCGACAGCGACCATTCGAAACGCGATGGCGCTTCATCCCGGGCCGAGGCCAGGCCATAGGCATCGACGATCCGTGTCCGCGCCAGCATTTCGGCGCTGTCACGGTTTTCCAGCGCCTCGACATCCGACCGGGCGATATGCACGGCAGACATCGGAACGCCCTGCACCTCGGGCACGATGGTAAAGCTTTCGACCGAGGCGGGCAGCACCCGGCTCATCGCGCGGGCGGTGCGGCCGATGGCTTGCGCGGGGTTTCCGTAGCGCGCATTGCGCAGGCGCACGGTGGCCGAGGTTCCGGTCAGGTCGAGGCCGGTCAGGGTCAGATCGTCCAGCTGCATCGCCGCCCTCAGGCGGTTGCGTGCCGTGTCGGCGGCGCCTGGCTCGGTCTGCCAGCCAAGGTCTGCGCGCGCGCCGGCGGGGCGCGCAGTGACCGGCAGCGGTGCGCCTTCCAGCCCGCCGGGGGCCAGCGACTGACGTGGGTTGGTCAGAAAGGTGACCTGCGCGCCGAACACATCGCCATAGCCGTGGTACAGCGCCAGGTGGGCGTTGCGTCCGATGCGATAGTCGATGCCGTAGTTGATCGAGTTCTTGCGGTTGAACCCACCGTTGGTGGTTTCCTCCAGGTAGCCGTCAGAGGAGTACTCCAGCTTGACCGTCAACCGGTCGTTGGGGCTGTAGGACAGCCCGCCGAAAGCCGCCATGTCGCCGCGGAACCACTGGTCATACGACGGGATACCGCCGCGGCCCAGGATGGTGGCCGGACGTGACCCTGAACTGGCAAAGGCGTTGCTGCTGCCGAAACGGCCCCAGCCGATACCGCCGGTGACGACCAGACCGGGCGCGAGCGTCTTTGAAGCCACGACGTATTCACCGCCGTAAAGCCCGGTACCGATGAAATCCTGCAGGCCAATCGCCACGGCAGGGCGGATCTTGCCCTCGGTCAGCAGCTGGTAGCGCAGGTCGAAGCTGCGGTCGTAATAGGTGTCATCGACGCTGTGCGGATGGATGAAATTGGACAGCGCAGTATAGCGGAAGCTGCCCGACAGCCGCGGCGTGATCTGGAAGGTCAGCGTGCTTCGCGTGGTGTCGCCCACGCGCGAAACGGTGGTGGCCAGTGTTGCGTCGGCGTCGGTCTGCGCGGTGGGCATGTCGATCAGACCCGGCGTGCCATAGACACCGTATGTGGGCTGAGCCCCTTCGGGCGAAGCGCCGGTTGCGGCGCTGGCCAGCACGGCGGCAGGCAACGCGGTCCGCGCCAGAAGGCGGCCGAATGATGCGTGTTGTCTAGGCACCTGTCCCCAATCCCCGACACAAGTCTTTCTGCTTGTTATGACAGAGTGCAGGCCATGTCCACAAATGCCGGGCCGCCGCACCGATTTCCGGCAGACTGCCGCGTGCGGTTTTAACGATACAGTTTGAATTGTTAAGTCGGTGTTAAACCCGCGAACCGTACCACTTTCGCGGGGGCTAGAAAGCGGTGGTAGACGATGAAGGGCGACGGTATGGCGCCAGTCATCATCAAGAGGAAGAAAGTGGTCGGGGGCGGCGGGCACCATGGCGGTGCCTGGAAAGTCGCCTATGCCGATTTCGTTACGGCCATGATGGCCTTTTTTCTTCTGATGTGGCTTCTGAATGCAACGACGGAAAAGCAACGCAAGGGGATAGCGGACTATTTCAACCCGACGATCGCGGTCAACCGTGTCTCTGGCGGGGGCGACGGGAACTTTGGCGGCGAGACTGTGTTTTCCGAGAACGTCCTGCCGCGCATGGGCACCGGTGCGACCAGCCAACTGCCGTCCGAGCAGCATGAGGCGCGCGGTGCGATCAACGCATCCGACAGCACTCTGACTCTGGCCGAGGTCGAGGCGGCGCAGGCGCTCCTGGGCAGCGGCGGAGAGTCGATCCTTGAGATAAACGAGCAACGGCATGTCGAGCTTCGCATCACCGACGAAGGGCTGATAGTTGAGTTTTTCGACACTGCCGACAGCCCGCTGTTCGGCGATGACAATCTGCCAAACCCGATCCTGGAGTCACTGATGCGCGCCGTATCGCGGACGGCAGCGGCGGTCACCAGCCGCATCGCGCTCAAGGCGCATGTGCGCACGCCCGCCGTTGTGCGGCGCGACCGCCCGGTGTGGGATGTCTCGGCCCAGCGGGCCGAAGTGGCGCGGCAATTGCTGGTCAAGTCCGGCCTGCCGGCCAATCGCATCCGTCGGACCAGCGCGATGGCGGACCGCTCGCCCGCGCATTCCAATCCGATGTCCCCCCGCAACAACCGGATCGAGATCGTGTTTTTGCGAAAATAGCCGCGATCAATTTTAGCTGTTAGCGGGCCGTTAATGGGGCGGGCGTTATCAGGGTGTGAAACGAAGACGCATCAAGGGAACGTCATGACAATCTCGTCCTCTCTGAACGCCGGTGTGGCCGGTCTCGCCTCGAACGCCACACGGCTGGCCGCGATCTCCGACAACATCGCGAACTCCGCGACCAACGGGTACCGAAGGGTGGAAACATCCTTTCAGTCCATGGTGATGTCGTCGCGTGGGGCAGGCGAATACTCGGCCGGGGGCGTGCGCGTAGGCACGCGCCGTCTGATTGACCAGAGCGGGTCTCTGGTTGCCACGATCAATGCTACCGATCTGGCCGTGCGCGGCCGCGGTTTTCTGCCCGTCGCTCGCTCGACCGAAGTGGACGCCGGCAATGGCGATCCCAAGCTGCTGCTGACCACAACCGGGTCGTTCCGCACAGATGCCAACGGCATCCTGCGCACTGACTCGGGACTGACGCTGCTGGGCTGGCCCGCTCTGCCCGATGGAACCATGCCGACCTATCCGCGCGACACCTCTGACGGGCTGGAACCGGTTCAGATCAACGTGAACCAATTCTCGGGTGAGCCGACCACGCGGATGACGTTGGGCGTCAACCTGCCCGCAACCGAAACCACCGCCGGTGCCAGCGGCGACACGCAAGAGCTGTCGGTCGAATATTTCGACAACCTCGGACGGTCGGAAAACGTGCATATGACCTTTACTCCGACGGTTCCCGCGACCGGCACATCGAATGAATGGACGGTAGTGCTGGACGACACCGCGCAGCCCGGCGTGGTGATCGGGGAATACGTGCTGACGTTCGACAGCTCGCGCACCTCGGGGGGCACATTGCTCAGCGTGACCACCGTCTCGGGCGGCGCCTATAACGCGACCACTGGCTCTTTGATCGTGAACGTCGCGGGCGGCCCGATTGAGCTGAACATCGGCAAGCCGGGTGAAAGTGACGGGCTTACCCAACTGTCGGACAGTTTCGCGCCGCTGAACATTTCCAAGGACGGCTCGCCCGTCGGCAATATGACCAGCGTCGAGGTTGACGAACAGGGCGTGGTTTACGCCTATTTCGACACTGGTATCACCCGACCGATCTACCAGGTTCCGCTGATCGACCTGCCAAACCCCAACGGCATGATCGCGATGGACAAGCAGACCTACATGCCTTCGCCCGAAAGCGGCAGCTATTTCCTTTGGAATGCCGGGGATGGCCCGACGGGCGACATCGTTTCCTTCGCATTGGAGGAGTCGACGACAGACGTCGCAAGCGAATTGACGGACATGATCCAGACTCAGCGTGCCTATTCGTCAAACGCCAAGGTTATCCAGACGGTGGACGAGATGTTGCAGGAAACGACCAACATCAAACGGTAAGCACAACAGCGGAAGGAACTGACCAATGGGTCTGTCCGGCGCCTTGAACAACGCGGCAAGTGGTCTGGCCATCAATGCCCGGTCAGCCAACCTGGTTTCGTCCAACATCTCGAACGCGCTGACCGAGGGATATGGCCGGCGCGAACTTCAGGTGGTTGCCGACACGGTGGCCACCTATGGCGGCGTCCGTTCGATCGGCGTTCTGCGCCTGTCCAATCCAGTCCTGATCGGCGAGCGTCGGCTGAGTGAGGCGCGCGCCGGCGGGCAAGAGCAGATCGCCACCGCGCGCCAGTCGCTGGAGACTCTGATCGGGTCGCCGCTGGACGGCGACTCGCTGACCGGCCGCGTTACCAATTTTGAAGCCAGCCTTGTCACCGCGTCGGCAGACCCCTCGTCACCGCAGCGGCTAAAGGGCGTGGCTCAGGCCGCCCAGGCGCTGACGGGCAAGTTGAATGCTGCGTCGGACGGGGTGCAAGCCATGCGCGTGGCGGCCGAACAGCAGATTGCCACGCTGGTTGGGCAGCTAAACGACGGTTTGGCCCGGGTGGGCGAGATCAACACCAAGATCACCGCTCTGCTCAGCCAGCGGCTGGATACTTCCGCGCTGAAGGACCAACGGCAGCTAGAGATAGACACCCTGTCGGGTATCGTACCGCTGCGGGTCAAGGAAAATGATCGCGGCCAGGTGCAGCTGTTCTCGACCGGCGGAGCGATACTGTTGGATACCACGCCGCCGGTCTTTGGCTTCGCTGCGTCAAATCTGATCGCGCCGCACATGACCCTGGGCAATGCGCTGCTTTCCGGCCTCACCATGGACGGGCGCACCATCGACCCTGGCCCAAGCGGCCCCCTGGCCGGCGGAGCTTTGGCCGCACAGTTCCAGATTCGTGACAGCGAAACGGTGGCAGTTCAGTCGGTGCTGGATGGCATAGCCCGCGATCTGGTCCAAAGGTTTGGCCCCGGCGGGCCGGATACCACGCTGTTGGCGGGTGATCCCGGATTGTTCACCGATGCGGGGCTGGCGTTCCTTCCGGCGGATGAAATCGGTCTGTCTGGCCGCATCGCGCTAAATTCTATTGTCGATCCGGCGGGCCCGGACACCTGGAAAATTCGTGACGGTCTTAACGCCGCGATACCAGGGTTTTCCGGCGATTCCATGCTGATCAACGGCCTGCAATCGGCGCTGACCGCCCGCGTAACAGCATCCTCGGCCAGCCTTGGCTCAGCGGCGTCAAGCTTTGCCAGCCATGCCAGTTTTGCCGCTTCTCTGGTTGCTGACAATCGTGTCGATGCCGAGAAGGAACTGTCGTTTGCCCAGGCACATGCCACCGCATTGAAAACGCAAGAGCTGGCCGGCGGTGTCGATACAGACGCCGAGCTGCAGCACCTGATGCAGATCGAGCAGGCTTATGCCGCCAATGCGCAAGTCATCCGCGTTGTGGATGAACTGCTGCAACTCTTGCTTCGTTAAGGGGGAACCCATGCTGTCCATCGGTGACCTGGCCCGCTCACTAACCATGCGCACCTACCAGGCGCAGGCCAAATCAAACGTCCAGCGATACAGCCAGGAGGTAACCACCGGTCTGACCGGCGATGCCGCCCGGGCACTGGACGGCAACATCGCCCCGATCGCGCAGATCCAGTCAGAGTTGACCCTTCTGGACGCATTTCGGCGCAGCGCGACAGAGGCGTCCTTGTCGGCCGATGCCATGCAAACGGTGTTGACCGATATTCAGACCGTCACCGCCAGCCTTGGCGCCGATTTTCTGAAGGTAGACTTGGCCAGCTCTGCAGATGTGCGCGCAGCGCTTTCGGCTTCGGCAGGCCATGCCTTCTCAACCGTGGTGGACAGGCTGAATGCCGGGCAAGCCGGTCTGACGTTGTTCGCGGGCACGGCGACCGACAGCGCGGCGCTGGCCGATGATACAACCATCATGAACGCTTTGCGGGCCGCCGTGTCAGGCGCGGTGACGGCAACAGACGTGACGACGCAAATTGACGCTTGGTTTGATACGCCTGGCGGAGGGTTCGAAACCTCTGGCTACATGGGTGCAACGGCAGGGCGGCAGCCCTACCTGTTGAACGATGCGGAAACCGTCTCCCTCGACCTGCGGGCCGATCATGCGGTCTTTCGCGACTTGCTACGGTACACGGCTATGGCCGCGCTCGCGACGGATCCTGGGCTTGGCTTCGGTTCGGCGATGCAAACCAGCCTTATGCAGACGGCGGCCAACGGATTGCTGACAGCCCAAACCAATCTGACAGGGTTACAGGCCGACATAGGCGCGGCGCAGCAGCGGATCGGTGATGCGTCGCAACGCAACGATGCGCGCCATGCGGCGCTGACCATGTCATTGTCTGATATTCTTTCGGTCGATCCCTATGATGCGGCAACACGGCTGGAGCAGTCTCAAACACAGCTTGAAACCATTTATGCAGTCACCGCGCGACAGACCCGTCTGCGGCTGGTGGATTTCCTGCGATGATAATCTACCTGCGCTTCGCGTTGTTCTTGTTCGTGCTGGCCTTGTCCGGAATGGAGGCCAATGCACAAGGCATCCGTATCAAGGACCTGGTTGAGTTTGACGGCGTGCGCGGCAACGATCTTCTGGGCTACGGCCTGGTTGTGGGGTTGAATGGTACCGGCGACGGGTTGCGCAACGCCCCCTTTACCGAAGAATTGATGACAAACGTCCTGGAGCGACTGGGTGTGAACGTCACCGGGGAGCAGTTCCGCCCCAAGAACGTGGCCGCAGTGATTGTCACCGCGACGCTGCCGCCATTTGCGCGGGCGGGAAGCAAGGTGGATGTGACCGTATCTGCGATTGGCGATGCGAAGAGTCTGCTGGGTGGAACTTTGGTCATGACTCCGCTGAATGCGGCCGATGGGCAGATCTACGCGGTGGCACAAGGAACGGTTCTGGCCGGCGGCGCAGAAGCGACGGGCGCTGCGGCGCGTACCGTTCAGGGCGTGCCGACCTCAGGCGCGATACCGTCAGGCGCGCGGGTCGAGCGGGAAGTTGCCTTCGATTTCACCGCGCTCAGCCAGATCCGCCTTGCGCTGCGCGAGCCTGACTTCACCACGGCGGCACGGATCGAACAGGCGATCAATCAGTCTTTTGGCCGGCGCGTGGCGACGATGACGGATGCCGGGACCGTCGCGCTTAGCCTGAAGGCGGCCAATGCCCGGTCTCCGGCACATTTCCTGACCTCGATCGAGAACCTTCCGGTGGTGCCCGAGCGGCGCGCCACGGTGGTGGTCGACCAGCGATCGGGCACCATCGTGATGGGCGAGGACGTGCGCATTTCGCGCGTGGCCGTGTCGCAGGGCAACCTGACGCTTCGCATCCAGGAACAGCCGATTGTGGTGCAACCCAACCCCTTTGCCGAAGGCGAAACGGTTGTGGTTCCGCGGACCAACGCCGATTTGACCGAGGAGCCCGGTACCGGCCTGGCAGAGGTGCCGGGCGGCGCTTCGCTATCAGAGGTGATCGCCGGGCTGAACGCGCTGGGCGTGTCGCCGCGCGACATGATCGACATCCTCAAAAGCATCAAGGCAGCCGGCGCGCTTCATGCCGATTTCATCGTGCAGTAACTCGGCAACCGATCCAGGTGCGCCGCGCTGGCGCTGCTTGGTCAGTGTACCCGGGCGCCATGCTGCGGATTGGCGTCTTAGCGACGCGCATTCCACGAGGCAGAGGCGTGCTTGCGCGTATAGAACTCGCCCATCATGCCAATCATCAGCAGCGCCAAACTGAGATACAGCGGGTAGGCGATGTTGCTGTTACGGGGCATATAGTCAAGGAAGGCATACCCGCGTGATTGGTCGATGGTGTGGAACAGCGGATTCCAGTCAAACATCACCAGCATGTAGCCAGGCAGGGTATTGGCCACGAACATCTTGCCCGATGCGATCATGTTGGCGCGCTGGTAGATCGTGCCAAGGATGCTGACGGGCGTCGGGAACCACGGCTTGGCCGCAAGCAGCACCATGCCGACAGCCGCGCCGGAAAACCACGACAGCAGCACCATTCCCAGGCACCCGATCGGGTCGTCGATCTGCCGGATGACGCCGGGGTTGAAGGCCACGTCGTAGATGAACAACACGGCGAACAGAGACAAAAGCTGAATGTAGAGCGCCGACAGCATCGCCGCGGTGATCGCAATGGCGGTGGTCATCGGCGCGTGTTGCATCATCGGGCTGGCGGGCCCTTCCGAGCCGAGGACCGCGCTCATCGTCTTGACATGCGTCATGTAGAGGAAGACGCCGGTCATGATGTAAACCATGAAGTCGCCGCGCAGGGCATTGCCGCGCAGGCCCAGAACCGAGAACATGAAGTAGAAGGCCAGCACGAAGGTTGCCGTCTGAAGCATGTTCATGACAATGGCGACAAAGGCGTTGCGGTGGATCTTGCGCACAGACCGGACGGCGTTGTGATACACCAGTTCGGCCATGTACAGGGCCGAGCCAAGGTGTGAACTGGGACGCGTGCTGTCAAACATCGGTCAACTCTGCATGGTCCACGGCACCTTGTTGTTGGCACCGCTGTAAATCATAAGGGTTGCGATCCGCCTAATCAAAGATTTCGGCATTTCATTGGCAGAAGAGGGATTGTCTTGGATTACGAAGCACTTGTCACCACCATGCGGCAGCTGGCGATTGAGGCCGGCGATGCGATCCTGGAAATCTACAACTCGGACGATTTCGAGGTGAAGACCAAATCGGACCAAAGCCCGGTGACAGAGGCGGATGAGGCCGCGGATGCGTTGATTTCGGCCGGGCTGCGCGCGTCCTTTCCCCAACTGGCGCTGGTGACAGAAGAACAGGCTGACAGCCACGATCTGCAGGCGCAGACCTTCCTGATCGTCGACCCGCTCGACGGCACCAAGGAATTTGTCCAGCGTCGCGGCGATTTCACAGTGAACATCGCACTCGTTGAAAACGGTGTTCCGACGCGCGGCGTGGTCTATGCGCCGGCGCGCAAACGGATGTTCTACACCGCGGCCGATGGCCAGTCGGTAGAGGAGGACGGCCCGTTCGATGCTGCGCGCGCTGGTCAGACCCGGCCGATCCGCGTGGCGGATGCCAACAATGGCGCGCTGCTGGTCGTCGCTTCGAAATCGCACCGCGATCAGGCGACGGACGATTACATCAACCGCTACCGCATCGCCGATGCCAAGAGCGCGGGATCGTCGCTGAAGTTCTGCCTGGTGGCCACGGGAGAGGCGGATCTCTACCCGCGCCTGGGCCGCACGATGGAATGGGATACCGCTGCGGGCCATGCCGTTCTGGCAGGCGCAGGCGGCGTGGTGCTGCGGTTCGACACACTTGAACCGCTGGCCTATGGAAAGCCCGGCTTTGCCAACCCGTTCTTCATCGCCGCCTCGCCCAGCGTGCAGCTGGTCCGGGACTGACCGCCAGATTCGCGCCGCCCTCTGGGCGATTTTCGAATCGCCGGGAGCAATTCAATCTATGCGTGTTTGCAGGCCTTCCTGATCGCGCAAGTTACGCCTGAAAAGGGGGCATTTCGCCTATCACGAGCGGATTTTCGCGCTGAGGCTGTATTGTCGTGCCTTTCTGGCGGTTGAAATCCGCCGTTGGCAGGGTCGGCGGCAAAGCCCTTCGATTTGTTGTCAAACTTCGGAACCGGTCGCGGTTGTCCACGTTTTATCAACAGCCAGGGCATCACATCCGGTTTCACTTGCTGACAAAACAGCGGCCTGTGACAATGATCTCTGTTCGACTACCTTGTTGAACAATTTGTTTACTGCCACATGTTTTCCATACGGTAGATACGATTTCGACGAACAGTTAGTGTCGCTGTTATTGATGTTTTGTGGTGCTAGGTTGCTCTGGCGTTCAATGGGAGCTGAACGGACATTATGAAGAGAAAAGTTACAAAAGCGATATTCCCTGTCGCTGGTCTTGGCACGCGGTTTTTGCCGGCGACGAAGTCTGTGCCGAAGGAAATCATGACCCTGGTCGATCGCCCTCTGGTGCAGTACGCGATCGACGAAGCCCGTGCCGCCGGGATCAAGGAATTCATCTTTGTGACCTCGCGCGGGAAAAGCGCGCTGGAAGACTATTTCGACCATTCTCCGCAGCTGGAGCAGGAACTGCGCCGCAAAGGCAAGGACGACCTGCTTGAGGTGCTGCGTTCGACCAACATGGACTCGGGCGAGATCGCCTACATGCGTCAGCACAAGGCGCTGGGCCTGGGCCACGCGGTGTGGTGCGCCCGCCGCCTGATCGGCAACGAGCCTTTCGCGGTGATGCTGCCCGATGACGTCATTGCCAACTCTGACAAGCCCTGCCTGCAGCAGATGGTCGAGGCGTATGAGGAAACCGGCGGCAACATGGTGGCCGCAATGGAAGTTCCGCGCGACAAGGCCTCTTCTTACGGCATCCTGGACCTGAAAGAGGATCTGGGCGCGTTGGTGCAGGTCAAGGGCATGGTGGAAAAGCCGGCCCCGGGAACCGCACCGTCGAACCTGGCGGTGATCGGCCGTTATATCCTGACACCGAACGTTCTGAAATCTCTGAACAAGATGAAGGCCGGCGCGGGTGGAGAGATCCAGCTGACCGATGCCATCGCGGCGCAGATCGACGGCGAAGGCGTGTTTGGCTACCGCTTCCGCGGCGAGCGGTTCGACTGCGGCTCCAAGGCAGGGTTCCTACAGGCCACCGTCTCTTTCGGCCTGGCGCGGGATGACCTGAAGGACGAGCTGCTGCGCTATCTCGAAGACATGATGGCGTCGAAGAACGCCGCGCAGTAAAGGCACGGCATGACCAACGTACTTGTGACAGGCGGCGCCGGGTATATCGGGTCGCACGCCTGCAAGAGCCTGAAACAGGCCGGGTACGTTCCCGTGACCTACGACAACCTCGTAACCGGATGGCAGGATGCCGTCCGGTTTGGCCCATTCGAACGCGGCGACCTGCTGGATCGTGACTGTCTGGATGCGGTGTTCCAGCAATACCAGCCGGTTGCCGTCATGCACTTCGCCGCCCTCAGCCAGGTTGGCGAAGCGGTCACGCAGCCCGGCCGGTACTGGCGCAACAACGTTCTGGGATCGCTCAACCTGATCGAGGCGGCCGCAGAGGCGGGGTGCCTCAACTTTGTCTTTTCCTCGACCTGCGCGACTTACGGCGACCAGGATAACGTGGTGCTGGACGAAAGCTCGGCCCAGAACCCGCTGAACGCCTATGGCTCATCCAAGCGCGCGGTGGAAAACATTCTGACCGATTTCGAGGCTGCGTTCGGGATGCGCCACGTGATCTTCCGCTATTTCAACGTGGCCGGCGCAGACCCCGATGGCGAAGTGGGAGAGTTCCACCAGCCGGAAACGCACCTGATCCCACTGATGCTGGACGCGATCGACGGCAAGCGCGACGCGCTGACAATCTACGGCACCGATTACGAGACGCCCGACGGTACCTGCATCCGCGACTATGTGCATGTCTGCGACCTGGTCGATGCGCATGTGCTGGGCCTGACCTGGCTGCGCGATGGCAAGGGCAGCCGGGTTTTCAACCTAGGCACCGGGCGCGGCTTTTCGGTGCGCGAGGTGGTGGCCGCATCGCGCGATGTCACCAACCGACCGGTGCCAATGCAGGAAGGCGCGCGGCGTGCCGGGGATTGCACCAAGCTGGTTTCCGGATCGACCCGTGCCGAACGCGAGCTGGGTTGGCGCCCGCAACGGTCGACCCTCAAGCAGATGATCGGCGATGCCTGGCGCTGGCATCAGAACGGTCATTACGACAAGTAGCCCTGTGACATGATCCGCCTGCCGCCCCCCTTGCACCTGCGCTGGCGGCGGCGGCGTCTTTTGTGGGCCGCGTTTCGCAGCCGCCATGCCTTGCGCGCGATGCAGGATCGCAGCGCGGCCTTGCCGCCGGGGGTGGTGGCAGTCAGTTGCGTGCGCAACGAAATCGACCGCCTGCCGTGGTTCCTGCGTCATCACCGGGCGCTGGGCGTGTCGCATTTCTTGTTTGTCGACAATGGCAGTGACGATGGCACCGCCCAGTACCTGGCCGATCAGCCCGATACATCAGTCTGGGTGACGCAGGCCGGCTATCGCGCCGCGCGTTTTGGCATGGATTGGCTGACCTGGCTTCAGATGCGCCACCTGCACGGGCGATGGAGCCTGACGCTCGATGCTGACGAGTTGCTGGTTTATGACGGAATGGACCGGCACGCCCTGCCGGATTTGACGGCGCTGCTGCAAAGGCGTGGGCAACAAGCGTTTGGGGCATTGATGCTGGACCTTTATCCGCAAGGGCCAATTGGCACCGGCCGCTATGAGCCGGACACCGATCCGGCACTGGTCTTGCCGGGGTTCGATGCTGGCCCGTATCGCGCCGCCCGCCAACGCCCGGCAGGCAATCTGTGGGTTCAGGGCGGTGCGCGAGAGCGGGCCTTTTTTGCCAGTGATCCTGCGCGGTCGCCGACTTTGAACAAACTGCCGCTGGTGCGGTGGAACCGAGGCTTTGCCTATACCAATTCCACCCATGCGGCGCTGCCGCCGCGATTGAACCGCGCCTATGACGGGCCGGCAGACCGGCGGCCCTGCGGCGTGCTGCTGCACACCAAGTTCCTGCCGGGGATCGTGGCGCGATCCGCCCAGGAAAAGGCCCGACAACAGCACTTTACCAGGCCAGAGGCGTTTGACGGATACTATGACGCCATCGGCAGGAAGCCGACGCTTTGGTACGACGAAACGCGGCGCTATGACGGGCCCAAAAGCCTGATCGAAGCGGGATTGATGCCGCCCATCGCCTGGCTTTGATCGTCACGCCGCGGCCGGACAGCGAAAGATTGCGCAACATCGGTAACCATTTAGTATGGTTTACAATGGCACAACCACGCTGCGCGAAAGGCGCAGCACGACTGCGGAACGGCGATGGGTCTTTGGCAATCATACCGGATGCGTCTGCGGCGTCAGCGCCTGCTGATCCGGGCATTTCGAAAGCGGCGAGAGTTGCGCCCGGTGCATCTGCGGCTGGGCAAGATTGGCAGCGATGACATCTTGTTGTTCTCGACCCTGCGGAACGAGATGGACCGCCTGCCGCATTTCCTGCGGCACTACCGCAAACAGGGGGTGGGTCACTTCCTGATCGTCGACAACTGTAGCGGCGATGGGTCTGGCGAATACCTGCGGGCGCAGCCCGATGTCTCGCTCTGGCGGGCAGAGGCGAGCTATCGCAGGGCGCGGTATGGTATGGATTGGCTGAACCGTTTGTTGATGGTGCATGGCCATGGCCATTGGTGCGTGACCGTTGACCCCGATGAACTGCTGGTCTTTCCGTTCTGTGATACGCGCCCGTTACGCGCGCTGACGGATTGGCTGGATTCCTCGGGTCTGCGCAGTTTCAGCGCGATGCTGCTGGACCTTTACCCGCGCGGCGACCTGACCGCCGAGCCGGAATCAGACATGACCGACCCGCTGGCGGCGGCTTGCTGGTTTGATCCCGGCAATTACCGGATGCAGCGCAACCCGGTTTACCACAACCTGTGGATCCAGGGTGGACCCCGCGAAAGGGCATTTTTCGCCGAACAGCCGCAGCGTGCCCCGGCGCTGAACAAGATCCCGCTGGTGCGCTGGAACCGGCGCTATGCCTATGTCAGCTCTACCCACATGCTGCTGCCGCGCGGGTTGAACCAGGTCTATGATACCAGCGGCGGCGAGAAGGCCTCTGGCATCCTTTTGCACACCAAGTTTCTGCCCGTCTTCGCGGAAAAGACCCGCGAAGAGATCGATCGTGGCGAACATTACTCCAACAGCGGCGAATACCGGGCCTATGCGCGCGCGCTGGAACGCGGGCCGGCACTGTGGAGCGAGTTTTCACAGAGATACGTGAACTGGCGGCAGCTTGAGGGCCTGGGCCTGATGTCCAAGGGCAGCTGGGCATGAGCGGGACTCTGGGCATCGTGATCCTGGCACACACCGCGCTGGACCGCGTGGCGCAGGTGGCACGGTTCTGGGCGCGGGCCGGTTGCCCGGTGGTGATCCACCTCGACAAGGCGGTAGACCGTGCAGCCTGCCGGGCGCTGTCCACCAGCCTGGCAGATTCTCCCGATGTCGGGTTTTCGCCGCGCCACCGGTGCGAGTGGGGCACGTGGGGTCTGGTCGCAGCCACGCAGGACGCGGCGACGCAAATCCTGGCCAGGCACCCGGCGGTACGGCACGTTTACTTGACCTCGGGCGCGTGTCTGCCGCTGCGCCCGGCGCGCGACCTGATCCGTTATCTCGACGCGCGTCCACACACCGATTTCATTGAAAGTGCCGCCACCAGCGATGTGCCCTGGACCGTGGGCGGGCTGGAGATGGAGCGGTTCACCCTGCACTTTCCGTTTCCCTGGCGGCGCCGTCGCGGGTTGTTTGATCGTTATGTCGCGCTGCAACGGGCGCTGGGCGTGACGCGGGCGATCCCGCCGGGAATCGCGCCACACATGGGCAGCCAGTGGTGGTGTCTGACCCGCCGCACGCTGTCCGCCATTCTCGAAGATCCGCGCCGGGCGGAGCTTGATCGCTATTTCCGCAAGGTCTGGATCCCCGATGAAAGCTATTTTCAGTCTCTGGCCCGGCTTTGGTCGGAGAAAATCGAAAGCCGGTCGCTGACCCTGTCCAAGTTCGACCTGCAGGGTAAACCGCACGTGTTTTACGACGATCACCTGCACCTGCTGCGCCGGTCCGATTGCTTTGTCGCGCGCAAGGTCTGGCCACATGCGACCCGGCTTTATGACGAGTTCCTGTCGGACAACGGGCACCGGGCCGAACAGTCAGATCCGAACCCGGCCAAGATCGACCGGGTGTTCGCCCGCGCGTTGGAACGCGGCCGGCGGGGGCGTCCGGGCAAGGTTAGCCAGGGGCGGTATCCGCGTGCCGGCCGCGAAGCCGGCCCGACCGCAGCGCGGTACGCGGTGTTTCATGGATTTTCCGAGGTCTTCGCGGACTTCGGGCCATGGCTGGCCCGCTCTGCGGGTGCCACGGTGCATGGCCACCTGTTTGCCGCCGACCGGGTGCAATTCGCCGGCGGCGCGACGATGGCACCGGGGGCGATCTGCGATCTGGCAGGCATACGCGATGCCAATCCCACGGCGTTTCTGCAAAACCTGGTGTGGAATGCGCGCGGCACGCGGCAGTGCTTTCTGTTCGGGCCGCGCGACCGGCAGGCGATCGCACCGGTCCTGGCGCGCGATCCCAATTGCGAACTGCACGTGGTGACGGGCGCCTGGGCGATCACGCTATTCCGGACCAATGACAATTTCGGTGTCCTGCGTGCCGAAGCGGGCCGGTTGCAGAAGATCGAGGAAACCACCCTGCGCGCCTGGCAAGCCCCCGATGCCGCGGCGCGGGTGCGGGTCTGGACGTTGGCAGAGTTCCTGCAAGCGCCGATGGAGACGATGCTGCCGATCCTCGATCACCTTGGTCCGCGCGAAGCCCGCCACCTGACCGAGGCGCCGCGGCTTCATCCGCTGGACGGGTTTCCGCAGTTCCTGCAGAATCTGCGCAACATGGGGATGCAGCTGCATCTGACTGGCGATTTTGCCCTGCCCGATGTCGCCCAGCCGCAGGACCGGCCGACGCAGAAGCCGGTTCTGGTCAACAAGTGATGCCAGAAGCGCCGCCGTTCAGCAGTTTTGTCATCCTTGCCGGAATGCGCACCGGGTCGAATTTTCTGGAAAGCAACCTGAACGCGGTGCCCGGCATTGCCTGCCATGGAGAGGCTTTCAACCCCGGGTTCATCGGCTATCCCAATACGTCAACGCTGCTTGGCATGACATTGGCCCAGCGCGACGCGGCGCCGCAAAAACTGATCCGGCGGATGCGGAAAGAGCCGGGAGTGCTGCCCGGGTTTCGATATTTCCACGACCACGATCCGCGGGTCTTGCCCGGGCTTTTGTCGGATCCGGCCTGTGCCAAGATCATTCTGACACGCAACCCGCTGGACAGCTACGTCAGCCTCAAGATCGCGCGCGCCACGGGCCAGTGGAAGCTGACCAATGTCACCAAGCGCAAGGGCAGTACCGTCGACTTTGATGCGGCCGAGTTCTCTGCCCATCTGAAGGCGGGGCAGGCGTTCTTGGAAGCCATCCGGCGCGGGTTGCAGATCAGCGGGCAAACCGCCTTTGCCCTGGATTATGACGATCTTCATGACCTGGAGGTTCTGAACGGGTTGTTGGCCTGGCTGGGTGTTGCCGGCCGGCTGGACGGGCTGCGCGCCACGTTGAAACGCCAGAACCCCGAACCGGTCGCCGACAAGGTCTCCAACCCCGAGGAGATGCGCAACGCGCTGGCCAGCGAAGACCTGTTCGGCCTGGCAAGGCTGCCTGGATCAGAACCGCGACGTGGCCCTGCCGTGCCAGCGTATGTCGGGGGAGCAGCGACACCGCTGCTTTTCATGCCAGTGCCCGGTGGGCCGGATGCCGATCTGCGAGCATGGCTGGCGGCGCTGGATGGTGTGACAGAGGCAGCGCTGACCACCGGCTTTTCGCAACGCAGCCTGCGCGACTGGATGGCGGCGCGGCCGGGCCACCGGTCCTTTACCGTGCTGCGCCATCCGCTGGCCCGTGCGCATGATGTGTTCTGCCGCCGTGTCCTGCCGGGGGGTGACGGCACGATGCAGAAGGCGCGGCGGATGATGATGCGCACCCATGCCGTGCCTTTGCCCGAAGGCCCCGCACATTCGCTGGCCCAGCATCGCGCCGCCTTCCTGGGTTTTCTGGGGTTTGTTGCGGATACTCTGGCCGGTCAGACGGCGCTTGCCACGCCCGCGCCATGGGCGACGCAAGCGCAATGCGTTCAGGGCTTTGCCGAGTTTGCCGCGCCCGACCTGATCTTGCGCGAGGAAGAGCTGGCACAGGCACTGCCCGCCCTGGCCGTGCGGTTTGGCCGGGCTTGCCCGCCGCCGCCCCAGGTGTCAGCGCCGGAAGCGCAGTATCCGCTGGCGGCGATCCATGACGCCGAAATGGAAAAGGCCGCTCGCGCGGCCTACCATCGGGATTATGCCCTGTTCGGTTTTGCCGACTGGGGTCAGGCGGCCTGAACCGTCGGGCTTTCGGTCAGGATGGTGTACAACGTCGCCGGATCGGGATTGGCGCGCAGTTTCTTGCAGGTGCTCTGGTCCCGCAGGGTGCGCGAGACCAGGGCAAGTGCCTTGAGGTGCTCGACGCCGGCATCCTCGGGGGCGAACAGCGCAAACACCAGGTCGACCGGCTGACGGTCAACCGATTCAAAGTCGATCGGCTTTTCCAGCAGGATGAACACGCCCGAAACCTCGTTCAGACCAGAGGCGCGGGCGTGCGGCAGGGCAACGCCGTGGCCAACGCCCGTCGGGCCCAGGCTTTCCCGCTCCATCAGCGCCTCGACTGCCATTCCGGTGTCGATGTCAAAGGCGCTGTGAGCCAGCTCTGCAATGTCATGCATCAGGCGTTTCTTGCTGGAGACACCGGCAAGGACCTTGATCGCGGTCGGTTTCAGCAGATCGTTGAAGTTCATGTCAGCCGGCTTTCCGGGCGGCCGTGAGAGTGGCCGCCCCTTGAGAGTTCATGCAGCGGGATTATGGATCAATCCAGCCGATATTTCCGTCTTCCCGCCGATACACGACGTTGACGCCATTTTTCTTTTCATTCTTGAACACAAGCACCGGCGCGCCCGCCAGTTCCATCTGCATCACGGCCTCGCCGACAGTCAGCGAGGGAATCTTGGTCTCCATTTCGGCCACGATGATCGGTTGCAGCGTGTCGGGCTCGGTCTCCGATTCCTCGGTTTCGCCGGCGAGGATATAGGCGGAGGCTCCGTACAGTTCAACGGGTTCCGCACGGTCCTTATGGTGGTCCTTCAGCCGGCGCTTGTANNAGCGGCGCAGCTGCTTTTCCATCTTTTCGCAGGTTGCGTCGAAGGCGGCATAGATGTCTGTCGCGTGGCCCTTGGCCGAGGCAGTCAGCCCGGTGGACAGATGAACGGTGGCTTCGCAGATGAATTCATGCGCGCTCTTCGAGAAAATGACGGCGGCGTCTGTCGGTCTGCCTGCGTATTTCTGCACGGCTTCACCCAGTTCGGTCTTTACGTGGGTTTGCAGCGCCTCGCCGATGTCGATGTGTTTTCCCGTGATTTGGTAGCGCATCGCGTATCCTTCTTCTTGAGGTCAGACGACCGGGCACGCGCATGGGCGTGCAAGGTGGATCGTGCTGACGGGATTGGACATCTCTGACTGCGGCCTAAGCATGGACCCCCCGGAGAACAGGACAGGACACGCCGTTACAAGGTTGCCACAAGAGTGTCATACCCCTCATTTGAGTTGATCCGTTTGCGTCCGTCAACGGAATCCGCGCGCGTACTGAATCGATTTCTTCAAAACAGCGTGCGGTTTTGGGCTACGAAATGCGGAAATTCTCACCCAGGTAGACGCGGCGCACGTTTTCATTGCGCACCACCTCGTCTGGGGATCCGGACATCAGCACGGTACCGTCGTGCAAGATGTAGGCGCGGTCGACGATATCGAGCGTTTCACGCACGTTATGGTCGGTGATCAGCACACCGATTCCACGCTTTTTCAGGTCGGCGACCAGGTGACGGATGTCGCCTACGCTGATCGGGTCGACCCCGGCGAAGGGTTCGTCCAGCAGCAGGTACTTGGGATCGGCAGCCAGGCAGCGGGCAATTTCCACCCGCCGGCGTTCGCCGCC
>JAGRMT010000138.1 GCA_020441125.1 Roseivivax sp.
CAAAGCGTTATGAGCGCTCTGCTCTAACCATTGAGCTACAGGCCCGCCGTGCGACGTGAGTACCAGAGACGTCCCGCAGGTCAAGCGCGGACATTGCACCTGCGCGCGGCTTGGGCTACGCCCTCGCCAACAAGCGAAAGGGTCGGTCATGACAAGCGGCAAGAATGGCATCACCTATGCTGACGCAGGGGTGGATATCGACGCGGGCAACGCGCTGGTCGAACGGATCAAGCCCGCGGCCAAGCGGACCAACCGGCCGGGCACGGTCTCTGGCCTGGGCGGCTTCGGCGCGCTGTTCGACCTCAAGGCGGCCGGGTACAACGATCCGGTGCTGGTGGCGGCAACGGATGGCGTGGGTACCAAGCTGCGTATCGCCATCGATACCGGCCATGTCGACGGCGTCGGCATCGACCTGGTCGCGATGTGCGTCAACGACCTGGTGTGCCAGGGCGCAGAGCCGCTGTTCTTTCTCGACTATTTCGCAACGGGCAAACTGGACACCGCCAGCGCCGCGCGGGTGATCGAGGGCATCGCCGAGGGCTGCGTCCGCTCTGGCTGCGCGCTGATCGGCGGCGAAACGGCGGAAATGCCGGGCATGTATCCGGCGGGCGATTTCGACCTGGCCGGGTTCGCCGTGGGCGCGATGGAGCGCGGCACGGATCTGCCGCAGGGCGTTGCGGAGGGCGACGTGCTTCTGGGCCTCGCCTCGGACGGGGTTCATTCCAACGGCTATTCGCTGGTGCGCAAGCTGGTCGAGGTATCGGGCCTGGGCTGGGAGGCGAACTGCCCCTGGGCCGACGGTTCGCTGGGCGAGGTGCTGCTGACGCCGACGCGGCTTTATGTCAAGCCGGCGCTGGACGCGGTGCGGGCCGGCGGCGTGCGCGCGCTGGCGCATATCACCGGCGGCGGGCTTACAGAAAACCTGCCGCGCGTTCTGCCCGAGGGCCTGGGCGCGCGGATCGACCTGGGCGCATGGAAGCTGCCGCCGGTCTTTGCCTGGATGGCGCAGGTGGGCGGGATTGCCCCGGCCGAAATGCTGAAGACCTTCAACTGCGGTATCGGAATGGTCATGGTCGTCTCGGCCGACCGGGCCGAGGCCCTGCACGCGCAGCTGACCGCCGCCGGAGAAACGGTCTGCACGCTGGGCACCGTGGCGCCGGGGCAGGGCGTGTCCTACACCGGAACGCTGGGGTGACGCGCCGCGTCGCGATCCTGATCTCGGGCGGCGGCTCCAACATGGTGAAGCTGGCCGAGAGCATGACGGGCGACCACCCGGCGCGCCCGGTTCTGGTTCTGTCGAACGACCCCGCCGCGGGCGGGCTGGCCAAGGCCGCGTCGATGGGCATTCCCACCGCTTCGGTGGACCATCGCCCGTTCAAGGGCGACCGGGCCGCCTTCGAGACGGCCTTGCAGGCGGTACTGGCCGAGGCTGCGCCCGATATCGTCTGCTTGGCCGGGTTCATGCGGATCCTGACACCGGATTTCGTCGGCCGCTGGCAGGGCCGGATGCTGAACATCCACCCCTCCTTGCTGCCCAAGTACAAGGGCCTGCACACCCACCAGCGCGCGCTGGAGGCAGGCGACGCCGAACACGGCTGCACCGTGCATGAGGTGACCCCGGCGCTGGACGATGGCCCGATCCTGGGCCAGGCGCGCGTGCCGGTACTGCCCGGCGACACGCCTGAAACGCTGGCAGATCGGGTTCTGGTGCAGGAACACCGCCTTTACCCGGCGGTGCTGCGCCGCTACGCCGCCGGCGACCGGACCCGGATCGACCTGGGTTGACGGCGTCTTTCCTTTTGTAGACGGCTACCTATACTGCCCTGGATTAAGCGATCGCTTGAAGGACTAAGATCCCCCCAATGAACATTCTGACCACGACGGACGAGCTGGCGGCCTTTTGCGACCGCGCAAAGGACCACCCCTACGTGACCGTGGATACGGAGTTTCTGAGGGAACGGACCTACTATTCGAAACTGTGCCTGGTGCAACTGGCCATCCCGGGCGAGGGCGACGATACCGCGGTGTTGATCGACCCTCTGGCCAAGGACATTTCGCTGGCGCCGCTGATCGAGCTGATGCGCAACACGGCGGTGATCAAGGTGTTCCACGCCGCACGCCAGGATGTCGAGATTTTCTACGTCGATCACGGAGTCATCCCCGAACCGCTGTTCGACACGCAGGTCGCCGCGATGGTCTGCGGCTTTGGCGAGCAGGTGGGCTATGAAACCCTCGTGCGCAAGATCGCCAAGCAGTCGCTGGACAAGACTTCGCGTTTTACCGACTGGTCTCACCGGCCGCTGTCCAAGGCGCAGAAGTCCTATGCCGTGGCCGATGTGACCCATCTGCGCCAGATCTACACCTTTCTTGCCGCCAAGCTGGAGCAGACCGGGCGCACCCGCTGGGTGTCCGAGGAACTGGCCACGCTGACCGATCCCGAAACCTATACCTCGCGCCCCGAGGAAGCCTGGCAGCGCGTCAAGACGCGCACCAACTCGCCACGGTTCCTGGCCATCGTGCGCGAACTGGCGGCTTTCCGCGAAAACCACGCCCAGGTCAACAACGTGCCCCGCACCCGGGTGTTCAAGGATGACGCGCTGGTCGAGCTGGCCTCGACCAAGCCCGCCACGATGGAAGACCTGGGCAAATCGCGCCTGCTGCTGCGCGAAGCGCGGCGCGGCGTCATCGCCGAGGGAATCCTGAGCGCGGTCAAGGCCGGGGTGGAATGCCCGCAGGACAAGCTGCCTGAACCGGACCGCAGCCGCGACACGCTTCAGGTCAACCCGGCGCTGGCCGATCTGCTGCGGGTTCTGCTGAAGGCCAAGACAGAAAGCAGCGGCGTCGCCTCCAAGCTGATCGCCCCGGCGGCCGAACTGGACATGATTGCCGCGGGCGAGCGTGACGTGCCCGCACTGCGCGGATGGCGGCGCGAGGTCTTCGGCGAAGACGCGCTGCGCCTGTGTGACGGCAAGATCGCCCTCGCGGCCAAGGGTCAGTCTGTCAAGGTGATCGAACTGTAACGCACCTGTCGGTGCATCGCGGCGTGTTCAGCGGCGAACCGTGCGCACGTTGCGGGCGCCCTTGACGCGGATCGTCCGGATCCCCGCCAGATCGTTGTCCGACAGCGCCACGGCCGCGGTGACAGAACGCGCCCATTCGCTGCCGCCGGCCGGGCCAGGCTGACGCAGGTTGCGCATGTCGAAGGTCAGCACGCCATCGGCGCTTTCTTCATCGACCTTGACCAGGCGCACGTCCCACGGGCCCATCCGGTCTGCCACGCCGGTGGCACGGATCACCGCGCCGCCCGGGCGCCGTTCGACCAGAAGCTCGGACACTTCGCCGATCAGGCGGCCCTGATAGACCACCGGCCGATCGTCGCGAAAGATCGACGCGCGCCGGCGCGGGATCAGCGGGTTCACGTCTTCACCCGCCGCCGCAACTGGTTGCGAGGAACTGCGCCCGAACCAGTTGAACGGGTTATACCGCGAGTCGCGCACCGCTGCGCAACCCGACAGCACCAGCGCCACAGCCAAGAATGCCCCCAAACTCCGGTTCATGCCTTCCTCCGCATCCGTCTTCCCCTGCTAACCCATCGCAGGGGGCTTGAAAAGCGCCCATCACTCTGGACCTTTGCCTGCGCGCCCCCTAGGTCACGGACGACACGACGAAAGGGGAACCATGGCAAGCCCGGCATTCGAAGAAGTGGTTGAGGATTTCGAGTTCCTTGAGGACTGGGAAGACCGCTATCGCATGGTGATCGAAATGGGCAAGGCAATGCCCGCGATGGAAGACGCGCTGAAGGTGCCCGCCACCAAGGTAGACGGCTGTGCCAGCCAGGTCTGGCTGCATCCACGGATCGAAGGTGGACGGTATCACTTTACCGGCGACAGCGATGCCATGATCGTGCGCGGGCTGATCGCGCTGCTGCACCGGTTGTATGACGGGCTGCCCGTGGCCCAGGTCGCCACCGTCGACGCGCGCGCCGAACTGGGCCGGCTGGGACTGCACGATCATCTGTCGGCGCAACGCTCGAACGGGCTGCGCGCGATGATCGAACGGATTCGCGCCCAGGCCGCCGCAGCAGCCTGAACGGCAGGCCGGGCCGCGCCGCGACGCGACCCGGCAGGGCTTATTGCCCCTGGATGGTCTCCAGGTAATAAGCCAGCGACAGCACCATGCCGCGCGCCTCAAGCACCTGGTCATAGGTGCCCTTGGCAGAGCTGGAACGGGTAAAGATTTCACCATAAACCGGCATGGGGCCGCCGTGTGCGCGCACTCCGGTCCGGCCGTCGATGATGTGAATCACCTCCAGCATCGGAAAAATGCCGCCGTTCCGGCTGCTCAGGCCGACCAGATCGGGAACCTTGGTTGTCAGGATCTCGGTCAGTTGGCCGGCGCCCTTGCCATCGGCGCCGTGGCAGGTCGAACAGTACTGCTGATACAGCTCTCCGCCAACGTCGATGTTCTGCGCAAGCGCCGGAGCGCCTGCCAGTGCAGTCAGCGTGGCGGCCGCCATTAGCAGTTTGGGTGTCATGATCGTCCTCCTCCCTAACGGTGTCCGGGTCGCCCGCGCCGGGATGGCACGGACTTTGGACCCCATAAGGGTGAGGCAGGCAGGCGCTGTTCCGCGATGATCGAGATCATATCGCGTTTGCGCTACCTGTTATACAATCAGGGTCGGGTTGTGTTCGGAGTCAGCTATTCCCGTCACCGGTGAAGCGCGCCGCGTCCGCTGCCGCGCGGCGGATCGCGTTCGATTTGTGCACAGTCTCCTGGTACTCGGCTTCGGGGTCGCTGTCATAGACCACGCCGCCACCGGCCTGGATGTAGAGCTTGCGATCCTTGACGATGGCGGTGCGCAGGGCGATGCACATGTCCATGTCGCCGCCAGCGCTGAAATAACCAACGCCACCGCCGTAAACGCCGCGCTTTTCCGGCTCCAGCTCGTCGATGATCTCCATCGCCCGCACCTTGGGCGCGCCGGAAACGGTGCCCGCCGGCAGCCCGGCCAGCAGTGCCGAGAGCGCGTCATGGTCCTCGGACAACTCGCCCACCACGTTGGACACGATGTGCATCACGTGGCTGTAGCGTTCGATGATGAACTTTTCGGTCGGGCGCACGGTGCCGATCTTGGCCACCCGGCCGACATCGTTGCGACCAAGGTCAAGCAGCATCAGATGCTCGGCCAGTTCCTTCTTGTCGGCCAACAGGTCGGCTTCAAGTGCGCGATCCCGCTCTGGCGTGTCGCCACGCGGGCGGGTGCCGGCAATCGGGCGAATGGTGACCTCGCGTCCGAAGACACGCACCAGGATCTCGGGGCTGGCGCCGATCACCTGGAAACCGCCGAAGTTGAAGTAGAACATGAACGGCGAAGGGTTTGTCCTTCGCAGCGAACGATAAAGCGCAAAGGGCGGCTGCGGGAATTCCTGCGTCCAGCGCTGCGCCGGAACCACCTGGAAGATATCGCCCTTGCGGATGTACTCCTTGGCCTTCTCGACCGCAACGTGATAGCCCTCTTGGGTAAAGTTGGAGACGGGCGGCGCGGCTTCGAACGCATCGCCCAGATCGCGGCTGGCCTGCGGCAGCGCCCGCTCCAGGTCGCGCACCGCGTCCATCACGCGTTCGGCGGCCTGGGCATAGGCGGCGCGGGCCGACAGCCCGTCGTTCACCCAGGCCGGAGAGACCACGGTCACCTCGCCCTTGACGCCGTCCAGCACCGCCACGACCGAGGGGCGCAGCATCAGCGCGTCCGGCAGGCCCAGCGGGTCGGGGTTGACGTTGGGAAGGTGCTCCACCAGGCGGATCATGTCATAGCCCAGATACCCGAACAGCCCGGCAGCGGCCTGCGGCAGGTCGTCGGGCAGCTCGATGCGGCTTTCGGCAATCAGCGCGCGCAGGGCGGTCAGCGGGTCGTCCGACTGCGGCTCGAAGGCGTCCGGGTCAAAGCGCGCGGCACGGTTCAGCTGGCTGGACGTGCCGTTGCAGCGCCAGACCAGGTCCGGTTTCATCCCGATGATCGAATACCGTCCGCGCACCTCTCCGCCGGTCACCGATTCCAGCATGAAGGCATCTTTGGCCGCGCCCGTCAGCTTCAGCATCAGCGACACGGGCGTGTCGAGGTCGGCCGCCAGACGGGCATAGACCACCTGGTTCTTGCCGGCGGTATAGGCATTCGCGAACGCGTCGTAAGAGGGTGTCAGGACAGCCATGGAACCTATTGAATCTGCGTGTGAACGGCGGTGCGCGCCTGCGGGTCGATCTGCACGCCGGCGCGGCCCTGGATATCGGTCACCAGCGCAGAGAAGATATCTTGCGCCAGCGCCGAGTTGGCCTGGTCGCGCAGGTTTTCCGCCAGCGCCTTGGCATCCTCGCCGGTCAGGTCGGCAGCATGAACCGCGTCCAGCCGCACCACTACGGCCCCGGTTTCGGTCTCGAATGCCTGGGCCTGGCCCGGGGTCATCGTGAACGCGGCCTCCATCGCCGCGGCGGGCAGACCTTCCACCGGAGTGCTGCGGCGCAGCCCTGCCGAGGTTTCCGTCTGTGCCAGCCCGGCCGCCGCGAAATCGCCGCCGGCGGCAATCGCTTCGGCCGCGGATTGGCCCTGCACCAACAGCGCCTTGCGCGTCTCGGCCTTGTCCCAATCCGCCGCAACGCGGTCGCGGACCGCGTCGAAGGGAATCGGAGCAGCCGGGGTGATGCCGTTCAGTCGCAACGCGAACAGCCCGCCGTCAGCCAGTTCGGCAATCGTCGGATAGCTGTCCTCGGTGACGGCTTGCGCCACCTCGCGGAAGGCGGGATAGCCGGCAATCGCTTCGTTCGAGACGGGCGAGAATGCGATTTGCCCCAGTTCGAACTCGGTATCCTTGGCCAGATCCTCAAGCGTGGCGCCACCGGCCAGCATGTCTTCGGACTCGTCCGCCATCTGCGCGATCACCCGCCGCGCCCGATCCAGCGCCAGATCGGCGCGCAGAGCGGTCTTGGCATCCTCGAACGAGGTTTCCTGCGCCGGCAGGATCGCATTGACGCGGAACAGGGCCGGGCCCAGGTCGCTGTTGGCCGGACCGGCCACCGCGCCCACTTCGGCGGCGGTCACCGCAGCGGCCGCTTCGCCCAGGTCTTCGGCTGTGACATCGCCCAGGTCGATATCGCTCAACGTCAGCCCGCGCGCCGTCACCTCGTCCTCGAACGTGGTCTGGCCGGCTGCAATCCGGTCAGCCGCGGCCTGCGCATCGGCTTCCGAGCCGTATACCAGCCGTTCCACCAGGCGCCGTTCGGGCGTGTTGAACTCGGCCGCGCGGTCGGCATAGGCCTTCTGCATGGCGGTCTCGTCCACCTCTACCGTGTCCAGGATCATGTCGGGCGTGATCCAGGCATAGGTGATGTCGCGCGCCTCGGGCTGGGTGTAATCGGCAATATTGGCATCGTAGAAGGTTTTCAGGTCATCCTCCGACGGCACCGGCAGGCCGGTGGTCATGTCGCCGCTGTCCAGCGCAACCCAGGTCAGATCGCGCGTTTCCAGCGCGAAGCGCAGCAGCGTCGTTTCATAGGTTTCGGGCATCATCGCACCCGACAGCACCGCGCCTTGCAGGATCGAGCGGGCGGCCTCGTCGCGCAGGTCGGCCTCGAATTCGGCCTCGGACAGCCCGTTGTTCTTCAGCGCATAGGCATAGGCATCACGGTCGAAACTGCCATCGGCACCCTTGAAGGCGGGAATGTCGCGGATCTGCTGCGCCAGGTTCTCGTCGCCAACCGACAGGCCCAGGGTCTGGGCCTCGTTGTCCAGCGCGCGCGCCGTCACCAGCTGCGCCAGCGCCCGGTCGGGAATGCCGAATGCCTGGGCCTGGGCAAAAGTTACCGGCTGGCCTGTCTGCGCCTCGAACGCGCGCATCTCGGAACGGATCGCCTGGTAGTAGCTTTCGACGCGGATGTCCTTGTCGCCAACGCTTCCGATCTTGCGCACCGAACCGCGCAGGTTGGTCGCGCCGAAACCGGCCAGACCGACAAAGAGTAGCCCGAGCAGAATCCCGAACAGAATCTTGCTCATTTCGCTCTTTTTCTTGGCCATCGGGCGCCTCCGCTGCGGATACCGTGGGCTTGTCTACGCCGCACCGCCCTAAGGGGCAAGGGGCCAAGGCAGCGCCGCAAGCCGGGCCACCAGCGCGTCGATCTGGCCGGCGTCGATATTGGCGCAGGCAACGCGCAGATGCCGGGCCGCCTGGGGCGTGCCGGGCGGGGCGAACATCGCGCCGGGCAGGGCGAGGATGCCCGCCTCGCGCACCAGCCGCCGCGACATGTCCTGGGTGTTCAGCGCAAAGGGGTGTTCGACATAGGCGAAGTACCCGCCCAGCCCGCGCAGGTGCCAGCCGCGCTCGGCCAGCGGTGCGAAGGCGGTTTTCAGATGCGCCCGCCGCGCGGCCAGGTCGCTGCGCTGTTCCTCCAGCCACTGGCCAAGGTTGGCCAACCCCCAAAGCGCCGCGCGCTGGCTGAGGGGTGTCGCGCAAATGGTGACGGTGTCGATGAATTTCTCGACCTCGGGCATCAGCCCGGGGGCCCCGACCATGGCGCCGATGCGGTGCCCGGCCATGCGGAACGACTTGGAGAAGCTGTATAGCTGCACGACCGTCTCGTCCCAGTCCGGGCGGGACAGCAAATCGTGGGGCGTGCCGGGCCCGCCGTGGAAATCGCGATAGGTTTCGTCGAGGATCAGCCGCAGGCCGGTTTCGCGCGCCAGGTCGAAGAAGGCGCCGATCAGGTCTGCTGGATAGTCGATGCCCGCCGGGTTGTTCGGCGTCACCAGCACGATCGCGCGGGTGCGCGGGGTGATGCGCGCGCGTGCCGCCTCGGGGTCGGGCAACAGGTCGGCACCGGTGGGCAGGGGCACGGTTTCCACGCCGGCCATGTCCAGCCACATCTTGTGATTGAAGTACCACGGCACCGGCAGCATCACCGCATCGCCCGAGGCACAAAGCGCGGCGATGGCGGCGCAGAAGGCATGGTTGGCGCCTGACGTCACGGTGACCTGACTGGCCGTCACCAGTCCACCGTAAAGACGGCCCCAATGCTCGGCAAAGGCGGCGCGCAGCGGCGGCAGGCCAAGATCCGGCGCATAGCGATGTGTTGCCGGATCTTCCAGTGCCTCGGCCATGGCGCGGCGCAGCCCTTCGGGCGGCGGCGCCATCGGCGCGGCCTGTGCCACGTTGATCAACGGTCGGTCTGGCGGAAATTCCACCCCGGCCAGCCATCGCGCCGACTCCGGCACGGGCGAGGCAAAGGTCATCTGTGTCAGCGGCAGCCGGGCAGGGTCGGACGTCATGCGCACCTCATCGCAAAGCAGCGCGAGGCTAACCGCCCGTCACGGCAATGCAAGGGCTCCGCCGGCTTCACGCGCATCGAAATCGGCCCGCGCCGCACGAATGGCCCCGTGCCGGCTTTCCGCCCAGGCAATCAGCCCGGCAATCGGCGGCAGGCCGGACAGCCCCAGCGGGCTGAGCGCATATTCCACCGCGGGCGGTTTGGTCGGGTAGACGGTGCGCGTCACCAGCCCGTCGCGCTCAAGCTGGCGCAGCGTCTGGGTCAGCATCCGCTTGGAAATGTCGCCCACCGCGCGCTGCAGTGCGCTGAAGCGCTGCGGCCCGCCGGTCAACGCGATCAGGATCAGCAGCGTCCATTTCTCGCCGACCCGGTCCAGCACGTCGCGCACCGGGCACACGCCCTTGGCCGGCACCCCGTCAAAACCGGCGTAGCGCTGGCAGATCTCCAGCGTGTCGGCGGGAAGGTTCCCTGCGTGTTCCCTGGTCATGAAATAGTGCCTCCTTCCGCGTTCTGCCGTGTCGGTCTATTTTCGAGACCATATACCGAATCAAGACCGAATGCGACAGGCATCCCCGTCGCATCATCAAAAAAGGAAGATACGATGTCTTTGAAATACATGGTCACGGGCGCGTCGGGCCAATTGGGCGCGCTGGTCATCGACGGGCTGCTGGCAAGCGAACCGGCCTCCAGCATCGGCGCGCTGGTGCGCCGCGAAGAAGCTGCCGCGCCTTTGCGCGCCAAGGGCGTGACGGTACGGATCGCCGATTATTCCGACCGCGCCGCGCTAACCGAAGCGCTGGCCGGGGTGGAGCGGCTTCTGCTGGTTTCCTCCAGCGAAGTGGGTGCCCGCGCGACGCAGCACCAGAACGTGATCGACGCGGCCAAGGCGGCGGGCGTCGGCTTTGTCGCCTATACCTCGCTGCTGCATGCAGCGACCTCGCCCCTGACCGTGTTGGCGGGCGAACACGTGGCGACCGAACAGGCGCTGGCCGCTTCTGGCCTGCATCATGCGCTGCTGCGCAACGGCTGGTACACAGAGAACTATGCCATGGGCGCCGGTTCGGCCGTTCAGCATGGGGCGCTGATGGGCGCGGCGGGGGCAGGGCGGATCAACAGCGCCGCCCGTGCCGACTATGCCGCCGCCGCGGTGGCGGTGCTGACCGGAACGCTGCCGGCCTCTGGCACGGTGTACGAACTGGCCGGCGACGAAAGCTATGACCTGGCCGATTTCGCCTCTGCCATCGGCAGCATTGCGGGCAAGCCAGTGCCCTATCGCAACCTGGATGAAGCGCAGTACGTGACGCTGTTGCAGCAGGTTGGCCTGCCGCAGCCCTTGGCCGCGATGCTGGGCAACAGCGACACAGGTGCGTCGCAGGGTGGGCTGGCGGATGACAGCCGAACCCTCTCGCGGCTGATCGGCCGGCCAACGACCCCCTGGCGCGATACGCTGTCGGCCGCGCTGGCCTGACGGCATCGGGGCGCGGCGGCCTGACCGCTGCCGCGTCTCAGTCGTCGACGCCCTTGATCGGCTTGACGTATTGCAGCGCCATGTCCCACGGGAAGAAGATCCACGTGTCCTGGCTGACCTCGGTGATGAAGGTGTTCACCTGCGCCCGGCCCAGCGGTTTGGCATAGACCGTTGCGACATGCGCCTTGGGCAATTCGCGCCGCACCACCTCAAGCGTCCGGCCGGTATCGACCAGATCGTCGATCACCAGAACGCCGGTACCGTCGCCGACGTGGTCCATGTTCGGATACTTGATGATCTGCGGTTCGGACTGGGCCTGATGGTTGTAGCTCTTGACACTGATCGTATCGACGGTGCGGATATCCAGCTCGCGCGCGACGATCATCGCAGGGGCCATGCCGCCGCGGGTGATCGCAACCACCATGCGCCATTGCCCGCCATCGGGGCCTTGCCCTTGCAGCCGCCAGGCCAGGGCGCGCGCGTCGCGGTGCAGCTGGTCCCAGCTGACGTGAAATCCTTTTTCGTGGGGCAGGCGGTTGTCCATCGCAGGTCCTTTTCAGCGCGTCGCGTTTATTTCGAGATCAGCAGCCGCAGCCCCAAGGCGCCCATGACGGCAGCGGCGCCTCGGTCCAGCCAAGGCTTGGCGCCCAGGTAGGCCCGACGTGCGGCGGGGGTGGTCAGCAGCAGCGAAAAGGCGGTGTATACAAGCAGTTCCACCGCGAAATGATTGGCCCAGACCAGCAGCTTGTCACCCAGGCTAAGGCCGCGGGGAAAGATCACCACCAGCACAGCCGAGGCAAACAGCACCGACTTGGGGTTTGACAGGTTCACCAGAAACCCGGTGCGGAAGGCCCGGCGCGCCGGGGTGGGATTGGCTGTCAGCGGCTTGTGCGCGTCGCGCCACATGCACCAGGCCAGATAGATCAGATAGAGCGCGCCTACGGTCTTGAGAGCCAGGTAGGCCCAGGGAAACAGCGCGAAGACGATGTCGAGCCCGACCAGTGCCGCCAGCGTCCAGAGCGAGGCCATAAGCCCCAGCCCGGCGCCGGTGGCGATTCCGGCGAGTCGCCCCGACGTGATCGCCGTCCGCAGCGCCAACAACAATGCCGGCCCTGGCGACAGCATTGCCGCGATCAGGGCAACGTTGAAGGCAACGAGATGGCCCCAATCCATCGCCGTTTATCCTTTGGTAATATCGGGTGCGTCGACCGCCTTCATGCCCACCACGTGATAACCCGCGTCGACATGCATCACTTCGCCGGTCACGCCGCTGCCCAGGTCCGACAGCAGGTACAGCGCCGATTTGCCCACGTCTTCGATGGTCACGTTGCGGCGCAGGGGCGAGTTGTACTCGTTCCATTTCATGATGTAGCGGAAGTCGCCGATGCCGCTGGCGGCCAGTGTCTTGATCGGCCCGGCGCTGATCGCGTTGACGCGGATGCCATCCTTGCCAAGGTCCTCGGCCATGTAACGCACCGATGCTTCAAGCGCGGCCTTGGCTACGCCCATCACGTTGTAATGCGGCATCACGCGTTCGGCGCCGTAATAGGTCAGCGTGACGGCGGAACCGCCGTTTTTCATCATCTTTTCAGCGCGCTGCATGACAGAGGTGAAGCTGTATACAGAGATGTCCATCGACATCAGGAAGTTGTTGCGCGAGGTGTCCACATAACGCCCGCGCAGCTCGTTCTTGTCGGAAAAGCCGATGGCGTGAACGACGAAATCCAGATCGTCCCAACGCTCTTTCAGCCCGGCGAACAGCGCGTCGATGCTGCTTTCGTCGGCCACGTCGCATTCCAGCACGATATCGCTGCCCAACTGCTCGGCCAGCGGCACTACGCGCTTCTTCAGCGCCTCACCCTGGTACGAGAAGGCCAGGCTGGCCCCCGCATCCGCCAACGCCTGCGCTATGCCCCAAGCGATGGACTTGTCGTTGGCAAGACCCATGATCAGGCCTTTCTTGCCGCTCATCAGCGTGTTCGACATTCCATTCTCCGCACCAGATCCGTCCGTTGCTGCTGCTTTAGGCGAGTTGACGCAACGCTTCAAGCGCAGGTGACGCCGGGGTCGGGCTTGCTATTCATGGCCAAGAGGTGCTTGGTATACCAAGGAGCGCAATTTATGAGTGAACGAAGCGGCATATTTTCGGGCGACGATCCGTTTGTGATAGCCAGAGCCTGGCTTGCAGAAGCCGAGGCCAGCGAACCCAACGACCCCAACGCGATTGCCCTGTCCACCGTCGATTCGGACGGGCTTCCGAACGTGCGCATGGTTCTGCTGAAAGAGATCGAAGACGCCGCCTTTGTCTTCTACACCAACTACGACAGTGCCAAGGGCCGCGAGCTGGCCGCCAGCGGCAAGGCCGCCTTCGTGATGCACTGGAAGTCGCTGCGCCGGCAAATCCGCGTGCGCGGCACGGTCGAGCGGGAAGAGGGCCCGCAGGCCGATGCCTATTACGCGTCGCGCTCGCTTCAGAGTCGCCTGGGCGCCTGGGCGTCGCACCAATCGCAGCCTCTGTCATCGCGTGCGGCGCTGATGGCGAAAGTTGCGGCAAAAACTGCGCTTTTGGGTACGAATCCGTCGAGACCCCCGTTTTGGGGTGGTTTTCGGATCACACCCGTGGAAATTGAGTTCTGGGCAGATGGCGCGTTCCGGTTGCATGACCGATACGTGTGGAGACGCGAAAATACCAACTCACAGTGGAAAATCGAGCGTTTGTCGCCATGAATTTCATGTTACATGAAATGCGACATTCGACTTAAGTGATGGAAAATCATCTAATATCCCATTGCGTATGGGGTGAGTGTGTCGCAGACTCGTCTTGGGGATGAATAGTAGGAAGCAAAAGTTGTCTAACCAGGATGATGGTGAAAGCCGCGTAAAGGGAAAGGTTAAATGGTTCGACCCGGTCAAGGGATTCGGATTCGTTGTCGCCGATGCAGGCGGACCTGACATTCTCCTTCACGCGAACGTGTTGAGAAACTTCGGACAGTCGTCGATTGCAGACGCCGCGCGGATTACGATCGCGATCCAGCGGACGGAACGTGGGGTGCAGGCGGTCGAGGTGTTGCAGATCGATCCGCCCGAGGGTGCGGCCGAGATGCCGCTGGCTGATTTCGCCGACATGGACCCGGAAGAGATTCGTTCCGCGCCGCTGGTGCCGGCCCGGGTGAAATGGTTCGACAAGGCCAAGGGCTTTGGCTTTGCCAATGTGTTCGCCCAGCCCGAGGACGTTTTCCTGCATATCGAGGTGCTGCGCCGGTCGGGTCTGTCGGATCTGCAACCGGGTGAAGCGCTGGCGCTTCGCATTGTGAACGGCAAGCGCGGCCTGATGGCGACAGAGGTCGGCGCATGGGAAAGCGCTCTCAAGTCTTCCTGACAGTTTACGCCATCGCGGCGGCCGGTCTGGCCAACGCAGCCTGTGATCCGGGCCGTGTGAGTCTGCGCGGCGATTGGGGGCAGGCGGCCTTCTCGGTCGAGCTGGCCGACGACGCCTCTGAACGCGCGACAGGATTGATGAACCGTCCCCAGATGGACCGGTTCGCCGGAGTGCTGTTTGTCTACGAACAGCCTCAGCGTGTCGCCTTCTGGATGAAAAACACGCTGATCCCGCTCGACATGATCTTTGCCGATGCAACGGGCACGGTCACGCTGGTGCATTCCAACGCCGTGCCGGGCGATGAAACCGCCATTCCCGGCGGCGGGCCGGTGCAATTCGTGCTGGAGATCAACGGCGGTCTGGCCCGGCAACTGGGCATCGGCGCTGGAAGCCAGATGCAGCACCCCGCTATCGCGCAGGACGCCGCCGCCTGGGCTTGCGCGGAACAGTGAATCTGGGCTTTCCATTCCGGCGCCGGGCCACTAAACCGGGCCCAGGTTCGGGGCGTAGCGCAGTCTGGTAGCGCGACGGTTTTGGGTACCGTAGGTCGTAGGTTCGAATCCTATCGCCCCGACCACCACCCATGCACAACATCTAGGCGTCACCGGCGGGCCACACCCCTACGGAGTGCGGTGGTATCGGTTCGGGTGCCGCGAGGTTCAGGTATTTTTTCAACGCGTGTGGATAAGTTTGCCCGGACGCGGCTTTTTTCCATTTGGCGCAAAAGCTCTCGCAGCATGGGACCGATGTGGATGAATCACGGGGCCGCGAACAGCCCATCGACTGCTGGCAACGTCAATCTGAATAAAACGTCAAAGGGGCCAAAAATTCGGTTGACCGTCTTGGCCAAGATACGTCAGATTGTGTGAGCCAGCCGCAAGGGCCACAACATCTAGTGGCTGGCAGCGAGGGACACAGCACAGTCGATCAAAGGCCGCATAACCCGGCCAGCGGATTGCCCCAGGCAATGCGGTTTTCGCTTGCTGTCTCGCATCTTGGGAGGTCGGCAACGACCAATAAAAAGCAAACGCACCGGGGCTGAGGGGCTATGAGAATAGAGCGACTGTATACGACTGCTGGTCAAGACGCATACGCAGGCATCGACTTCGTCACGACCACGTCTGAAATCCGTAATCCGGATGGCAAGGTTGTCTTCAAGCTGGACGACATCGAGGTTCCCGCACGCTGGAGCCAGGTCGCCAGCGATGTCATCGCTCAGAAATACTTCCGCAAGGCCGGTGTGCCCAGCGCGCTGAAGAAGGTCGCCGAAGAGGGCGTGCCGGAATTCCTGTGGCGCTCCGAAGCCGAGGGCAAGGACACCCCGCGCGAGGGTGAAACCTCGTCCAAGCAGGTGTTCGACCGTCTGGCCGGCGCCTGGACCTATTGGGGCTGGAAGGGTGGCTACTTCAGCACCGAAGAGGACGCGCGCGCCTATTACGACGAGATGCGCTACATGCTGGCCGCGCAGATGGGCGCGCCGAACTCGCCCCAGTGGTTC
>JAGRMT010000139.1 GCA_020441125.1 Roseivivax sp.
CCTGCCGCTGCGGGATCAACGTTCATATCCAGAACGGCAAGGTGAAGTACATCGAGGGCAACCGCGATCACCCGGTCAACCGAGGGGTGCTGTGCGCCAAGGGCTCGGCCGGGATCATGACGCATTACGCACCGTCGCGGCTGCGGGCGCCGATGAAACGGGTTGGCCCGCGCGGCTCGGGCCAGTTCGAGGAAATCTCTTGGGACGAGGCCTATGACATCGCTGTCGGTTGGCTGAAGCCGCTGCGCGAAACGGCACCGGAAAAGCTGGCCTTCTTCACCGGGCGCGATCAGTCGCAAAGCTTCACCAGCTGGTGGGCACAGGCTTTTGGCACGCCGAACTATGCCGCACATGGCGGGTTCTGTTCGGTCAACATGGCGGCTGCGGGCATCTACACGATGGGCGGCGCTTTCTGGGAATTCGGCCAGCCAGACTGGGACCGGACCAAGCTGTTCATGATCTTCGGCGTGGCCGAGGACCACGATTCCAACCCGATCAAGATCGGGCTGGGCAAGCTGAAGGCGCGCGGCGCCAAGGTGATCGGCGTCAATCCGATCCGCTCGGGCTATAACGCGGTGGCCGACGAATGGATCGGCATAACGCCAGGCACCGACGGGCTGTTCATCCTGGCGCTGATCCACGAGTTGCTGAAGGCCGGCAAGGTCGACCTGGCCTATCTGGCGCGCTACACCAATGCCGGTTTCCTGGTGTCAGAGGAAGACGGGCTGTTCCTGCGCGATGCGGAAAGCGGCAAGCCGCTGGTGATCGACCGCGCCACTGGCCAGCCCGCGCCGTACGATGCGCCGGGGATCAAGCCCGAGCTGGGCAAGTCGGCCACGGTGGACGGGGTCGCCGCCCGTCCTGCCTTTGCCCTGCTGGCCGAACGCTATCTGGACGCTGCCTATGCACCCGAGGCTGTGGCCGAACGCTGCGGCGTACCGGCCGCGCGCATCCGCTGGGTTGCTGCCGAACTGGCCCGCGTCGCTTTCGACGAAGAGATCGTGCTGAACCAGCCCTGGACCGACTGGAAGGGCGAACGGCACGAAACGATGATCGGCCGGCCCGTGTCTTTTCACGCGATGCGCGGGATCTCGGCGCACTCCAACGGCTTCCAGACCTGCCGCGCGCTGCATGTGCTGCAAATCCTGCTGGGTTCGGTTGAGGTGCCCGGCGGTTTCCGGTTCAAGCCACCCTATCCCAAGCCGCCAGAGGCGCACCCGCGCCCGCATGCCCATGCCGGGCCGGGACAGCCCATGCCGGGCCCGCATCTGGGATATCCTATGGGCCCCGAGGACCTGTTGCTGGACGATGCCGGCACGCCAAGGCGCATCGACAAGGCGTTTTCCTGGGAAAACCCGCTGTCCGTGCACGGGCTGATGCATATGGTAATCTCGAACGCCCACGCAGGCGATCCGTACAAGATCGACACGCTGTTCATGTACATGGCGAACATGGCGTGGAACTCGTCGATGAACACGTCCGAAGTGATCCGGATGCTGACCGACACTGACGAAAGCGGCGCCTATGTCATCCCGCACATCATCTATTCGGATGCCTACAGTTCGGAAACGGTGGCCTATGCCGACCTGATCCTGCCNNCCCGACACCACCTATCTGGAACGGCATGACTGCATCTCTCTGCTGGATCGCCCGATCTGCGAGGCAGACGCGGCGGCCGATGCGATCCGCTGGCCAGTGGTGGAGCCGGACCGCAACGTGAAGGGTTTCCAGTCGGCGCTGATCGACCTGGGCGCGCGGCTGGGCCTGCCGGGGTTTGTCGACGAAACCGGCGCGCAGAAATTCCGCGATTACGCCGAGTACATGACCCGTCACGAACGGCGGCCCGGGGTGGGCCCGCTGTCGGGATGGCGCGGCACCGACGGGCAAGAGCAGGGGCGCGGCGCGCCCAATCCCGAGCAGATCGACCGGTATATCGAGAACGGCGGGTTCTGGATGGCGCACATCCCGGAAGAGGCGCAGTTCTACAAGCCGTGGAACGCAGCCTACCAGGATTGGGCGGTGTCGATCGGGCTGTTCGACAAGCCGGCGCCCTATGTCTTCAACCTGTATCTGGAGCCGCTGCGCAAGTTCCAGCGTGCGGCCGAGGGGCATGGCGAACGCCAGCCGCCCGAGCACCTGCGCACCCGCATCGCCGAGACGATGGATCCGTTGCCGGTGTGGTATCCGCCGTTCGAGCAGACCCTGGTTTCAGAGGAAGAGTTCCCGCTTTACGCGCTGACCCAGCGGCCGATGCACATGTATCACAGCTGGGGTTCGCAGAATGCCTGGCTGCGGCAGATCACCAATGCCAACAAGCTGTTCGTGCCTGCGGCCGTCTACGATGCCGCCGGTCTGGGCGAAACCGGCTGGGCCTATGTCACCAGTCCGCACGGCCGGATCAAGGTACCTGTGGCGCGGATGGAGGCGGTCAACGGCAAGACGCTGTGGACCTGGAACGCCATCGGCAAGAAGCGCGGTGCCTGGGCTCTGGCCGAAGACGCGCCCGAGGCGACGGACGGCTTCCTGCTGAACCACCTGATCAACGAACTTCTGCCGCCGCGCGGCGACGGACGGCGTTGGGCCAATTCCGACCCGATCACCGGGCAGGCGGCCTGGTTCGATCTGCGGGTGCAGATCGAGAGGGCCCCGGCGGGCGGACCTTCAGAGCCGGCGGCGGCCCCGATGCACTCGCCCGTCGGGCAGGGGCCACGCGATCTGGCCTATGGGGAAGAGTTCTGATGCATCTGACCGAAGTCACCAGCGCCGACGGAACACGGCTGAGCGTGCGTGTCAGCGGGCCCGCCGATGCCCCGCCGATCCTGCTGATCCACGGCTGGTCGCAACACTCGCTCAGCTGGTCGCGACAATTGTCCAGCGACCTGGCCTTGCGCTTCCGGCTGGTTGCACCCGACCTGCGCGGCTGCGGCGGCTCGGACAAGCCCACGGTACCCGAGGCCTATACCGATGCGGGCCGCTGGGCCGAGGATATCGCCGCGATCATCGAGGCGCTGGCGCTGGACCGTCCGTTGGCCGTCGGCTGGTCGATGGGCGGCAAGGTGCTGGGCGACTACATCGCCCATTTCGGCGACGCGGCGCTTTCGGGGGTGGTGCTGATCGGCTCGCCGCTGGTGGTTCCGCCAGGGCTGGAGCATCTGCGCAGCGAACGAGTGGTCAATGAACGGCTCTATTCCCACGACGACGCCGAGGCGCTGCCGGCGATGATGGAATTCCTGCGCGCCTGCACCGCGCAGCCGTTGCCGGCCGAAGAATTCGCCTATTGGACCGGGTTGAATATGCTGTGCCCGCCCGACGTGCGGCGCTGGTCGCGCAATCGGGCCGCGGATTACGCGGTGGCCTTTGCCGGGCTGACTCGCCCGGCCTGGTACCTTTACGGCGACGCCGAAGAGGTGGCGGCGCCGCCGATCGCGCGGGCCTCTGCGGCACTGCTGCCCCAGGTGCATACCATCGTCTATCCCGGCTCTGGCCACGCGCCGTTCTGGGAAGCCTCCGAAGTGTTCAACGCCGATCTGGCCCGCATCGCCACCGATGCCGCGGGCCGCAGCAGGAAGGAAATGCGCGCGTGACCCAGCTTCCCGCCACGACCGAGAAGAAACTCGGCCTTGTGATCGACCTGGACACCTGCGTGGGCTGCCATGCCTGCGTGGTGAACTGCAAGGAATGGAACACGTCGAACTATGGCGCGCCGCTGTCGGATACCGATGCCTATGGCGCCGATCCACAGGGCACGTTCCTGAACCGGGTGCACAGCTTTCAGGTTAGCCCGCCCGAAGCGCCGGCGATGACCGTGCATTTCCCCAAGTCCTGCCTGCATTGCGAGGATGCGCCCTGCGTCACCGTCTGCCCTACCGGCGCCAGCTACAAGCGGACCGAAGACGGTATCGTGCTGGTGAACGAGGACGATTGCATGGGCTGCGGGCTGTGCGCCTGGGCCTGCCCCTATGGCGCGCGCGAGCTCGACGCGCTGGCCGGCGTGATGAAGAAATGCACCCTGTGCGTCGACCGCATCTACAATGAAAACCTGCCGGAAGAAGATCGCGTTCCGGCCTGCGTGCGTACCTGCCCGGCCGGGGCGCGGCACTTTGGCGATTTCGCCGACCCGCAGTCAGAGGTCAGCGTGCTGAGCCGGGCGCGCGGCGGCATGGCGCTGATGCCCGAGCAGGGCACGCGGCCGGTGAACCGTTACCTGCCGCCGCGGCTGAAGGACAAATCGCTGCGCGAGGACAAGGCACTGACGCCGGTCGGGGAAGAGCCGAAGGGCTTTCTCGCCTGGCTCGACAAGGCATTGGAGGCGCTGTGATGCATCCCGCACCATCCGTTATCGTTTTCACCGCGCTGTCGGGTCTGGGCTTCGGTATCCTGGCCTGGCTGGGCTTCGGGCGCCCCGATGTGACCGGAAGCGCGGCCTTTGCGCTCTATTTCCTGGGATATGCGCTGGCGGTGGGGGGGCTGATCTCGTCTACCCTGCACCTGGCCAACCCGCGCAATGCCACCAAGGCGTTTTCACAATGGCGCAGCAGCTGGCTTAGCCGCGAAGGCGTGCTGGCGGTGGCGGCGCTGCTGGTGGTGGCACTGGCGGCCATCGGCCGGGTGTTCCTGGGTGGGGCGCCGGCCTGGCTGGGCATCGTTGGCGCGCTGCTGTGCCTGGCCACCGTGTTTGCCACCTCGATGATCTACGCCCAGCTGAAAACCGTTCCGCGTTGGCATCACCCGCTGACCCCGGCGCTGTTCCTGGGCTACGCGGTGGCCGGCGGCGCGCTGATCAGCGGCGACGGGCGGATCGCGGGTGTGCTTCTGCTGCTGGTCGGCGCGGCGCAGGCGCTTGCCTGGTTGCAGGGTGCGGCGCTGTTTGCCGACAGCGGCAGCACCGCCAAGACGGCCACCGGCCTGGGCCGTTTCGGCGAGGTGTCGCTGCTGGAACCGCCGCATTCGGGCGGCAATTACCTGCTGCGCGAGATGGGCTTCCAGATCGGCAGAAAGCACGCCGACAAGCTGCGCGTGATCGGATTGGTTCTGGGTGTGCTGCTGCCGGCTTTGCTGGCGCTGGCCACCCCGTTCGGCGCGGTCTGGGCCGGGCTTGCGATGGCGCTGCACCTGGCCGGTGTTCTGGCCATCCGCTGGCTGTTCTTTGCCGAGGCCCGGCACGTCGTCTCTCTTTACTACGGATACAAGGCCGAAACGCCTTCGGTCGAAAGGAAAACCACATGAAGAAAGTCATCCTGACGCGGCTGTCGCTGCTGACGGCCCCCGGTATGCGGACCGACCTGCTGACCTCTGGCATGGTCGTGCCCGATCACGTCACGGTCGATGACGACGGCAAGGTGATCGTGCCTGTCAATGTCCCGCAGGACTACACCGGCGACCTGGGCGCGGTGCAGGCGATGATCGAGGAGCGGCTGAAGGGCCTTCAGGGCGTGACCAAGCTTTTGGTCGTGCTGACGGCAGAGCGTGCGGCAGAACCTGCCCCGGCGGCCCCAGAGGCGCCCCGGCTGAAGAAGCGCCCGACCGATGCGCCGGGCCGCGACATGCGCCCCCATGCCGCCGCGGTGCCCGGCATCCGTGCGATCATTGCCGTCGCCTCGGGCAAAGGCGGGGTGGGCAAGTCCACCACCGCCGTGAACCTGGCACTGGGTCTGCGATCGCTCGGGCTGCGGGTGGGATTGCTGGATGCCGATATCTACGGCCCGTCGATGCCGCGGCTGCTGAACATCACCTGGCGCCCCGAGATCGACGAGAACGACCACGTCCGCCCGGTCGAACAATACGGCATCAAGGTAATGTCGATGGGTTTCCTGATGGAAGAGGACAACCCGGTGATCTGGCGCGGGCCGATGGTGGTGACCGCGCTGATGCAGATGACGCGCGAGGTTGACTGGGGCGAGCTGGATGTCCTGGTGCTGGACATGCCGCCGGGTACCGGCGACGCGCAGCTGACGATGGCGCAGCAGGTGCCCTTGGCTGGGGCGGTCATCGTCTCGACCCCGCAGGACCTGGCCCTGATCGACGCGCGCAAGGGGCTGAAGATGTTCAAGAAGGTGGACGTGCCGATTTTCGGCATCGTCGAGAACATGTCGACCTTCATCTGCCCGCATTGCGGCAAGCCATCAGACATCTTCGGCCACGGCGGCGCCGAGGCAGACGCCCGCCGGCTGGGCGTGCCTTTCCTGGGGGCGATCCCGCTGCACATGTCGATCCGCGAGATGTCCGACGCCGGCACACCGGTCGTGGTGTCGGAACCCGACAGTATCTACGCGCAGCGATACAAGGAAATCGCGCTGAAGGTGGCGGCACGGCTGTTCCCGGAGGAAGACGAGGATTGAACCGCAGGCGGGCCCCGAAAGCCCGCCGCGTCCATCGCGAATACATTAGCGGAACTTGATATGTATCATGGGGCGTCGCGCCCCGAACTGGCAAGGTTGCAGCGTGAATGCACGCGCCTTGGCACGGTGCCATGTTGCGCGGTTCGGGGGGAGAGAGACCGATGGCACATGTCGTAGTACTGGGCGCCGGGCTGGGCGGCGTCATCATGGCATACGAGGTGAAGGAGCGGCTTGGCTCCAAGCACCCGGTGACGGTGATCAACAAGGGATCGAGCTATAGCTTCGTTCCGTCCAACCCATGGGTTGCGGTTGGCTGGCGCCAGAAGGACGAGATCGAGGTCGACCTGACCAAGGTCATGGGCAAGCTGGGCATCACGCTGCGCCCCGAAGGCGCGGCGCGGGTGCATCCGTCGGAAAACCGGGTGGAGCTGCAGAACGGCGACAGCGTCACCTATGATTACCTGGTCATCGCCACCGGCCCTGACCTGGCCTTTGACGAGATACAAGGCCTGGGGCCGGACGCGCATACGCAATCGGTCTGCCATGTGGATCATGCGGTCCAGGCAAAGACAGCTTTTGACAAGCTGGTGGAAAAGCCCGGCCCGGTGATCGTGGGGGCGGTACAGGGGGCCAGTTGCTTTGGCCCGGCCTATGAATTCGCCTTCATCCTGGAAACTGCGCTGCGCCGGGCAAAGGTGCGCGATCAGGTGCCGATGACCTTCGTCACCTCGGAACCCTATGTCGGGCACCTGGGGCTGGATGGCGTCGGTGATACCAAGGGCCTGCTCGAAAGCGAGATGCGCAACCACCACATCAAGTGGATAACCAACGCGCGCGTCACCTCGGTCGAGGCCGGCAAGATGCATGTCGAGGAGGTCGGCGCCGACGGCAACGTGGTCAAGGCGCACGAGTTGCCCTTCGCCTATTCGATGATGCTGCCGGCCTTCCGCGGGGTCGCAGCAGTGCGCGGTATCGAGGGGCTGACCAACCCGCGCGGATTTATCCTGATCGACAAGCACCAGCGCAACCCGGCCTTCCCCAATATCTTCGGCATCGGGGTTGGCGTGGCGATTCCGCCGATGGGGCCGACGCCGGTGCCCGTGGGCGTACCCAAGACCGGCTTCATGATCGAAAGCATGGTAACCGCGACCGCGGCCAATATCGGTGCGCTGGTCGATGGCAAGGAACCGCAGACGGTGGCCACGTGGAATGCCGTGTGCCTGGCGGATTTCGGCGACAGCGGCATCGCGTTTGTTGCCCAGCCGCAGATCCCGCCGCGCAACGTCAACTGGTCGTCTTCGGGCAAGTGGGTTCACCTGGCCAAGATCGGGTTCGAAAAGTATTTCCTGCGCAAGATCCGCGTCGGCAAGTCCGAGCCGTTCTATGAACAGCTCGCGCTCAAGGCGCTGGGCATCGACAAGCTGAAGGCCACGCACAAGGGCTGAGGCCCGGGTGCCGCCGCGGGTTGTCCCGCGGCGGCCTTTTGCGTCAGGCGATCGCTTCGATCGTCTTCACCCCGACAATCCCGCCAATCACGATGCAGGCGAAGGTCAGCACAGACCCGACCGCCAGCGTGGACACCCCGGTCAGCGCCTGGCCGACGGTGCAGCCCAGTGCCAGAACCCCGCCGATGCCCATCAGTGCCGCGCCGAACATGTTGCGGATCGAATCCGACTTGTCGGCGAAGGTGGTCAGGTGCACGCGCCCCATCGACAGCGCGCCCAGCAGCCCGCCAATCAGCGCGCCGGCCACCGTGGCCACGCCAAAACCCGGCGCGCCCAATGCGGTGTAGCGCATCAGGTAATCCAGCGTGTCGCCGACCGGCCGCACATAGCTGAGCGAGATCAGCTGCGGGTTGTCGGCGAATTCGTCGTAGGTCAGCCCGGTCAGCAGCCAACCCAGCACGACGCACAGCCCGATGCCAAAGCCCGCCGTCAGGTTGCGCCCGGATGCGCGGAACTGCGGTGCGGCAAAGCAATAGGCCAGCAGAAGCCCGGCAACCAGCAGCGCGGTGACGGTGGTGGCGGTCTCCACGCCCATGCCGGTCAGCCCGGCCAGGATCGCGCCCAGGCTCTGATCCTCGATCCCGGCGGCGGTCAGGTCGGTCGTCAGCGGAGTGAACAGCGCCACCCGGGCCGGGCCGAACAATCCGCCGATCGTCATGTACCCGAAAATGCCGGTGATCAGCAGCACCACGACGGACCGCAGGTCGCCACCCCCGGCGCGCACCAGGTTGCGGCTGATGCAGCCGCCCGAAAACACCATGCCAAAGCCGAAGATCAGCCCCCCCACGATATTGGCACCCCAGCCGAAGGCGGGTACCTGGTACATGGATTGCGTCATGTCGGCGATGCCCAGCGTCTCGATCACCCAGACGCCCAGGATGGCGACGGCAATCGCCAGCAGCCACGCCCGAAAGCGGTTCTTGTCGCCAAAGGACAGGATGTCCGAGATCGAGCCCATCGTGCAGAAATTGGTCCGGTAGACGATGAAGCCGAACAGGATGCCAATCAGCAGGCCGCCCCAACCGATGTAGAAATCGGCGGATTCGACGGCTATCTCCTTCCAAGTATCAATCATGAGTCCCTCCCTTCGCGGATGCCCCGATTGGTTCGAAGTCACACAACGCGATTTTTGAATATTAGACACCCCGCAGGCGACCTGTCTATCTTCGCGATGGCGCAAACATTCGAAATCGGCGGTGAAGGGCCGGTTTTATCGGGGTGTCAGCCCAGTTCCATCGTGCCGATGGCCTGCAATCCCGGGCCGGCCACAGGGGCCGGGCCGCGGTACATCCGAGCTGTGGCGAAGGTTTCAATGCAGCCCGCGGCAGCCAGGGCCGCGATCAAGGGCTGATTGTCGGATGGCACATCTATGATCGCCGCCGAGGCCGGCAAAGCCGCGACGGCGGCACCGATCAGGCGCATCGCATCCTCGGTGCCAGGGGCCACGACAGGGCCGATCTTGACCCCTTCGCGGCAGCGCCGGACGGAGGCAAAGCCGGTGGCGCTGTCGCCATCTTGCAGAACCAGCGTCTGCCGCGTCTCTGCCGGCGCGGTCCACGCCGCCAGGAAGGCGGGGCGGGCATAGCCATTGGCGGCGAGGTCCAGCCGGGCGAGCGCTGTGCTGTCGTCGGCGGTGGCGGGGCGGACCGCGACATCGTTCAGAGCGGGAAGGGCGCCGCCGTAGCGGACCGAAGCGCCGGCCCGCACGAAGCCCGAACGGGCATAGTTCACCTGTTGCGCTGCCACGCCGTCCAACCCCACGGTGCGGGTTCCGGCATGGGCCAGCGCGTGGTGCCACAACGCCATGCCGATGCCCTGGCCCCGGTAGGGCGGCTTGCAAATGTACAGACCCAGGAAGGCCATCTCGGGGCTATGGTTCACCACGCTGATCGCGGCCGCCGGGGCATCGTCGACCTCGGCCACAAAGAAACCGCCGGGATCGGCGGCGCAAAAGGCCGCGGCGTCTTCCAGGCCGGGGTTCCAACCTTCGGCCGCGGCCCAGTCCAGCATCAGGGCGACTTCGGCTGGCGTCGCGGTGCGGCAAACGGGAGAGATCATCGCGCCAGTGCCTCGCGCAGCGAACTGGGCATCGACACGACGTTGCGCAAGTCAAGCGATGTGACAAGATCCAGAAGGTGGCTTTTCATCAGGTCCTCGGCTCGGGCGCCGTCGCGCGCCGCAAAGGCCGAGATCAGCGCGTGATGGGCATGGCTTTCGCACAGCGCGGCACGCCGGTGCCAGTACAGCGCGATGATCAGGGACGAGCGCGAGACGAGTTCGCGGATATAAGCCTCGATCGTGGTCTGGTCTGCGATGCGGGCGATCTCGATATGGAACTGTCCCGACAGGTACAACGCCCGACCAGAGTCGCCGGCGCGCAGGGCGGCGTGTTCCGCATCGATATGCGCTTGCAGCGCGATCAGGTCCTTGTCGGTAATCCGCTCGGCGGCAGAGCGGGCGGTGCGCGGTTCGAGCAGGGCGCGCGCCTCGAACACCTCGCGGGCGTCGCGCGCGGTGGGCTGGGCGACAAAGGCGCCGCGGTTTCGCTTCAGTTCGACCAGCCGCCGGTGGGCCAGGCTTTGCAGCGCCGCGCGCACGATGGTGCGGCTGACGCTGTAGACCTCGCCGATCTCGTCCTCGCCCAGCTTGGTGCCGGGCGGCAGGCGGTGTTCGTGAATCGCCCGCTCCAGATCGGCGGCCACGACATCTCCCGGTCCTGCGCTTGGCTGCACGTCTTCCATGGCGCTTCTCCTTGCTGGCCGATTCTTCGACGCAGGCGGGCGAAGTTGCAAGATTCACCTGCTGCGCGTTCTCGTCGGCATGATCGTATACAATAATGTTGCGAAAATTGTGCACCATCTGCTCCGCCACGCGCAAAAACCGGGCAATGCCAGTTTTGCGGCCCCGGTCAGCGCGATTGTTCTGCGGTTTCTTCCCGGCTCGCCACAGGCTGATCGCCAAGGCGACGATGGGGCAGACATGCGAACGGGACAGGATCTGGAGCTGGTGCATCTGACCAAACGCTACGGCGATACCGTGGCGGTGCGCGACATAAGCCATGTCTTTTCTCCGGCCAGTTACGTGTGCCTTTTGGGGCCGTCCGGCTGCGGAAAATCCTCGACCTTGCGCATGATCGCCGGGCACGAGGACGTGTCCGAAGGCTCGATCCTGCTTGACGGGTCGGATATCGCGCCCTTGCCGCCCGCACGGCGGGGCACGGCGATGATGTTCCAGAACTACGCGCTGTTTCCGCATCTGTCGGTGCGCGACAACGTAGCGTTTTCGCTGCGGATGCGCGGCGTTGACAAGGCAGAGCGCCATGCCCGGGCGGGGCAACTGCTGGAGCTGGTGGACATGTCGGCCTATGCCGACCGGCTGCCGGCGCAGCTGTCGGGCGGCCAGCAACAGCGCGTGGCACTGGCCCGCGCGCTGATCACCGAACCGAAGGTGCTGCTGCTGGACGAGCCGCTGTCGGCACTCGACCCGTTCCTGCGCATCCGCATGCGGGCCGAGCTGAAGCGGCTGCAACGCGATCTGGGGATCATCTTCCTGCATGTCACCCATAGTCAGGACGAGGCGCTGGCACTGGCGGACGAGGTGGTGGTGATGAACAACGCCGTGATCGAACAGGCCGGCCCGCCGCGCACGGTGTTCAACGCACCCAGAACGGAATTCGTCGCCCGGTTCATGGGCGGTCACAACGTGATCGCCTTGGGCGGCGGCAAGGCGGCGCTGCGCGCCGATGATGTGCGGATCAGCGAAAGCGGGCTACCCGCCGTCGTGACCGCGGTGGAATACCAGGGGTCCAGCGTGGCGGTGACCGCGCGAACCGACGCGGGCGAAGACGTGCTCGCCCTGATGCCCGAGGGCGATTTCTTCGCCGCCCCGACCAACCCCGGCGATGCCGTGCGGCTGAGCTGGGACGAAGGGCGGCTTCACCAACTGCAAGCCTGACACATCCAACAAGAGGACCAAGACATGACCAAGATGAGATACAGCCGCCGCAGCGTTCTGAAGAGCGGCGCCGCCATTGCCGCCGCCAGCGCGCTGCCCGCGCCGATGGTATGGGCACAGGAAATCAAGGACATCACCCTGCGCCAGTTCGGTACCGGCGTGTCGAACCTGAACGAGGTGGCGCAGAAGGTGAAGGAAGACCTCGGCTTTACGCTGGAAATGACGGCGCTGGATTCCGACAGCGTGACGCAGCGCGCCGCGACCCAGCCCGACAGCTTCGACATCGCCGACATCGAGTACTGGATCTGCAAGAAGGTCTGGCCGACCGGCAACCTGCAGGCGATGGATACCACGAAGATCAAGAATTACGACAAGATCGTGGGCATCTTCCGCTCTGGCAAACTGACCCCGGAAAGCGTGATCGCCCAGGGTACCGCGCCGCACTCCGTCGGTTTTGTCGACGGACCGGGTTCGACCGCCTTCGCATCCGGTGAAACCGGCTGGATGACCCTGATCCCGACGATCTACAACGCCGACACCCTGGGTATCCGTCCCGACCTGATCGGTCGTCCGATCGAGACCTGGGCAGAGCTTCTGAACCCCGAATTCAAGGGCAAGGCGTCGATCCTCGATATCTCCTCGATCGGCATCATGGACATGGCCATGGTGTGCGAGTCGATGGGCGAGATCCAGTATGCCGACAAAGGCAACATGACCAAGGAAGAGATCGACAAGACGATCGGCATCTTCACCGAGGCGAAGAAAGCCGGCCAGTTCCGTGCCTTCTGGAAAACCTTCGATGAAAGCGTGAACCTGATGGCCTCGGGTGAAGTGGTGATCCAGTCCATGTGGTCGCCGGCGATCACCGCTGTGAAATCGCGNNCCCTGCGTCTACCAGCCGCTGAAAGAGGGCTACCGCTCCTGGGGCGGTGGCATCGGTCTGTCGAATTCGCTCAGCGGCATGGCGCTGGATGCGGCCTACGAATACATCAACTGGTATCTCGATGGCTGGGTCGGCGGCTTCCTGATGCGTCAGGGCTATTACTCGGCCGTGCCGGAAACCTCCAAGAACTACATGTCCGAGAACGAGTGGGGCTACTGGTTCGAGGGCAAACCTGCGACGGACGACATCACCAACCCGTTCGGTGACGTAATGGCAAAGGCCGGCGAAAGCCGTGACGGCGGTTCGTTCTATGACCGGATGGGCGCTGTGGCCTGCTGGAACGCCGTGATGGACGAGAACCAGTACATGGTTCGCAAGTGGAACGAGTTCATCGCCGCGTGATGAACCGCGCGCCCGGCGGGGTGTTCCCTTCCCCCGCCGGGCGTTCATTCCGAATCCGGAGCAAGCCATGACCCGCACCGTCACCGCATGGTTGCAGGCGGCGCCGCTGACGCTGGTGCTGCTGTGTTTCCTGCTGGCGCCCATCGCGATGATCGTCGTCGTCAGCTTCTGGGGCGCGACGGAGTATTCGATCTACCCGGCCTTCCAATTCGACAACTACGCCTATCTGTTCGGATCCGAGGTCACGTACCGCGTGTTCCTGGCCACTTTCCGATATGCCGCCATCACCTGGGCGTTGACGCTGGCGATCGGCTTTACCGTCGCCTATTTCCTGGCGTTCCACGTGCGCAGCCAATCGGTGCAGATCGCGCTGTTCCTGCTGTGCACAATCCCGTTCTGGACCTCGAACATCATCCGCATGATCAGCTGGATCCCGTTCCTGGGCCGCAATGGCATCGCCAACCAGACGCTGATCGACTGGGGCCTGATCGAGCAGCCGCTGGAGTGGCTGCTGTACTCCGATTTCTCCGTGATCCTGGCTTTCGTTCACCTTTACACGCTGTTCATGGTGGTGCCGATCTTCAACACCATGATGCGGATCGACCCGGCGCTGATCGAGGCGGCGCGCGACGCGGGTGCGACCGGCTACCAGACGCTGCGCCACGTCATCGTACCATTGACCAAGCCGGGCATCATGATCGGCACGATTTTCGTGGTGACGCTGGTGATGGGTGATTTCATCACCGTGCGCTTCATGTCCGGCAGCCAGCGCGCCAACGTCGGGCGACTGATCTCGAACGACATCGGGCTGCTGCAATACCCATCGGCCGCGGCTACGGCCGTGGTGCTGCTGATCACCGTGCTGATGGTGATCGGCATCCTTCTGCGCTTCGTCAACATCCGCAAGGAGCTGTGATCGATGGAAAAGCGCCCCCTCAGTTTCTACATCCTGGCCGCCTTCTTCGGGCTGTTCGTTCTGTTCCTGTACGGCCCCACGCTGACGATCGGCATCCTCAGCTTCCAGGGGCCGCAGGGCGGGCTGACCTTCCCGATGAACGGCGTTTCCACCTACTGGTTTCATGACCTGTTCCGCGAACAGGCGGTGGGCGATATCTGGGGCGCGTTCCGGCGGTCCTTCGGGCTGGGCCTGATGGTCATGGTCACCACGGTTGTCGTGTCCGTGCTGGCGGGGCTGGCCTTTCGCAAGCGCTTTGCCGGCTCGGCGCTGGTGTTCTATGCCGCGATCACCTCGCTGGTGATCCCGTCGATCCTGATCTCGCTGGGCGTCGGGCTGATCTTCAACCAACTGGGGCTCAAGGTGCATTGGGCCACCTCGGGCTTTGGCGCCCAGCTGACATGGACGCTGCCTTTCGGATTGCTGATCATGTTCGCCGTCTTCAACCGCTTCGACAAAAGTTATGAGGAAGCCGCACGCGACCAGGGCGCGACCGCCTGGCAGACGATCCGCCATGTGGTACTGCCGATCATCGCGCCGTCGCTGATCGGGGTGGCGCTGTTCGGTTTCACCCTCAGCTACGACGAATTCGCCCGGACCCTGCTGACCGCGGGCAGCTACAACACGCTGCCGCTGGAAATCTTCGGCATGACCACCAATGTCACCACCCCGGTGATCTATGCGCTGGGCACGCTGACCACCGCGTTCAGCCTGGCGATCATCGCGGTGTTCCTGCTGGCGGTCTGGGTTCTGGGCAAACGCCGGGCGCGGCACGGTTCCGACGCCGGCCGGGGGGTGTGATGCACATCGTCTATATCAATCCCAACTCTACCGCATCCATGACCGATGCCGTGGTCTGTGCGGCACGCGAGGCGGCGCCCGACCTGGCAGTGACCGGGCTGACCAACGTCGCCGGCCCGCCCGCCATCGAGGGGCCCGAGGATGGCGCCGCTGCGGTGCCCGGCGTGATGGCGCTGTTGCCAGAGGCGCGGGCGCAGGGCGCCGATGCCATTGTGATCGCCTGTTTCGACGATACCGGCCTTGACCAGGTGCGCGCGGCGGCGGGGTGCCCGGTGCTGGGCATCGGCCAGTCGGCCTTTGTCATGGCGGGCCTGTTGGGCGTGCGCTGGTCGGTGGTCACATCGCTGGCGGTATCGGTGCCGGTGATCCGCGGCAATATCGAGGCGCTGGGCCTGGGCGCCAATTGCGTTTCGGTCCGCGCCAGCGGCCTGCCGGTGCTGACCATCGACGAGGGCAGCGATGCCACGCGCGCGCACCTGGCGGCCGAGTTCCGCCGCGCGCGTGCCGAAGACGGCGCCCAGGCGGTGGTGCTGGGCTGCGCCGGCATGGCGGCGCTGCGTCGCAACCTGGCGGATCGGTCGAACATGCTGTTGATCGACGGGGTTCAGGCCTCCATATTTTTGGCACGCGCCGCGGCAGGGTTCGTCACGGCGGCGGCATGACAGGGGGCTGCGTGGAACCGGACAAGCTGGCAGAGGCCAAGCGCATCGTGGAACACTATCTGGAACTGTCGATGGTTCCCGATCCGGTTGGCGCGTCGGCGCATGTCGGCCCCGGCTTTCGCATGATCTTCACAGGCGGGCGGCGGTTCGGATCTCCGGCCGACAGCGCGGCGTTCAACGCGCGGCGCTATCGCTGGGTCAAGAAACGCTTTCTGCGAACCGATGCGGCGCTGGACCCGGAAACCGGCGCGGTGCGGGTCTACAACACCGGCTATCTGTACGGCGAATGGCCCGACGGCACACCGTTCGAGACCAACCGCTATATCGACATCTTCACCGTTTCCGACGGCAAGATCACCGAAACACAGGTGTGGAACGACAGCGCCGAGATCCTGCTGGACCGGCACGGCCTGGCCGAGGCCCCCCTGTGAGCCTGCCGGACCACGGGCGCTTCGACTATGTCCCGATCACGGAGCGGCCCGAGTTCGAATGGCCGGGCGGCGCACGGCTGGCGGTCTATATCGGGCTGAACCTGGAGCATTTCGCCTTTGGCAGCGGACTTGGCGCAGAGCTGGCGCCGGGCGGGCCGCAGCCCGACGTGCTGAACTTTGCCTGGCGGGAATATGGCAACCGGGTTGGCGCCTTCCGCCTGATCGACCTGCTGGACGAGGCAGGCCTGACCGCTACCGTGCTGGCCAACAGCGCGATCTACGACCATGCACCGCCCCTGATGGCCGCCTGTCGCGCCCGTGGATACGAGGTGGCCGGCCACGGGCGCACCAATTCCGAACGGCAAAGCGAGCTGGACGAATCTGCCGAACGCGCGCTGATCGCCGAGGCGACCGAAACGATCGCCGCGCAGGAGGGCCGCGCGCCGCAAGGCTGGCTAAGCCCCTGGATCGCCGAGAGCCCGGTCACGCCCGACCTGCTGGCAGAGGCGGGCTATCGCTATACCCTGAACTGGTGCATGGACGATCAGCCGGTCTGGATTCGCACCCGCGCCGGCCGGCTGCTGGCGATCCCGTATCCGCAAGAGGCCAACGACATCCCCTCGATCGTGGCGCGCAAGGACAGCGCCGAGACCTTTACCGATATCGTGGTCGATACCTTCGACGAGATGCTGCGCCAATCCGAGGGCCCGCCGCTGGTGATGGGCATCGCGCTGCACCCCTATATCGTCGGTCAGCCGCACCGGCTGCACCGATTGCGCCGGGCGCTGCGGCACATCGCCAACCGGCGCGACAGAGTGTGGATCACCCGCGCCGGTGACATCAGCGACTATTGCCACGACCAAATCGCCGGGCAGATCGTCTGACGCGCTAGCCTAGCCAGCGGCGGTAGTCGCTGACCAGAAGGTGGGTCGGGGCGGTGTCCTCCTCTATGGCGGCAAAGCGGCCGACCGGATCACGGAAGACGTTGTCGGTCTCGTCGTCGTTCACCGTCGATACCTCGCCAATCAGCACCGTGCCGCCCTCGGCCCAGAACGCGTGCCAGTCGCCCGGTCGCAACGTGACGCTTTGCCCGGGCTCCAGCCGCAGGATATCGCCCGGGGCGTAGGGGCGGCGAATGCCGTCGCACCAGACGGTGCCGCCGCGGTCCTCGGCGAATCCGCCCCGGTCGTCAGAACCGTGCAATTGCACCAGCAGGGTTGCGCCCCCGCGGTTGATGATGTCTTCGGCCTTGATCCGGTGGGTGTGCATCGGGGTCAGCTGGTCTCGCTGCGCGATCAGCAGCTTTTCGGCATAACACATCCCGCCGCCGCGGCGCAGGTCGTCCAGCAGCCCGTTGCGCAGGGTGAACAGAAACAGCCCGATCCGGTCGAACCTGCCTGAACCGAAATCGGTAATGTCCCAGCCGCAGCGCGCGTCGATGACATGGCGGGCCGCGTCCCTGCGCGCGGCAAAGTCATCGGGGCTCCAATGCGCGAAGGGCGGCAGGGCAAAGCCGTGGGTGCGGATCGTCTCGGCGGCCTCGGCCATGATGGCATTTATCTGCGAACGTTTCATCGCGCTCTTCTCCGGGTGTTGCTGTGCCAGTTCTAGCCTCCGCACCCGTGCCGGGGAAGGGACTCGCCCCGCGCCAGAGCCTGCGCCATAGTCGGGCCATCAGCGTGTCAGGGAGGGGCCGCGCCATGACCATCCGCTTTTTCTCGGACGCCGGCCGCCCGGTACACCTTGGCCCGTACCCGCTGGAGCGGCTGGCGCGGCAAACCGGGGCGGCGGATCTGTCGGGCGCCCCTGCCTTCGCGCCGCTGTCGTTCCACCGGCCCGAGCGGCCGGAGAGCCTGGTCAACGCCATGGCCGAGTTTCAGGCAATGATGGACGCGCTGCGCGACGGGCTGATCAACGGCGCCCGCGCCGACATCCCCGCCGATCCGCAAGAGCGCGCCAACCACCTCAAGGCATTTGGCTATTTCAATGATTCCACGATGGTTGGCATCGGCCCGATACCCGATCAATCCCGGCTGGCAGAACCGGTGCAGAACCCCGGCATCGCCGAGCTGCGCGAGGCGCTGAAGACCCGGCAGACCAAGACGCTGGCCGCCGGTATCGACCTGATCATGGCCGATCTGAAGGATTCCATGGCCGCTCCGCCCGGCGGGGTGGAGGGGCACACGCGCGCGCTGGTGTTTCTTTACGAATACCCGCGCGACCCCCGGCCAGACGAGCCGGGCGCGGACTGGATCGCCGATGCACAGCCGCAGCGGGCCTGCCTGCGCGCCGCCGAAACGGCCGTGGTCATCGCCAATTACATTCGCCTGCTGGGCTGGGATGCCAAGGCACATACGGGCACCTCTTCCGATCTCGACCTGGGACAGCTTACAGTGGCGGCGGGGCTGGCGACGGTAGAGGGAGGGCAGATCGTCAACCCCTATGTCGGCGCCCGGTTCGGGGTGGCGGCGGTCAGCACCGACATGGTGCTGGGCTGCGACGCGCCGCTGGCACCGCTCGATCAGCAGCCACGCTGGCGCACCCACGGGCCAACCTGGTGGCTGGGCGCGGGCTTTGCCAAGAACGCGCTGAACCGCGAACCCTTCGCCCGGCGGCGCTATGTCGATGGCGCGCATCCGTTCGAGACGCTGCGCCGGATCGACACGCCCACCACCTATATCGACGAGGCGGCGGTGCCGCGCGTGCCCAAGCGCACCGACATGTTTGCCCGTGCCCAGTTCGGTGACATGGGCAAGGCGGTGCAGGACGGCGCAAAGGGCGGGCATTATGCACGCAAGTCGGCGCCGTCGCTGGCGCAGCGGCGCATGTTGGGGGCTTTCGTGCTGTTGCAGGACGGCGAGCCGTCGCCGGCCGGAGCGCGCCCCACAGACGCCGGCCGCAATGCCGAGGCGGTCAAGGCGGCCTGCCACTTCCTGGGCGTGGATGCCACCGGCCTGTCGCGTTGCCCGGACTGGGCCTGGTATTCGCATGACGCCACCGGCACCCCGATCACGCCGCCGCATGACCAGGCGATCAGCATGGTGATCGACCAGGGCTATGAAACGATGGAGGGCGCCAGCGGCGACGATTGGATCAGCGTGGCCCAGTCGATGCGCGCCTATCTGCGGTTTGCCCTGCTGGGTGGGGTGATCGCCCGGCAACTGCGCAACCTGGGCTACAAGGCAAAGGCGCATACGGTGATGGACGGCGACGTGCTGCAACCGCCGCTGCTCTTGCTGTCGGGGCTGGGAGAGGTCAGCCGTATCGGCGAAGTGATCCTGAACCCTTTCCTGGGGCCGCGGCTGAAGTCTGGGGTGGTGACCACCGACATGCCGCTGGCGCATGACAAGCCGGTGGATTTTGGTCTGCAACGCTTCTGCGAGGCGTGCAACAAATGCGCCCGCGAATGCCCCTCGGGCGCGATCACCGCCGGGCCCAAGCGGATGTTCAACGGCTACGAGATCTGGAAGTCGGACAGCCAGAAATGCGCCACTTACCGCATCACCACCGAAGGCGGAGCGATGTGCGGGCGCTGCATGAAGACCTGCCCTTGGAACCTGGAAGGCGTGTTCAAGGAGGCGCCGTTCCGTTGGGCGGCGATGCACCTGCCTGCGCTGGCCCCTGCCTTGGCGAGGCTGGACGACGCCGTGGGCAATGGCGGGCTGAACGATGCCAAGAAATGGTGGTGGGATATCGAGTTGACCGAGGACGGCAGCTATCGCCCGGCGCGGCACCCGGTCAACCGGCGCGGGCTTCAACGCGATCTGGCGCTCCGGTTCGAAGATCAGACGCTGGCTGTCTATCCTGCACCCCTGGCGCCGCATCCATGGCCCTATCCGTTTGCGATGGACCGCGAGGCGGGCATCTCGGCGCATGAAGCGCTGGTCGGTGCCGAGGAATACAAGCGTCGGCGCGCAGCGGGTGATGACAGCGTCTTGCACCGCTACACCGCCGCCGGCGACAGCCCTGTCTTGCGGCTGGTGGTCAGCAAGGCCGAACGGATGAGCGACGACATCACCAAGTTCGAGTTGCGCGACCCCGACGGCGGCGCGCTGCCGCCGTGGCAGGCAGGCGCGCATCTGGATATCGTGGTGGCGCCGGAATACCTGCGGCAATACTCGATGTCGGGCGATCCGGCCGACCGCAGCCTGTACCAGATCGGCGTTCTGCGCGAGGACGCGGGCCGGGGCGGATCCAAGCTGATGCACCGCATCTTTGCCGAGGGCCGGCGGGTGTTCGTGTCGCGCCCGATCAACCACTTCGCGCTGGACGAGACCGCATCGCGCACGCTGCTGATGGGCGGCGGCATCGGCGTGACGCCGATGATCGCGATGGGCCACAGGTTGCACGCTCTGGGCCGCGATTTCACGCTGCATTACTCGGTCAAGTCACGCGCGGAGGCCGGGTATCTGCGCGATCTGGCGGCTGTGCCCTGGGCCGGGCGGGTGGTGCTGCATGTGTCGGACGAGGGCACACGCTGCGACCTGGACGCGGTTCTGGCAGGCTATCGCGACGGTTGGCACGTCTATACCTGTGGTCCTGACCGCTACATGGCAGCGGTGATTGCCGCGGCAGAGCGGCAGGGCTTTCCCGAAGAGGCGCGGCACCTGGAGTATTTTTCGGTGCCTGAGGTTCCGGAATACGTCAATCATCCGTTCACCCTGCGCCTGGCCCGCAGTGGCCGCGACCTGGCGGTGCCGGCCGACCAGTCGGCAACCGATGTGCTGGCGGCGCATGGCGTGAGGGTCGATGTCAAATGCGCGGATGGCATCTGCGGCGTGTGCAAATGCGGGCTTCTGGACGGCGCGGTCGAGCATCGCGATTCCGTGCTGTCGAAGAAGCAGCGCGAGACGCAGATCATCCTGTGCCAGTCCCGCGCGGCAGAGCCGGGCGGGGTAATAACCGTTGACCTATAGCCGCCACTATTGCTCTACCGGCAGGCCCGAGGGCACGGTGGCGGGAATGCCCATGTGCCCGCCCTGCCGCGCCACCGGGTCCTCGAGGCTGGCCAGGAAGGCCATCAGGGCGTCGATCTCGGCTTCGTCCAGCGTCATCGGGCTGCGCGCCGCGCCGGCGGCTGCGATCGCGGCAAAGTTCGACGCCTCGTCGCCGGGTGCGAAATCAGCCTTGGTCACCGCCATCTCGGGCAGGACGGACTGCGACACCGAATAGCCCTGAAGCCCGGCCCCGGCCGACAGGTGATGCCGCAGGTAAGCGCGCAGGTCGGCGATGGCGCCGGCATGGCCATATGGCCCGGTCAGCGTCACGTTTCGCAGGCTGGGAGTGCGGAAGGCATAGGCATCCTCTGGCCGGTTCGACACCCGCTTGCGGCCGATGTCGCGCTGATGCGCCTCGAACCGTTCCGACTTGCCCGGCCCGATCTGCGGATCGCCCATGGCGTGGAACTGCATGTCGCTCAGCAGTGGGCCGCTATGGCAGGTACCGCAGCCGGCCTTGCCGTAGAACAGCTCTGCCCCTGTCTGCGCCGCCCCCTCCAACGGAGTCTCGCCGCGCAGTGCGGCGTCGAACGGCGCGCTGTCGGAACGGAAGTCGAAGGTCATGTAGGCCGCAATGGCGTTCGAGATGTCGGTAAACCCGATTTGCCGACCGGCCGCGATCTCAGGATAGACGGCGGCAAAGCGCTGAGCATAGTCCGGTATGGCTGCAATTCGCGCGGCAATCCCGGCCCAGGCGCCATCCGGCCCGGTAATCCGGCCTTGCCGCACCAGGGCCGATATCTCGTTCTCGTGGTAATGGCCTGCCATCTCGTCGGGCGAGAGGACAGGAAACATCGTTTGCGCCGACAGCAGCGAGGCGAAGCCGGACACCATCTCGTCTTCCAGCGGGGTGCGGAAGCCGGTGGCGCGGGTCGGGTCGCGCTCGATCCTCCCATCGGCGAACATCACGGTAAAGCCGTTGGCGCCAACGTTCCACAGCGCCGGGGCGTTGCGCGGAATGCGCTGTTCGGGCGCGTTCGCCGGGTCGACGCGGCGCTGCGGTCCCAGCCCGATGCCGCCTTCGCCCATGCCCAGCGACAGCCCGTCCGAAGTGCCGAAGCGCGGGTGGTGGCAGGTTGCGCAGGCGATGTTGCGGTTGCCCGAAAGCTCGGCATCCCAGAACAGCAGTTGGCCCAGTTCCACCTCGGCCATCGGATGGGCGGGGAAGTCGGCATCGCCCAGCGGCGCGGGCAGGGCCAGATCGCCGGCAGCGGCGGCGGCACCGGAAAGGGCCAGCAGCGCGGCAAGAACAGCGGTTCTGCTCATTGCAAGGTCTCCTCGACCGTCAGGGATGTGCCTTTGGCGGGGCTGACGCGCAGCGTCTGTCCCACAGGCACCAGGGTCCAGTCAGAAGCCGCGCCGCCCGGCCAGATCACCCGCAACTGCGCGGTATCGGCATTGCCCAGGCCAAAGTGCTGCGGCACGGCCTGGCCCGAGGCATGGCCGCCGCCCACAGTGATCTCGCGCGTTTGCACGCTGCCGTCCGGCAGGCGCAGTTCGACGAAGGCGCCGACGGCACGGCTGTTGGCGCCGGGCTGGCGCAGATCGACCGCCAGCCAGTGCCCGGCACCGGTCGTGGTGTTCTGCCAGATCTCCATCGGCGCGCGGCGGTTGATGACCAGAAGGTCTAGCAGCCCGTCGCGGTTCAGATCGGCCAGCGCCGCCCCGCGCGACCGTTCCCCCGTGCCAACGCCGGTGATCGCACCCATTTCGACAAAACTGCCGTCGCGTTGCTGCACCAGCAGATTGTTGGGATCGTGGATCGCGTTCGAGGGCATCTGGTCGACGTTGCCCTTGGCGATGAACAGATCGTCGCGCCCGTCGTTGTCAATGTCACCGAACTGCGCGTGCCAGCCGGTGGAGGGACGCCCGTCGTCGCCGATATAGGGCGTGGTGGCATAGGTGCCGATGGCATAGGGCGCGTTCTGCATCACGCCGCCGCCCTTGTTGATCTGCAAAGGCTGATCGCCCATCGACGTTAGCACCACTTCGGGCAGGCCGTCGCCGGTGATGTCGCGGCTGGCGATGCCCATGCCCCACAGCTTCATCGTGGGCCAGCCCTGCGCCTCGGTGTATTCCGACAGCGGGTTCAGCCGCCACATCTGCTCGCGCCCGTTGCGGACGTAATACTGGCGGTCGTTCGAGATGCGCAGGTCAGGCGTGCCGTTGCGCTGCCAGTCCGAAACCAGCATCGACAGCGCGCAGAAGCCCGGCTCGATCGCGGTGCGCGGTGCAAACGCGCGGCCTTCGGGGCGCATCACGTAATTGCGGTCGCAGGTTTCGAACGGGCCGTTCGGGTTGGAGTGATCGACGTAATTGCCGAAGATCAGCGTCGGCCAGTCCTGCCCCGGCTCGAACGTTGCGGCAAAGGAGGTGGTCCATTCCGCGCCGCCGTCAAAGCCCCAGTCGGCCGGGGCGGGCTCGAAATGGCAGGCCCCGGTGCCGCGCAGGATCGCGTTGGCGCCGTCGCGCAGGATCGCCAGATCGAGCGCGCCGTCGCCGTCGATGTCCAGCGGGTAGGCGCCGGTGACCTCTGTCAGTTCGGGCACATCGGACTGGGCGAAGGTGATCGCTCCGCCGGAGGCCGACGTGTTGACCATCAGCCGGGACGGCGCAGAACCGCCGGCGGCATAGAAATCCGGCAGCCCGTCGTCGTTGCAGTCCAGCACCGCGACTCCGCCGCCGACGAAATGGTTCCAGCCGCCCTCGTAGCTTTGCTGTACCGGCAGGTCGGCCGAGCGGTTGGCAAAGCTGATATCTTCGGCCTGTGCACAGGCGGGCAGGGCGATTGCCTGCCCCGCCGCCAGGGCCATCCATAGCCGTCGCGCACCGGGGTGCGTCATTGTCTTGCTCCTTGGCGCTGGCGGCGCAGCCGTCAGGCCGCCAGATGCGCGGGTTTCTTGCCCAGGATGATCATGCCGAGAATGTCGTCGTCCGTCACCTCGTTGACGTTCACGGTTCCGACAAGTTCGCCGTTCTTCATCACGCTGGCCCGGTCGCACAGTTTCATCACGTTGTGGATGTCGTGCTCGATCAGGAAGATGCCCAGGCCCTGCGCCTTCAGCTCTTCGATCAGCTCGGCCACCATCTGCGTCTCGTGCGGACCCAGCGCGGCGGTCGGTTCGTCCANNGTTTGAGCTCACCGATCAGCTCGGCGACCATCCGGGTTTCTTCCACACCCAGCGCTGCTGTCGGTTCGTCCATGATCAGGATCTTGGCGTTGAAGTAGACCGCCCGCGCGATGGCGACCGACTGGCGCTGACCGCCTGACAGGGCGCTGACCGGCACGTTGAACTTCTGGAAGTTCGGGTTCAGCCGGCCCATGATCTTGCGCGTCTCGGCCTCCATCATGGCGTCGTTCACCAGCCCGTTGGCTGTCAGCTCGCGCCCAAGGAACAGGTTCGAGGCGGCGTCCAGGTTATCGGCCAGGGCCAGCGTCTGGTAGATCGTCTCGATGTTGTGGGCGCGGGCGTCGCGCGGGTTGTGGATCTCGACCGGCTTGCCGTTGATCAGGATCTGGCCCGAGTCCTTCTGGTAGGCGCCCGAGAGGATCTTGATCAGGGTCGACT
>JAGRMT010000140.1:0-2463 GCA_020441125.1 Roseivivax sp.
GCTGCCTGATCGCGGTGCTGGAGAATGGTCAGCAGGCCGACGGCTCTGTCGAGCTGCCGGCGGCGCTGCATCCCTGGCTGCGCGGCAAGACCCGGCTGACCGCCGACGGCACGCTGGTCTGATCCGATGCGGCGGGTTTGGGCAATCCTGGTTCTGGTGGCGGCGATCGTCTTCGCCGCCTCTCCGCTTATTTTTCCCGGCTTCACCGGTTTCACACCAGACCAGTTCCCCGTTCCGCAAGACAAGCCGCCGGTTCAGCCGGCGGGCTATGCCTTTGCCATCTGGGGGCTGATCTACGCCTGGCTGGTGCTGGGTGCCGGTTTCGGCCTGCTGCGCCGCGCCGACGACGAGGATTGGGCGCCGATGCGGCCGCTGCTGTTCGTCAGCCTGGCGATGGGCGCGGGCTGGCTGGGAGTGGCGCAACTGTCGCCGGTGGCGGCAACGGTGCTGATCTGGGCGATGCTGGGCACCGCCTTGCTGGCCCTGTTCCGCGCCGGAGATTCCGACCGCTGGGTTCAGATCAGCCCGGTTGCTGTCTACAGCGGTTGGCTGACCGCGGCCAGTTGCGTGTCGATCGGGCTGTTGCTGGCCGGTTATGGCTGGCTGCCCGGCACGATCTCGGCGCTGATCGCGCTGTCGATCTGCCTGGCCATCGCAGTGACGGTGCAATACCGGCTGCATCGCGCCCCGGAATACGGGCTGACGATCATCTGGGCGCTGGTCGGGGTGATCGTCGCCAACTGGCAGCCGCTGAACGTGGCTGTGGCCGGCCTGGCAGTGGTTGGGATTGTCGCGATCCTCGCGCTGCGCGGCACCGATACCGAATAACGGGCCCTTCCGCCACCTGATATTCAGGATGCAAGCCGTTGTTAAGTATCGGTAATTTCGATTAATGTAAAAATCTTTCACATAGCCTCTTGCAATGGGGAGGCCGGCTTCCGATCTGTTGTAATGTGAAAGGCATTCACATCGAAACGCATACATCGGAGACCGACATGACCACTGCCGCAACGAATATCCCGCTTCCTGCCAACGCCGGTTGGTTTTCGCGCAGCGAGGCGTGGCTCGACAGCAAGGGCAAAGGCGCCTGGATCGCAGCCATGGTTCTTGGCTTCGTGTTCTTCTGGCCGGTTGGCCTGGCCCTTCTCTTCTACATGATCTGGAGCAAACGCATGTTCAACAAAGGTTGCCGCAAGCACCGCCACGGTTCGGAATACCACATGAACTTCCGCGCCATGCGTCCGAGCGGAAATACCGCGTTCGACGCCTACAAGTCCGAGACACTGAAGCGTCTGATGGATGAACAGGAACAGTTCGAAGCCTTCCTGGAGCGCCTGCGTGCCGCCAAGGACAAGGCCGAGTTCGACCAGTTCATGGACGAACGCGCCGACGCCAACCGCAAGGCCCGCGAAGACGCCGATCAGGACGCCTGATCCCGCACACCCCCGGCATGGCCCCCTTGTGGGGCCATGCGCCATGAGCGAGGATACGATGACCTACATGAGCTATCACCCCACCGACCACCTGCCCGACCCGGAAACCCAGCCGGAGTTCTATCGCGACGTTCCCGCCAAGCGCCTGATCGCCTGGGTGATCGACGCGGTGTTCATCCTGGCGCTGGTGGTGCCCGCGGTGGTGATGACCGCCTTCGTCGGGCTGTTCTTCCTGCCGGTGCTGTTCCTGATGGTGGGCTTTGTCTATCGCCTGGCGACCATCGCCGGCGGTTCGGCCACCTGGGGGATGCGGATGATGTCGATCGAGCTGCGCGACGCCTACGGCCGCCGTCTGGACTTCGGCCTGGCGCTGCTGCACACGCTTGGCTACACCGTCTCGATGTCGCTGCCGCTGATCCAGATCGTCTCGATCGTGCTGATGCTCAGCAGCGAACGGCGCCAGGGCCTGACCGATATGGCGCTGGGCACGGCCATGGTGAACCGCCGGGCCTGAGGCGAACCCATGCCGATTATGTAAAAAGCGTTTGGCGGCCTAGCGAATTGCCGCCAAAATGCCATGTTCGGGGCTTGGCGGAATAAATCGGGATTGCTAACGTTCCGACCTGTAACCGGGACAATTTTGACATGCGCCACTCGCTGCCACTCGCCCCGCAGTTCTACGTGACTGCGCCCCAGCCCTGCCCCTACCTGGCCGGCCGGATGGAGCGCAAGCTGTTCACGGCCCTGCAAGGCAGCAACTCGGAAAAGCTGAATGACAGCCTGTCCAAGCAGGGCTTTCGCCGGTCGCAGAACGTGCTTTACCGGCCGTCCTGCTCGGAATGTTCGTCTTGCCTGTCGGCACGCATCGACGTTGCCGCGTTCGAGCCGACGCGGACCCAGCGCCGCACCATCCGCCGCAACGCCCACCTGTCGCGCCGCGCCACCAGTCCCTGGGCGACCGAACACCAGTTCGACCTGTTCCGCCGCTACCTGGACAGCCGCCACGCCGATGGCGGCATGGCCGATATGG
>JAGRMT010000140.1:2473-15469 GCA_020441125.1 Roseivivax sp.
GCGATGATCGAGGAAACCCCGATCCGCACGCGCGTGGTCGAATACTCGACCAAGGGCCAACTGACCGCCGTCAGCCTGACAGACATGCTCGATGACGGAGTGTCGATGGTCTACAGCTTTTACGAGCCGGGCCAGCAGTCAGCCAGCCTTGGCACTTACATGATCCTCGACCACATCGAGATCGCGCGCGAGAACGGCCTGCCGTATGTGTACCTGGGCTACTGGGTGCCGGGCAGCCCCAAGATGGGCTACAAGGCCGGTTTTTCGGGGCTGGAGGTATATCGCAAGGGGATCTGGCACGCGGTGCGCGACCCGGCCACGTACCGGCCCGAGATTCACCCCCTGTCCAACGATCCGATCGCCGAACAGGTGGCAAACATTTCGCTTCCCGATACGCGGGGGGCCTGACGGCCCGCCGCTCAGCGGCCTTCGTAATGCGGCGGACGCTTTTCCAGAAAGGCGACGACGCCTTCCTTGAAATCGCGCGTCTTGCCGCATTCGCCCTGAAGCCGGCCTTCCAGCGCCAGTTGTTCTTCCAGGGAGTTGCCGAAGGAAGCCAGCATCGCCTGCTTGACCCGCGCGTAGGCGGCACTGGGGCCCTTGGCCAGATGCGCCGCGCGCTTGCGCCAATGCGCGTCGAAGGCGTCATCCTCGACCGCCTCGTAGATCATTCCCCAGTTTTCCGCCTGACGGGCGGTGATCTTGTCGGCGAACAGCGCCGCGCCCATCGCGCGGGCCAGCCCGATCTGGCGCGGCAGGAACCAGGTTCCGCCGGCGTCGGGGATCAGACCGATACGAGTGAACGCCTGAATGAAGCTGGCACCCTCGGCGGCGATCACCACGTCGGCCGACAGCGCCAGGTTGGCACCCGCGCCGGCCGCTGTGCCATTGACCGCGCTGATCGTCGGCACCGGGCAGTCATAGACCGAATGCAGCATCGGCAGGTATTCGTCGCGCAGCGTGCGCTCCAGATCCAGGTTCGAGGCATTGGCCCGGTCGCCCAGGTCCTGGCCCGAACAGAACGCACGACCGGTGCCAGTCAGCACGACAACGCGCGCCTCGCGCCCGGCGGTGCGCATCGCGTCGGTGATCTCGGCCCGCATCTGGGTGTTCAGGGCATTCATCACCTCGGGCCGGTTCAGCGTGATCGTGGCGATGCCATCGGCCAGCTCGTAAGAAATCGTGTCATAGATCATGGGGCGCGTCCTTGCTGCGTTTGCCGCGCATGAAACACCACATGCGCGGCAATGGCAAAGCGGAACGCGGCGTCAGACCGCGCCGCTGCGCTGCCGTTCACTGACGGCCGCGATCAGCGCGCGCGCCTCGGGCGGGGGGGCCTGCTCCAGCCGCAGATAGGCGCGGCCCTCTAGGTCGCGTGTGACCATGCGATGCTCGACCATGCCCCGGCGGATCTGGGCAGCATCACGAAACGCGGTCAGCGTGTCGATATGCGCGCTGATCTGGCGCTCGGTCATGGTTTCGCGCGGCGGCACACGGGCCCAGATCGCCCAGAGGCACAGCGCCTGTTGCCCGGTCTTGCCCGGCCACCGCAGCATCCGGCCCTGCGCATCGAACAGGCGCAGCGCCTTGTCCACCTTGCGGCGGTCGTATTGCGGCGTCGGCTCGTTGCGCGCCCGCAGGTGCTGAAAGTTGCGATACCCGGCGGCGCGGGCGATATGCCCCAGCATCTCCAGGTGCCCCGGAGCCTGTGGCAGCGCCCCACGCAGGGTTTTGGCAAATTGCGACACATCGTCGATGGTCAATTGGATCACGTCACGCGACATGGCTCACCTCTTGTCACGGATACGGCCCGGTGCCGGGGTGAAGAACCGCTCTTGTTCACGGGTATCCGCCAGGGATGTCCAGTCTGATGACAAAGCGCAGGTTTAGCCGAGAGCGGTGCCTGGGTGAACTGCGGACCGAGGCCTGCCTACCACACTTCGCGCGCCGGGGGAAGCGGCGCTCTCAGTCCTTCAGGATCTCGTCCAGCCGTGCCTGTTCTGCCTCGGACAGGCCCGCCTCGGTGCGCGGCTCGGCGGTGGACCTGCGGCGGATGTACAGCGCCCCGGTACCGGCGGCCAGCACGAACAGGATCGGCCCGGCCAGCCACAACAGCGTGTTGGCCCCGCCCGAAGTCGGCTTCAGCAGCACAAACTCGCCGTAGCGGTCGACCAGGTAGGCGCGAACCTGATCGTCAGTGTCGCCCTCTGTCAGACGCTCGCGCACCAGGATGCGCAGGTCGCGCGCCAGAGACGCGTTCGAATCGTCGATGTTCTCGTTCTGGCAGACCAGGCAGCGCAATCCCTTGGAGATCTCGCGCGCCCGTGCCTCAAGCGCGGGATCGGCCAGCATCTCGTCCGGTTGTACCGCCAGCGCTGGTTGCGCCAGCGGCGCCAGCGCAAGTGCCAGGATCATCAGCAGCCGTTTCATTCCGCTGGCACCCCTTGCATTGCCGTCTTGCGTGCACCGGCGGCAACGCGGTAGCGCCGGTCGCTTAGCGACAGCCCGCCGCCCAGTGCCATCAGCAGGCAGCCCGCCCAAATCCAGTTGGCAAGCGGTTTGATATAGGTGCGCATCACCCAGCCGCCGTCGTCCTGCTCATCGCCGATCACCACATAAAGATCGCGCAGGAACCGATAGTCGATCGCCGCTTCGGTGGTCGGCATCTGGGCCACCGGATAGCTGCGCTTTTCGGGATACAGCGTTGCCACCGCCGCGCCGGCCTGCGTCACCTCTACCGTGCCGGTGGTGGCAAAGTAGTTCGGCCCGCGGTTTTGCTGCACGTCTGTCAGGCGGAATTCGTAAGAGCCGACCTGGAACGGCGTGCCAACCTGAACGGTGCGGATATCCTCCACCTGCCAGGCCATCAGCCCCGAAATGCCCAGCATCGTTATGCCCAGCCCGGAATGGGCAACTGCCTTGCCCCAATCGGCCCGGGGCAGGCGCAGCAAGCGCGACAGATCACGCCCCCTGCCCAGCCGGGACAGAAGGTCGACCACGGCTCCTGAAACCAGCCAGGTGCCCAGGAACACGCCCACCGGGCCCAACAGGCTGCGCCCGGTCTGCATCGTCCAAACCAATCCGGCCAGCAACACCGCCAGGATCAGCGCCGGCGCCAGTTGCCGCAGCGTGCGGCCGACATGCGCCCGCTTCCAAGGCAGCATTGCGCCGATGGGAAGGATCAACCCCAGCGCCACCATGAAGGGTGTGAAGGCGGCCTCGAAGAACGGCGCGCCGACCGACAGTTTGCGATCCCAGAACATCTCGGCAAACATCGGCCACAACGTGCCGGTGAACACCACAAAGCAGCCGACCGCCAACAGGATGTTGTTCACCACCAGCGCCGATTCCCGGCTGACCAACCCGAACACACCCTTGGCCTCCATCGCGCCGGCGCGCGCAGCGAACAGCGTCAGCGCGCCACCGGTGAAGAACACCAGGATGAACAGGATGAATACGCCCCGCTCGGGGTCATTGGCAAAGGCGTGGACCGAGGTCAGAAGACCCGACCGCACGATGAACGTGCCGATCAGAGAGAAGCCGAAGGCCAGGATCGCCAGCAGGATCGTCCAGCTTTTCAGCGCCTCGCGTTTCTCCACCACGATGGCGGAATGCAGCAATGCGGCGGCCAGCAGCCAGGGCATGAACGATGCGTTCTCGACCGGGTCCCAGAACCAGAAACCGCCCCAGCCCAGCTCGTAATAAGCCCACCAGGACCCCAGCGCGATGCCGATGGTCAGCGCGACCCAGGCCGCCAGCGTCCAGGGCCGTACCCAGCGCGCCCAGGCGGCATCGACCCGCCCCTCGATCAGGGCGGCGACGGCAAAGCTGAAGCAGATCGAAAGCCCGACATAGCCGAGGTAGAGGAACGGCGGATGGAATGCCAGGCCCGGGTCCTGCAGCAACGGGTTCAGATCCTCACCGTCGAACGGCGGAATCGCCATGCGCAGAAACGGGTTGGATGTGAACAGGATGAAGGCCAGGAACGCGACCCCGATCGAGGCCTGGACCCCCAGCACCCGCGCCCTCAGCGTGGGCGGCAGAGCGCCACCGAACCAAGCCGCCATCGCCCCGAACAGCGACAGGATCAGCGACCACAGCAGCATCGAGCCCTCGTGATTGCCCCAGACGCCGCTGATCTTGTACAGCATCGGTTTGGCCGAATGGCTGTTCGACACCACCACGCGCAGCGTGAAATCCGATGTCACGAAGGCATGGGTCAAGGCTGCGAAGGCAAATCCTATCAGCAGGAATTGCACTGTCGCCGCCGGCTCTGCCAGCGCCATCCAGCCCGGCCAGCGCCGATGAGCGCCGACAAGCGGCACGACGGTTTGCACGATGGCCACGAGGAAGGCCAGGATCAGGGCGAAGTGTCCGAGTTCTGTAATCATGCCGCCCGTTATACGGGGGCGCCGCTGGCGGGCCAAGCAAATCCGCGCCGGCCCGCCGTTCACATTGTCGCGCCCGGCCGGCGGCTAGCCGGCGTCCTGCGCGACCGCCGCGCGCCAGTCGCGCAGCGCCGGGTTGGTCTCGGTCCCCAGCCCGGCTGCGTCTTCTGCGGGCGCTGCGTCCAGCGCCTCGATCCCGCGCACGGTTTCCAGCACCACCGGCACGGCACTTGCCATGGTCTGGGCGATCTCGCGCTGGAAAGCCTGCCCCTTGGCCTGATGGCGCGCGCCGAAGTAGAAGCTGACGATCGCCCCCAGCAGCCACCACATCGGCTCGGGCACGAGCGCGATGCCGGTCATCCGCGCGGCGAACCAAACCGGGTCGACCATGGCCGAGACGAACAGCGCCAACGTTCCCAGCGCCAGCGCCGGGCGCGGCACCCGGTTGAGCGCATCCATCAGGCGGTCGAACCAGCCGCGCTGTGGCGGGGCGAATTCGGCGGCGAACTGGCGCAGCGCCGCCATTTGCGCCGTGGTATCGCGGCTCGCCTGCGCCTCGGCGTTGACGCGGAACACCTCGGCGGTGTCGCGCACCACGTTGCCGCCCCCGAAGGCCAGGGCGAACAGCCGCTCGATCAGCCCCATGCCGCCACCCGGGCGCGGAATTCGGCCTCTGTCATATGATAGCGCGGCGCGATGAATCGCTCGGCCCGAAGCACCCAGCCCCCCTTGCCGCCGTCGCGCCGGCGCGCGAACTTGCGCAACGGCGGGCGACGGTCGGCCAGCGACAGGTAGTACGAGCGCCGCTCGATCCCGTAGGCGTCGACCAGGTGATCGGGCGCCTGTGCCAGGGCGGCCCGCGCCGCCGCTGCCGTCTCGGGGCCGATGGCCCCATCGACCGTAACGCTCAGCCCCATCCGCCCCAGCAACCGCTGCAGCAGCCGAACCGCCTGCGCCCCGGCGTTGACGTACATGTCGAACACCGAGGGTTGCAGCGGTCCGGGCAGCGCCGCCAGGTTGGGCCGCCGGTAGTAATGTTCTACAAAGATGGCGGCCGCCTGCGCCCGGGAAAGACGCCGCAGATCGGTGATGTCGACATCGCCGTCGCCGTCGATATCGCGGCCCAGCCCGCGCAGCGTGCCAAGCGTCACGCCGCGATTGGTCGCCCCGCCGGGATCATCGGGATCGTTCACGAAGCCGCCTTCGCGGGCGACGATCTCTTCGGCCAGGCGGAAGACGTCGGTTTCGGAATCTGACATGAATGCCTCTGTCTGTTGTCTCGACAAGGCAAACTGTGGCGGTCGAAAGGTTAAAGCCGCGACGCCGCGGCGCGCGGCGCCCTCAGCTGTCGGGCGCCTGGTACACGCCCTGTTCCTTCAGCGCGTCGACCACTTCCTTGGGCATGTAGGTCTCGTCGTGCTTGGCGAGGATCTCGGTCGCCTGGAACACGCCATCGACATAACGGCCGGTGCCGACCATGCCCTGCTTTTCGCCGAACAGGTCGGGCAGCACGCCGGTGAACACCACGGGCACCGTGGCACCGCCGTCGGTGACGCGGAAGCTGATGCTTTCACCCTGCCCGCGTACCAGCGAGCCTTCCTCGACCAGCCCGCCAATGCGGAACACTTCCCGCTCGCTTGGCGGCTCGGCAATCACCTGGCTGGGTGAGCGGAAGAAGTTGATGCCGTCGCGCAACGCGTAGCCGATCAACCCGGTGGATACGATCAGCGCCACGGCCGCGACCGCGATCACCTGGATGCGCCGTTTCTTTTTCAGCGATTTCAGCGCCATGCCGGTTCTCCCCTAACCTTGCGGCAGAATATAACGCTTCGGCGGCGCGGTTAGAAGGGCGTTGGCGATTTGCCGCGGGGCGTGGGCGCAGGGTGGGTCGTAGCCCAGCCGGCGCCCGGCAGACGCACGCCCGGGCCGGTTCAGGCGGCGGTGAAGGTGATCTTGCGTCGAAGGAACTGGGTGGCGCGGTCCGACACGCGGCGCGGATCGCCAGTGGTCAGGAACATCGACTCCGTTCCGCTGCCGATCATCGTCGGATGCCGTTTCAGGTAGTCGGCCAGCGACTCGGCCACCAGGCTGGCCTGCGAATAGACCGAAACATCGGGGCCCAGCGCATCCTGAAAGACCTCTTCCATCAGCGGGTAATGGGTGCAGCCCAGGATCGCCGCCTGCGGCTCGGGCATCTTGCGCTTGAGCGCATCGACATGGCTGCGCACCAGCGCCTCGGCCAGGATCATGTCGCCTTCCTCGATCGCATCGACCAACCCGCCGCAGGCCTGCGCCTCGACGTCGACGCCGATGGCGCGGAACGCCAGTTCCCGCTGGAAGGCGCGGCTGCGCACCGTGGCCGGAGTGGCAAACAGCGCCACGTGCTTGACGGCCACCTCGCGCGGTGGAGAGTTGTCGCCCCAGCGCCGCTCTGTCAGCGCCTCGATCAGTGGCACGAACACGCCCAGAACACGCTTGTCGCGCGGCACCCAGCTTTCCTGCATCCGGCGCAGCGCGGCAGCGCTGGCGGTGTTGCAGGCCAGGATGACCAGGTTGCACCCGGCATCCCACAACCGCTCTGTCGCGGCGCAGGTCAGATTGTAGATGTCATCGGCATCGCGCACGCCATAAGGCGCGTGCTTGTTGTCGCCGAAATAGACGAAGGGAACGTCGGGCAGACGCTTGGACACCGCGTCCAGCACCGTCAGCCCGCCCAGCCCGCTGTCGAATACACCCACTGCCATGTCGGGACCTTTCCTGCGGCGCGCGTCAGACCCGCGCCTTGTGCTTTTCCTCGAATTCGAACCCGTAGTCGTAATTGGCAAACGGGGTCGGCGACAGCTCATACGTCGCTTTGCGGAGGAAATCCATCATCGCACGCGCGTCTTTTGCCCGCGCCTGCAATTCGGCCCGCGCGATCGGCTGTCCGATCACCACGCGCACCGGCGTATCGACGCGCTTGCGGAACTCCTGGATCAGCAGGCCCATGCGCAGGGTGGTGTGCAAATGGCTGGCCAGCTGGAACAGCCGGCTGGTATGGCCATCAAAGTAGATCGGCACCACCGCCGCGCCGCTCTTGGCAACCATGCGCGCGGTAAAACCGCGCCAGCCCGGATCCATCGGACGCGAAAACGGCTTGGCCGCGGTCGATACCGTGCCGCCGGGAAAGATGCCGATGCAGCCGCCCTGCCCCAGGTACTCCAGCGAGATCCGGCGCGTCTCAAGGTTTTGCTGCACCGCTTCCTTTGTTTCGTCAAAGCTGACAGGCAGGATGACCCGGTCAAGATCCTCGGCCTTGCGGAAGACCTTGTGCGCCAGGATACGGAAATCACCGCGAACCAACGACAGGATATGCCCAAGCATCATCCCGTCCAGGATGCCATAGGGATGGTTGGCGATGACGATCAGCGGTCCTTCGCGCGGTATGTTGTCCAGCGACCCGCCGATGACTTCTAGCTGCAGGCCATAGCGCTCTACCATGACTTGCCAGAAGTTGCGCCCGCTGGCGACTTCCTCGGCATAGCCGTCGGCGCGGCGGATCAGGCTGATCCGGCCGGTGGCGTTTTCCATCAGCCGGATCATCGCCCGCCCGGTCCGCGTGCGGGCGGAATAGGCGTAGCTGATATCGCGGGCTACCTGGCGTTTGTCGGACATCGTAGCGCGTCGTCTCAGAATCGGGTCTGCGAATTATGTAGCAGCGCCGCGAAGAAACCGTGACTCGTCACTCCGCCGCGGCCTGCGCTGCCACCCCGCCAGAGCGGATCACCGCCAACAACTCTTCGCGCCGCTTCTCGGCCTTGCCAAGGTTCGCCAGTTTCACCGGGCCAAAGCCCTTGATCTGCAACGGCAGCTCGGCCAGCGCGATCACCGCGTCGCGGGTCGCCGGCGTCAGTGCGGGCAGCACCGCGGCCATGTCCGCCTCGTACTGTCGGATCAGGGCGCGCTCTGCGCGGCGCTCGTCGGTGCGGCCGAACGGATCAAACCATGTACCGCGCAGCGCCTTGAGCCGGGCCAACAGCCCGAAGGTACGCAGCATCCCTTCGCCATAGGCCTTCTTGGCCGGGCGACCGTCGGGGCCGGGCCGCGACAGGATCGGCGGCGACAGGTGGAACGTCATCTTCGGATCGCCGTCGAACGCCTCGGCCACCTTGGCGCGCGTTTCCAGGTGCAACCGGGCGACCTCGTATTCGTCCTTGTAGGCCAGTACCTTGTGATAGCCCTTGGCGACCGCCTCCTGAACCCTGGCATCGGTGATGCCATCGACCAGCTTGCGATACCGCCGCGCCAGCCGCTTGCCCTGGTAGGCGGTCAGGTGATCCGCGCGGAACGCGATCTTGTCTGCCAGCGATTTCGGCAATGCCACCACCTTGGGCGCGGCCAGCCGGGCCGCCTCTTCAGGATGCAGCACTGCCCAACGGCCGATCTCGAAGGCACGCTTGTTCTTCTCGACTGCGGCGCCGTTCAGCTCCAGCGCCTGAACGATCGCCTCGTGGCTCAGCGGCACCAGTCCCTGCTGCCAGGAGGCGCCCAGAATCATCATGTTGGAGAAGATCGAATCGCCCATCGCCACCCGCGCCAGCTCGGTCGCGTCGAACAGCGCGACACGGTCCTTCATCCGGGCCGTCAGCGCCAGCGTCAGCCGGTCCGTCGGCAGCGAGAATTCGGTATTGCGGGTAAACTCGCCGGTGATGATTTCGTGGCTGTTGACCACCGCGCCGGTACGCCCCGTGCGGGTCAGGCCCAGCGTCTTGGACCCGGCGCTGACCACCAGATCGCCCCCGATCAGCGCGTCAGCCTCGCCCACGGCGACCCGAACCGCGCTGATGTCGGACGGCTTGTTGGCCAGGCGCAGGTGGATATGCACCGCGCCGCCCTTCTGCGCCAGGCCGGCCATCTCCATCATCGCCGCACCCTTGCCGTCAATCTGCGCCGCTTGCGCCAGAACCGCACCCAGCGTCACCACCCCGGTGCCGCCGACTCCGGTGATCACCAGGTTCCAGGTGCCGTTGATCGCAGGCAGTGCCGGTTGCGGCAGATGCGGCAGGTCCAGCTTGGCGGTGGCGGCCTTCTTGACCTGCGCGCCTTCCAGCGTGACGAAGCTGGGGCAGAACCCCTTCAGGCAAGAGTAGTCCTTGTTGCACGAAGACTGGTCAATCGCGCGCTTGCGGCCCAGCTCGGTTTCCGCCGGCACGATCGAGACGCAGTTGGACTGCACACCGCAATCGCCGCAGCCTTCGCAGACGTCGGTGTTGATGAAAACGCGCTTGTCGGGATCGGCGAACTTGCCGCGCTTGCGGCGGCGGCGCTTCTCTGCCGCGCAGGTCTGGACATAGACGATGGCGCTGACGCCGGTCTTCTGCGCCAAATCCTTTTGCACCGCATCCATCATCGCGCGTTCATGGGTGGACACACCCTTGGGGAAGGCTGCCAGGTCGATATCTTCCTTTTCGTCATAGACGACCGCCACGTTGGGCACGCCCATCGCCACCAGCTCGGCCGCTATGCGCTGCGGCGTCAGACCGCCTTCGTTCGGCTGACCGCCGGTCATCGCCACCGCGTCGTTGAACAGGATCTTGTAGGTGATATTGACGCCCGAGGCGAGCGCGGCACGGATTGCCTGCACGCCCGAGTGGTTGTACGTGCCGTCGCCCAGGTTCTGGAACACATGCCCGCGCTTCGAGAACGGCGCCTCGCCGATCCAGTTGGCGCCCTCACCGCCCATATGGGTAAAGCCGATGGTAGAGCGGTCCATCCACTGCACCATGTAGTGACAGCCGATCCCGGCATAGGCGCGGCTGCCCTCGGGTACCTTGGTCGAGGTGTTGTGCGGACAGCCCGAGCAGAAATACGGAATGCGCGCGGCGATGTCCTCGGCGTTGTCGGCCCGCTTGGCCTCGTCCAATGCGGTCAACGCCGCCTTGATCCGGTCGGTACCGCGGCCTTCTTCCACCAGGATGGCGCCCAGCTTCTGCGCGATCATCACCGGGTCCAGCGCGCCCTGCGTCTGGAACAACTCGGTACCATGCATCGAGCCGGCCCCGCCGCCCTTGTGCCAGCCATAGACACGCCTTCCGCGCCGGTCGTCGAAGATCGCTTCCTTGACCTGCACCTCGATCAGCTTGCGCTTCTCCTCGACCACAACGATCAGTTCCAGCCCCTCGGCCCAGTCGTGGAACCCGCGCATGTCCAGCGGGAAGGTCTGGCCCACCTTGTAGGTGGTGATGCCCAGCCTCTCGGCCTCGGCCTGGTCGATGCCCAGCAGGCTGAGAGCATGCACGAGATCCAGCCAGTTCTTGCCGGCGGCGACAAAGCCGATCTTGGCCCCCGGCTTGCCCCAGATGCGTTTGTCCATCTTGTTGGCATGGCTGAACGCCTCGGCGGCAAAGCGCTTGAAGTCGATCATCCGCGCTTCCTGCGCGTGCGGCGTGTCGGTCAGCCGGATATTCAGCCCGCCCGGAGGCATGTCGAAACTGGGCGTGACGATCTGCATCCGGTCCGGCCGGCCATCGACGACCGCTGTCGCCTCGACCGTGTCCTTCATCGTCTTCAACCCGACCCAGACGCCGGCAAAGCGGCTGAGCGCATAGCCGTACAGCCCGTAGTCGAGAATTTCCTGCACCCCTGCCGGTGACACTACCGGCATGTAGGCATCCACCAGCGCCCATTCGGATTGATGCAGCACGGTCGAGCTTTCACCGGTGTGATCGTCGCCCATGGCCATCAGAACGCCGCCGAACTTGGACGTGCCCGCCATGTTGGCGTGGCGCATCACGTCGCCCGAACGGTCCACACCAGGGCCCTTGCCGTACCACAGACCGAAAACGCCATCGAACTTGCCCTCACCGCGCAACTCGGCCTGCTGGCTGCCCCACAGCGCGGTTGCGGCCAGATCCTCGTTCAGGCCCTCGTTGAACTTGATGTCCGCGGCGGTCAGGAACTTTTCGGCCCGGCGCATCTGCTGGTCCACCGCCCCCAACGGCGAGCCGCGATAGCCGGTGACATAGCCCGCCGTGTTCAACCCCGCCGCGGCGTCGCGCGCCTTCTGCATCAACACCAATCGCACCAGCGCCTGGGTGCCATTCAGCAGCACCGGCGATTTTTCCAAGTTGAACCGGTCGTCCAGCGATACGATTGGGCTATTCATCTTGTTCCTCCCGGCGCATATTTGTGCGGCATTCTGTCATAATAATAGGTCAATTTTGTTGACCTGACTAGAATATTGTACCGTCAAACCACACCTTAAGTTTGAGGTTGGGATACGTTATTCATTATTTCGCGAAGCGCGGAACGGACATCAGGAAAGTTGTCGGCATGGACTGGGACAAGTTGCGGATATTTCATTCGGTGGCCGATGCCGGCAGCCTGACCCATGCCGGCGAGACGCTGCACCTGTCGCAGTCTGCCGTGTCGCGTCAGGTTCGGGCGCTGGAAGAGTCGCTGAACACCACGCTGTTTCACCGCCATGCACGCGGACTGATTCTGACCGAACAGGGCGAGCTTCTGTTCGACGCCACCAAGTCGATGGTCAAACGCATCGACGCCGCCACCGCCCGCATTCGCGACAGCGAGGAAGAGGTGTTCGGCGAGTTGAAGGTGACCACCACCACTGGCTTTGGCACCATCTGGCTGGCACCGCGCCTGCCCAAGCTTTATGAAAAATACCCCGACCTGAACATCGACCTGATGCTTGAGGAACGCCTGCTGGACCTGCCCATGCGCGAGGCCGATGTCGCCATCCGCATGAAAGAGCCCAGCCAGGCCGACCTGATCCGCAAGCGGCTGATGGGGGTGCGGATGCGGCTCTATGCGTCGCCCGAGTACCTGGCCGCCAACGGAACGCCCGAAGAGGTTGCCGACATTTCCGAACACCGGCTGATCTGCCAGAATCCGCGTTCGGCCCAGGTGGCGGCGGGCGCCAGCCTGGTGCAAGAGCTATTAACCTTTAACGTCCGGTCCACCCTGACGGTGAACAACTACTTCGGCGTGTTGCAGGCGGTGCTGTCGAACCTCGGAATTGGTGTGTTGCCCGATTACATCATCGAGGATTTCCCCTCGTGCGTGCGTGTGCTGCCCGAGATCGAAAGCAACGAGGTACCGGTTTTTCTTGCCTATCCCGAAGAATTGCGCCAATCCAAGCGCATAGCGGCGTTCCGGGATTTCGTTCAGGAAGAAATCATCGCCCATCGCCGCAGTTTGATGTCCCGTCAGGACGACTGACCGCGCGCTATGCGCCACGGTCATACCGGGAATGCTGCACGTGCGGCATGATATCCCTTGATTGATGAGCCGCCGATGAATAATTCATCAATTGAACGATGAAGCGCTCAACCGCGCATCATCTTCAACCTCCCTGTTGGACTTCGGCCGAGCTTTGTGCTCGGCCTTTTTTTTACACGTCTGCGCGCAGATGCGGCGGGCGCGTCTCTTCCCATCCCGCTCCCCCTGCCGTAAAGAGCGCCCAGCACAAGGGAGCGTTCGCCGATGCAAGAGCCCGCCATCACCGAAGAGCTGATCGCAAGCCACGGGATCAAACCCGAGGAATATGCCGAGATCCTGCGTATTCTGAACCGCGAGCCGAGTTTTACCGAGCTGGGCATCTTCTCGGCCA